>NZ_FMMP01000006.1:1079815-1439754 GCF_900095725.1 Cellulosilyticum sp. I15G10I2
CAGCGCAATGCCCATTCTGCCGGGGAACGTTTTTGATAATAACTTTCAAAGACTTTCGTCACTTGTTCAGGCAAATTCGTAACCAGCTTGCCGCCGCGCAGTGGCTCCATAATAATAACAGGCATGCCAAGCTTAGCTGCTAATTGTAAGCCTGATTTTGTCGCCTGATTATTTTCGTCCATGTAGTTATACTGTATTTGACAAAAGTCCCAAGGATAAGCCTTAACAATTAATTCAAAATCTGTCTTACTGCCATGAAATGAAAACCCAATATTTTTGATTACACCTTTTTCTTTTAAAGCTTCAAGCCACGTCATAATACCTAATGCATTAAGTCGATCAAACATTGGTTTATCTGTCAGCATATGCAAAAGATAATAATCAATATACGCTGTCTGTAGTTTTTCAAGTTGTTTAAGCAAAATTTTTTGTGCACTTTCTAGATCTTTCACCATAAATGGCGGTAATTTAGTTGCAATCTTTACCTGCTCCCGATAACCCCCAGCTAAGGCCTGCCCCAGCAGCGATTCACTCTTTCCATTGTGATAAATATACGCGGTATCAAAGTAATTAACACCCTTTTTTATCGCTTCATGGATCATGGCAATGGCTCTGGGTTCATCAATGCTGCCACCATGAGTAGGCAGCCTCATACAGCCAAAACCTAATATAGACAGCGCCTCTTTATTTTTCGGATTAATTCTTCTTAGCATAGTCATTAACTCCTTCATCACCGTATTTATCTTCAACACCTAGGTGGTGATAAATACTTACTTTTATAGTATATATTTTTTTCGCTTCGGTCTCAATCGCCTTTATTTGTAAATTATAGTACATAAATATCTTAATCATATTTTCATCCTATGCTTTTAACTAAGAAATATTCAAATACTATAAAAACAGCCCGTAGAGACTGCTGCTCTTTGGGCTGTTACATGCTCACCAAGCCCTTAGGCTTTTCAACTGACCTTATATTAAGTTATCGAAATGATCTTTAGATGTTTTAATAACTTCTATAAAAGCTTCCGTAATATCCGGATCAAATTGAACCCCGCTGCAACGTCTTAGTTCTTCTATTCCCTCCTCATAAGTCTTTCGCTTATTATAAGGTCTATTAGACGTCATAGCATCAAAACTGTCCACTACTGTAAGTACGCGGGCAAGAAAAGGAATTTCTTCTCCTTTAAGCCCAAGAGGGTATCCCTTGCCATCATAGCGTTCATGATGATGATAGATAAGCGGCATAATACTCCGCAAAGAGATAACAGGTTTAATAATCTCAACGCCTTCTGCGGGATGTTGTTTTAAGATCTCCCATTCCTCATCACTTAGGGGCATTTTTTTATTGAGTAATTGTTTTGTAATATTGATTTTACCTATATCATGCATATAGGCACCATAAATAAGTGTCTTTTTATCTTCTTCTGTAAGCTTAAGATGTTCTGCTAAGAGACGGCTGTACATTACTACTTTTTCGGTATGCGCATACGTATAGCGATCTTTCGCATTAATGACACTTATTAGTGTCTTAACTGAAGTAATGAGCTCCACGTCTTTTTCATCGATCTCTTTCTTTAAATCATCTAAAATAGAACTATAGGTCTCTACACGATTACGATTAAAAAACTTAGCACGATAAAGCGCATCATCAGCGCTTTTAATGAGTTCTATATCATTTCTAGCTTTAGTTGGGTATGTTGATATCCCAAGCGAAACGGTTAAATTGCTATTTGGTTGATTCTCTTGACCATAAAAATATGTTTGTTCTACCTTACTTCTTATTGCTTCTGCTATTTGAATAGCTTGCTCTTCTTCTGTATGAGGCAACAATACTGCAAACTCTTCTCCGCCATATCTAGCAACTATTTCACCAGGCTTCACACTAGCCCTCAGCAGATTGCCTATAGCACGGAGTGCCTCATCACCCTTTTGGTGTCCATGTAAATCATTATATTCTTTAAAATAATCTATATCAATAAAGAGCATTGAGATCGGCTGCTGCTGTTTTTCGCTGTTAATCACTTGTTGTCTTAAAGCATCACAAAAAAATCTATGATTATAGACCCCTGTCAGCCCATCTTTATGTACCATGTTTTCAAGTTCTTTAATATGTTCTCTTTCAATTTTTACATAATAGCCTAATGGCCATGCTGTAAGGATAAAAATTCCGCTTAAGATAAGATCATCCTCAAAATAAGGATTAACTGCCATATCAGCTAACATGATCAGATCCATACCTAAAATGATTGTTGAAGAAATACACGCTACAAGAATGCCACGTTCAATTCCTTCTTGTATTGTTGCTGTGATAATAATAAATAAAAATAAATATTTATATTGGCTGTCTGGAGCTCCTGTCAATAATATAACTAATGAAAATAGTAAAATAAATAATCCATCTTCGACAATTTGTAAATATTTGTCATATTTAATATCTATTTTTTTAGATGTTGAAAATTTCCAAATACCATATGCAAATAGCAATAAGAAAATCACGATTCCTAAGGAGGTAAAACTATAATTAGCATATGTAGTATGGCTACTCAATCGCTCATCAGTATAGTAATATTTAAAAAAGATTACGGCTATAAATAAAAAGGCGCATATCTTTACCACTGATACTATATCACTTATTTGATTTCGTTTATTATCTTTAAGTTGATTATCTTTAAGTTGATTCATATATAAGTTCCTCTAATATAGTATAGATAATGATAGAGGTCGGTTGCCCGACCCCTATCCTATTCTTCTCTTAAGCATTTTGGTTCTTCTGGTTGATAAGATGCCCATATACATGCTGATGATGCAATTAAAGATGCAAAAACAGTAGATACTGCTGCTATCACCATTAATACTTTATGGTTAAGATTTTTCATTCTTTCTCCCCCCCCTTATTGAATATATATTATTTAAAAAAATATCTACTTGATTTAATAATAAATGTCCTGACTCGGTTAATGTAAATGCTTGCCATATCACTCCTATGTAGATACAAAATGAATAAATCAAAAAACGATTATGTTTTATAAAGTAAAACATAAGGATATTCACTAGCACTACTCCTACATAGACATTTAAAATTAGTATAGATTTTTTTTTAAGCTTTTCTCGTGTTGCTTGTTTTTTGATAGGTTTACTTAGACTATCCACTGGTGCTAATTTTAAAGTTATATGATAAGCCCAAATAAAAGCAACGAACCCTATTATAAGAAGCAAGTACATGGTTAGCTGATGACCTAACATACCCAATAAAATAGCCGGCACCACACTTACAACTACACCTTCAACATTGCAGATCCACGGCTTACTAGCATGGGCACCACCTGATGATTTTCTAAAGATAGCAGTCGTTAAAGAAATAAGAAAAGCTTCCAATGCCACACCAAAGACTGCTCCTACTATAATTACCGCTAATATACATAAGAACATATGTATAAAAGCAAAAATCCCGTAGGCTATTACTGCCTTTTTATCAACATCTAACTGTAATTCATTAGCTACTTTAACGGCTATCTGATTAGCCACCCTCTCTACTCTAGACACTCTGAAGTTCCTTTCTCTTTGAAAGTCTTCTATAGTATATCCCCAAGAAACTTCCCAAGATAACAAGTGAAGGAATCCCATATATTATTTTCAACTTTGGATCAGCAAATATATGCTCCATTTCTTTTGTAAATATACTAAAAATTAATAATAAATTAATTGCTTCACATATGAACATAGATGCAAATACTAATATGCCAGCTTGAATGGATTTTATAATATTAATTTTGTTGATTAATACACCAACTGCTGTAAGTGAAATCATCAAAAGAATTGTATGTATACCATAGCTAATAGGTAGACCTCGCATAATCCCTATTAATCCTCCGCCTAAAATACTCGATATAATATAGCGATTTATATTAATCTTTGTCTTAGTATAAGTATAAAAACCAAGAATATATAGAAAACCTTCTGGTATAGCACGCAAGATAATTTCTAGAGTAGTTAATCTCAAAGCTTCTCCTCCTTTGTTTCAAATCTAAAAAATACAAATATCTAATTTATATCTTTAGCCTATAATATTTTCTCTATTTAAATATTTAATTGAGCCAAAAATAATAATAAATACAAAACTTCTGATAAGAACATCCCCTACACTTAAAATAGCGTAGCCTAGATCAAATATATCTGTTAAAAACTTTAAGCGTGTACTGTCATCCCCTAAAACATGTATGCCACCTACCTTAGCAAAAGCTTCCGGTGTTACATAGCCTGTTAAATAAGATAATGTCGGAAATCCAGGCATCTTGCCCTGATTGGCAGCTATGGCTATATGATTAAGTATTGACCCCATAACAACGCATGCTGAGCCTGCTATAGCGCCTATATATTGCTTGTACTTAAAAATAAGTGTTAAATAAGAAGATAAATAAATAGTTTCTAGAATATCTGTATACTTAATAAGACCATAATATCCCCTAAATATAGAAATTTGAATAGCCAAATATACAAGCTCAATGGCTAGTATTAGATAAATAGGCCATGACTTAAAAAGTGGTTTAATTGAATAGTTTTTCATTTTAGCTACTGCTATAGCTAACAATAGGGTTTCTAGCATAACCTCTTCTCACTTTCATTTTTCTTTACTAAAAGGATATAGTATTAGACACCTTTATATGTTTTATTTGATTATAATACAATTTATCATTTTTATCTACTTTATTAATTATTTAATTATTAATAATTTTTAATTTTTATACTCATCATTAAAATATTATCACAAAATTTCTATTTGCTATACTTTCAGTAATATTTTTATTTAACTCCTACTATTCTTCAAGCTACTCTAGCTATTTATTTTGTCCCTTGATAAAAACACTGATGTCCTTTATACCCTCATTATTTTTAGCCTTTTCAAGTAGACTTATAAGTTCGCCGCTTTCAATATCAGAAGGTGTGACACCGTTTACCATTATAAGCGCACCATCACTTTCAGCGTACAAACCATATTTACTGAAATGACATCCATTCTCTAGAAATACTTTGTGGCTTTCCGTTATAATCTTTGCAACACCTTGTAATGAATTGTCTGCTAAGTTGAGTCCGATAATAACTTCCGCATTCAAAAGTATTTTCTTATCAAATTTCATATCGAGCTCCAATTGAGTACTTGCACTGCCATACGCATCTTTATCAAACATTACTACAGTCGTGTTATTCTTATAACCAAGTTCTTTCTCCATAATAGTTTTTGCAACTGCAGAATATTCATGTTCTAGCCTTTGAAGTGTATTATATCTCTCTAAAACATGGTTTTCATAATCATCACGTTCCACCCTGCCCTTACGATAGTATATAGAAAACTGCGTATCAATACTTGTTTCAGAGAAAGCCCTTGCCATATATCCGCCACTTTTAAAATTATAACTTGCTTTTTCTATTTTAAGGTCTAAAAAAGCATAATTCTGATTTACATATTGCTTTATTTCTTTATTTGCTATCATCGCTGATATGGGATTACCTACAAAAGCATTTGTAACAAAAAACATACCGCCAATAAGCACCGCAGCTGTTGTACCTGAAAGTATTTTTAAGATGATTTTTTTTGTGTTTTTCATTCTGTTCCTTCCTCTCTCTTAAATGTAAATTTGAGAAGTGTTGCAGTAATTGCACCTAGTCCAAGTAAAACAGTATATATTAAACTATAATATAATCCTCTGTATAATGCCTCCCACTCAACCCCTTCTGATATTATACCTAATACACTCTGCCACAAAAAGGTAAACATAAAAACTGCAAGCATCATCCAGTACCACTTCTTTTTAAATGCAATAAGTGAAATCCCACCAATAGCAGGCATAATGATAAAGTTATAAAACAGTCCCATTGAATTTGAGAGTGCCACACCAACAACGGTCCCTAAAATAAGAATTGTAAGTTGCGTTATAAAAATACTACGTTTGATCGCAAAAATGATCTTTTCATCTTTCATAGTATGCCCATCAATCCTTTCAGATGCAAAAGTCTGAAACTCTGCATTGCAACTCTCACAGCTTTTAAGATGTTCATAAACTATCTTATTACTGTCGTCACTCGCAACACCATCTTTTACCAGCGGTATTAAATCAACTATTACATCACAAGACAACTTCAAATTAACCCCTCCTTTTTCAGTATGGTTTTAATCCATTTTTTGGTGCGAAAATCAATAACTCTTGCTGAGCTTTCTGAAATATTAGCTGCCTGTGCAATTTCACCAAAGCTATATCCTTCTGCACGCATATTTACTATTTTTTGAGTTCGTAGATCTTTTTCTAATAATAGGCGCTTGATTTTTTGGATTATTTCTTTTGTAAATAAATTTTCCGCTATACTATCAGATACATATAATTCTAAAAGGTCATTATATTCAATAGTATGTTTGTCTCTTCTTATGCTCTGTAGCCAAAGATTTCTAGCGATAGAAAACAGCCATGTTTTTATTGACGACTCCCCTTTAAAACGACTAATCGACGCAATTGCATTTATAAAAGTCTCTGACAGTAGATCTTCTGAGAGGTCAGAGTCATGGGTAAGACCCATCAGATATCTATAAATATCCTGCTTGTAAAGTATATATAGGTGCTCTATGTGCTTCACGCAACTCCCCCTTTCACATCATTAGTCCCATTTTCTTTTAAAACGTTACAGATTTTTTAAAAAAACTTTCTTATGACATGTTTTTACAATACTTAATTTACTTTGATTAACTTTATTATATTAGAAATTACTAAGTATAAAATAGGCATCTACCGCTAAGATAGATGCCTATTTCCCTATAACTATGCTTATTGTTTAAATAAAGCGTATTTCTATTTATGCTGAATCATGCAGGGCTGAACCGTAATCATTGGTACTGATCTTGTTAATCTTTTCATTGTAATAAAATAAGCAATGCCTAGGGGTAGACAAGCACCAATCCATGCTAGAGGATTTGCAAGACATGCCCCCCTAAACCCTAGGTTTTGAGACAATATAATCGCTGCAAAAGTCCTCATAAACAGCTCCATAATACCAGCAATTGTAGGTACAAAACTTTGACCAAGCCCTTGCAAGGTATAACGATAAATAAACAAAAGCGCCAGCACAAAATATAACAGACCATTTATAGTCAGATATATTTGTGCCTGTTCAACAACCTCTGGCTGGTCTGCCCCCACAAAAAGCGTAATAAGAACGTGTCCTGCTAGAAAATTCACGATACCAATAATGATACTAAATGTAACAGACATGATACAACATTGTCTAACACCAAGGCTGATTCTCTGGATGTCTTTTGCGCCGTAATTTTGTGCCACATAAGTAGCCATAGTTATTCCAAAAGACATCATTGGCAAAACAGCAACCATATCAATTTTTTGTGCAGCTGTATAGGCTGCTACAGATACTGCCCCTAAATTATTCAGAGTAAACTGTACGACTATCGCTCCAATTGCAATGATAGATGCCTGAAAACCCATCGGCAGAGCAACTCTTATATGTTCCCACAAAATAACTTTTGACACCTGCCAATCATGTCTATTTAGCTCTAAAATAGGCAGCTTCTTTTTAATGTATAAAAAACATAATAGCGCAGAGACTGCCTGTGCTGTTATAGTTGCCCACGCAGCTCCGGCTACCCCTAACGAAAATAGCAGTATTAATATAAAATCTAAAATAATATTTATTATACAAACCACAACTAAAAACAATAGTGGTGTTCGGCTATCACCTAAAGCCCGTATGATATTTGAATAAAGATTGAAAAACAGCGCTGCCCCTACACCCCCAAAAATCACAATAATATAGCGATGGGCATCTTCTATAATTTCTGGTGGTGTACGCATTATTTCAAGAATGGGCCGTGCCATTACTACACTAATTATTGTAAGTATTATAGTGACAGCTATACTTAATAGAATCGCAGCCGCATAACTGTATTTTACCCCTTGTTCATCTCCAGCTCCAAACCGCTGGGCAGTAATAATAGATAGCCCTGCTGTAAATCCATTGGCAAAGCCAATGATAAAAAACATAAGACTTCCTGTACAGCCTACTGCTGCCAAAGCATTTACACCTATTGTCCGTCCCACAATGAATGTATCAGCTATATTATAGAGCTGCTGAAAAAAATTCCCTAAAAGAAGTGGAATAGTAAAAAGCAAAATTAGCTTTGCCGGATTTCCTTGCGTCATATTTTTAGTCATATAGCCCTCACCTTTCCCCATGTATACCAGATTGCATTCCAATCTATATTACGCCTTAAAGTGAACTTTAAGTCAATAGTCTTGTTTGTACTTTTTTGCAAACTGTCACTTTTGCCAAAAGAACAAACCTACTGTCTTGTTTCATTAGACGATAGTGCGTACTAAAAGTAGATTATTATGTATTCATAGTCGTTAGTAACTCACACAGCCTTTCTCTACAAAAAATAACCCTTGAAATTTCAAGAGTTATTTTTTGTAGAATCATCCTTTTCGACTACTGTTAAATTGCGTCACATAAGCTTTTTATCATCTGGAAAGTATTTTTTCTAAAGCTTCATTATGGGTAATCTCTTCTATACTATTAAGCCCCAATTGTTTTAAAATCTTCATCACATTTAAGTTATCAAATGGCGTCAGAATCAATGAGTCTTCTCCAAATTCATTGACAGCGCTTATAGCCTTAACCTTATCAATATTGGTTTTGGGTCCTCCTATACAGCCGCCTTCACACCCCATGCCTTCGATAAAATTAGAGTCCATCTTTTCATGTGCACGAATACTTTCTAGTAGTGCCCTACAGGCTTTTATCCCGCTTACTTTTTTTGCTTTTAATTTAATAACGCGTTTTGGCTCCAGTCTATTAACAACTGTTTTAACCGAAAAACTGACACCTCCCATTCTTGCATAAAGTCTGCCTCCAAGAGATGCCTGATCTTTCTCATAACCTTGAAGCGCTTCAAGATCGATCTCAAGCACACCAAAGATTTCTTTAAGTTCTCTGAAATTCAATACATAATCAACAGCTCCCTTCAACCCCTGCTCCATGGCTTCTGCCTTTTTTGCAATACAGGGTGCAATGAATACAACCTTAGCATCTTGATAGAGCTTTTTTAATATCCTGCCTGAAGCAATCATAGGTGATACCGACGGTGACAGATGCGTATAAATATCAGGATAATTTTTTTTAATCATGTTAAACCATATAGGACAGCAACAGCTTGTTAGTAGAAAATCCATTTCATTTTTGACCATATGGTTAAATTCAAAAGCCTCTTTTATTGTAAGTATATCCGCAAATAAAGAAACTTCTATCAAATCTTCAAAACCCATCATCTTTAATGCAGTCCTTAGTTTCCCCATACTGACATTTTCACCAAACTGACCGACGATTGCCGGAGCTGCTACAGCATAAACTGATGTCTTTTCATCTTTTAACAAATCAATAATGGGTAGAAATTCAATCTTATCTGCGACACCCCCTAAATCACACTTTACAGTACAGTATCCACACTCCATGCATTCATCACTCTTAATCTCAGGTAAATCACTCCTGCTATAAGCTTCTGTTTCATATTTGCCTAGTGATACACATTGACATCCAGGGCTTTCGCAATACTCACAAGGTCCTTCTAACTTGTTGACTATTGGCTTTTCAATTGTTTTAAAGTTTTTTACTCTATCTAGTTCATCTTTAAAGGCCTCATCACCTTTAGGATTCTGACCCATTGCCATTCTGATATGATTCTTTATAAAAGGCATTTCTTTCTGTGTAAAACTATACTTTTCCTTTATGTCGTCTGCTAAAGCATCCAAATCTGCTATACTATTTAAATTGCCATTCCAATAGCGCTTTACAAGCTCACTAAAAATATACATACGCTTTTCACTAAAATGAATATATTTATTTTCCACAACAAGGTCTCCTTACAAAGGAATTATTAAAAACACTATTTAGTATGACCCTAAAAAAGCTTCTGCATCCTATTACTTTAGTAATGTCTTTTCAAAATTTCCCTAGCGCCTAAATCCTTCCACAAAAAAAGAACGAAGGTTATCCGTTCTTCTTTCTACTATTTACATATAAAAGAATCTTTTTGCCTACTTAAATGTTATAAGGTTCAAAAATAAGCTTATGTTTTATCATCATTTCTTTGATGTGCCTATATATTTCCTCTTTAGCAGCATGCTCTTTAATCTGTAGTGCTATTGGCATGTTATTATCTAATACTTCACCAACGCAGATTATTTTTATGGCTTCTAGGTCTACTTTAGTACTAAGTATATTAATATCTGATTGCTTTAAATCATTCACTGCGGCAAAAATTATGTTACCTGCATATAATAAGATACTTGAGATTTCTGCAAATTTACTCATGACGTCACTTCTTTTTAAAGATGCTTCACTTTCCAGATTGAGATTAAGAACATTTCTACCATATCTAAAAAATGCTTTTTCAAGATAAAGCACTAAATCTTTTATATTGATATCCTTTGTTCCATCAAAAAGGATAAGCGCCGGTTTTTGCCCGTTTTTAATAGCTCGTTCTTCCTTTGAAATAGAGCTTTCAATCCAGCTTAGACTTTCTATTGCCCCAGTCTTGTTTGTCTCACTTATATCCTCTAAACCACAAGCAATAATCCCACCGCCAGATATCTCATAATCATCAATGATGACAAATCTAGAGGTTTCGATAAGGTTTTCTGTTTGATCAAATGCGATTTCCTTATCTAACTTAAGTATTACTTCTGCTACCTCATGCCTTTTGACAAATTGCCTATTTGTTGTATTTAGTGAGGATGCATCCAGAACATTTACAACTTCTTCGAGTTCCGCCTTTATTTTCTGTGTTCCTATTTTTAGGAAGTAACTTCTTGCTGTATTTAAGTCTTCTCTTCCAAGCCAAAATAATTTTGCCTTGATTTTGGAAGCAATTTCTGGCTTTGCTTCATGAGACAGACAGGCAAGCTCTCCTCTCGTAATATAAATCTGTTCTTCAAGCGTAAACCCAGTGGCGCTGCTTGCCGTATCTTCTGACGCTTGTGGGGCATTAAACCTTTCGATTGATTTAACCTTTGATTTTTTACCACTTGGATAAAAAACAACCCCGTCTCCAATACGTACTTTTCCTGTATCTATGGTTCCAGCCACGATTCTTCTGTCATCTCCGCCTGCTGTGAATTTATAAACTCCTTGTACTGGCATTCTAAAGATTTGATTCTCAGTATTTTTCTTGTTAATAAGTGCATCTAACTTTTCTAAAACAGTCATTCCCTTATACCATGGCATTTTATCAGATGAAACAGCTACATTGTCTCCCTCAAATCCACTGATAGGAATAAATGCATTGGCTTTAACGCCTATCTCTGCTAAGAAAGCTTTATACTCTTCGGTGATTTGTTCAAATCTAAGCTTGTCATAACCGATAAGATCCATTTTATTTACTAAAATAACTACTTGCTTAATGCCCAGCATGGATAATAAATAGCCATGTCTTTTGGAGTTTTCCATAACCCCTTCGTTAGCATCTATCACGAGAAGTGCTGCTTCTGCTCTAGCTGCACCCGTAACCATATTTTTTAAGAATTCAATATGTCCTGGCGCATCAATAATAATATACTTACGTTTATCTGTTTTAAAAAATACTCTTGCTGTATCAATGGTAATCCCTTGAGCCTGTTCCTCTTTTAGTGCATCCAGTAAAAAAGCATATTCAAAAGGCTTCGCATTTCTTCTGCAAGTTTCTTTAACCTGTTCAAGCTTACCTTCTGGTAGTGAGTTGGTATCAGCAAGCAGCCTGCCGATTACTGTACTTTTTCCATGATCCACATGTCCTACGATTACTATGTTCATGCTTTCATTAAGTATTTGCTGTTTTGCATTTTGAGGAGTTTGCTCACTTATATTCTCATGGTTCATAATAAATCCTCCTTATTTTAAGATGATTGGTTTACATATAACCGTCTTTTCTTAACTCTTCTAACCCACCGCCGTCTTCTTTATCTTGAGCTCTTCCGCTTCTTTCAGCAATATTTGCAAATTTCCCTGATCTTAATTCTTCTACAATCTCTTCTAATGTACGAGCAGTAGATTCTACAGGCAAAGTACATGGGAAACATCCAAGGGATCTGTATCTTTTACCTTCACCTCTATCAAAATACAGAGACACAATCGGAATATTTTCTCTTTGAATATATTCCCACAAATCCAGTTCTGTCCAATCTAAAAGAGGATGTATTCTAACATGGGTCCCTGGCGCAAAATCCGTTTTATATTGATTCCAAAACTCTGGTGGCTGATCGCCTATGTTCCAATCATTCTTTTTATCTCTTGGTGAAAAGTATCTCTCTTTAGATCTTGAGCCCTCTTCATCAGATCTAACCCCTACAATAACACCCGTAAATGGGGTAGGATTTTTATCTATTTCATATATTCCCGTTTCATGATTCATGCGGTATCTAGGCTTTGTACCGTTTAATGTATTTTTGAGCGCTTCTGATTTTAATAGTTTACAGCATTCTATCCTGCTGCATTTACCATCTGGAAAAGTGTTCTTAGCTGCAAGTGCTTCTGCATTTTCCCCATAAATCATATCAAGATGCCATTCTCTGGCAAAGTTATCTCTATACTCAATCATTTCAGGAATTTTAAAATGTGTATCGATATGAACCAGTGGAAAAGGCACATGACCAAAAAAAGCTTTTCTTGCAAGATGCAAGAGGACAGTACTATCCTTTCCAATCGACCAGAGCATACCCAAATCTTTAAAATTTGCATAGGCTTCTCTTATAATATGAATAGATTTATTCTCAAGCTGGGTTAAATGATCCATTGCAATTTCCTCCTTTAATTAATATTTATTAGACTCGTCTTTTTGAGTTTGAATTGTATTTTTTTTGCCGTCTTGGCTGATAATATGCCAGTCAATATGCTCTGGATGATTTTCGGTATATAAATATCCGCCTTTGCCGCCTATATCTGCACCCAAAAAATATTTAATAGCCCCTACAGGACACTCTTTCAGACAGGCCGTGCACCCCCAGCAATCCTGTGGACATTTAATAAAAGCTTTGTGATCATGGGCCGTACTAATTAGATTTCCGGGACAGATATTACTGCACTTATTACATGCTATACATTTGTTTTTATCAATGTATATGCTCATAGCTAGTATCCCTCCCAACAAGCTCTCTCAGTATGATTTGAACGCTGCCGTCCTTGTAGACAGAGTTTACATATTTCATCCAATTTTCATCATCTTTAAGCGGATAATCACTATTTTCCTGATAACATTTCCATCGTGTTTCTTTTCTAGCTTCTAAATGACTAATTAACACTTTACAGATATATAATCTGTCGATCGTTTCAAATAGGGCAAGCAGTTCATCTAAGTCGTTAACCCTAGTACTTTGTGCAAGCTGCAAAAGTTCTTCAATACGAAGGGCAGCTGTTTTTAATTTTGTCTTATTATACATATAGCCAGTCGAAATACCACCTGCGTACTCATCCATTACTTTTTGCATAGCTTGCTCTATTTCCTGAGCCGTATAGTGCGACATTATGTTATCAAAAAAATGTGAAACATATTGCAAGATGCTTGTTTCCTCTAACACATCTAGTTTTATGATTTTGGTATCGTATATCTCATTGATAATAGCGTTTGCAGCAAGTTCTCCTTCAACCATACAGCCTGTCACGTACTTTTTAGGACTTCCTCCTGCAACATCACCTATGGCATATAAATTTTTCAATGTTGTTTTTCTATTACTGTCTATCCAATAGCCGCTTGCCGTATGTCCTCCAACTATATAGGGCTCAGTTCCTTCTATTTCTACATTTTCATAAGAAGGTCCTGAACTTCGTTCAATCCATTTCAACGTTTGAGAAGGTGCCATATTTAAATAAGCCTTAAATAATTCTCCTTCCGCGTCTTTTGAAATACCTTCTGTTTTTAAAAAACATGGCCCGTTGCCTTTAAGATTTTCCATGACCGTAGCGTATAATCGCATAGAGGTTGTAGGTTTACCGTACTTAGAAACATATTCTTCACCCCTAGAATTAATTTGCTCAGCCTTAATGCCTTGGGCGATCGTCCCTGTAGGTGCAATCGTATCTTTGCATCTTAACGCTATAAATCTCATTTCAAAAGAAGTCATTTCTGCCCCGGCTCTTATACCCATTGCATATCCAGCCCCTGTATTAAAGGGACTGTACCACATTTTATGTCGGGAAAAAGTTGGGTTATTAGGTTTATAGATCCCAGAAGCGCCTCCGGTCGCACAAATAACCTTTTTAGCATAAATATAGTAAAATATATGCTCTCTGAGTGAAAAGCCAACAGCACCAATTACTTGATTTTTTTTCATCAAATACTCAGTTATGTTCACACAGTTAAGAATACTTATAGTCTCCCTATCATTTAAAGCATCTGCTAAGATTGGCTTAATATTTTCTCCATTGATCTTAATACTTCTTTTGCCTCTTCCTACATATGCGCCGTGTTCATCTTTTAAAAATGGCAGACCTAACCTCTCAAGTTTTTCTGCTACTTTATTAAGCCCTTTAGCTATACTATAAACTAAGTCCTCTCTGATGACCTTTTCCGAATCTCTTTTCACATACTCTACAAAGGATTCCGGCGTTTCACCTACGCCGATATAGGCATTCAGTGCATTAACACCTGCTGCCAGACAGCCGCTCCTTTTAATGTGTGCCTTATCTGCCACGATTACTTTAAGATCAGAGTTTTCTGCAATGGTTAGTGCACTAAAGCAGCCTGCTGTTCCGCCGCCGATGATAAGGACATCTGTTTCTAAAGTCTTTACCTCAAACTTCAAAGCCTTTCCTCCTCTCTTTGTTTTATAATACTTCTGCGATAGCACCTTTTGAGATAAGGTAACTGATAATCAGTTCTGCACATTCCTCCACGCTTTGCTTGTCTGAATGCACAACTATTTCAGGGTTAACTGGCTTTTCATAAGGTGAGTCTATTCCTGTAAAATCCTTGATTTCTCCTCTTTTCGCCTTCATATAGAGCCCTTTTGGATCTCTTCCCATGCAGACTTCTAAAGAACAATCCACAAATATTTCTATAAATCTATCTTTTAAAAGTTCCCTCACCTGTTCCCTGTCTTCAATAAAAGGAGAAATAAAAGCACTCAATGTGATAATGCCAGCATCCATAAAAAGCTTGCTTACTTCTGCTATTCTTCTTATATTTTCTATCCTGCTTATTGTATCAAAGCCTAAGTCTTTGTTTAAGCCATGTCTGATGTTGTCACCATCCAGTAGATAAGTCGCTCTTCCCATTTCAAATAATTTTTTTTCTACTGCATTAGCTACAGTAGATTTACCGGAACCCGAGAGGCCAGTAAACCAAAGTACTATGCCTTTTTGTTCAAGGAGAATCTCTCTGTCTTCTCTTTTTATATTGGTATCATGCCAAACAATATTATTATGATTCATTCTTAATCCTCCTAATAAACTCCAATTATACGCCAGTAGGTTAATGCAAATACAGCAACCACAGCTATACATATGATATTAAGTGCAAATCCTGTTTTAAGCGTATCACTTGCTTTAAGATATCCAGAAGAAAATGCAATGGCATTAGGCGGCGAACTCATAGGGAACATAAATGCGAGTCCCGATGGCAGTGCTACTAAGTAAACTGCTAAAGTAGGCGGAAGACCTAAAGCTATTGTTGTTTTTATAACTACCGGAAGCAAGATAACTACAACTGCTGCATTAGAAACCCCTTCTGTGAGAAATACACTAAGTGTAAAGATAACAAGTATAAATCCTAAAACTGAAAAGTTTATATTCGCAATATAATTTTGATTGATAAATTCTAATAGTCCGGTTTCTTCAAGCGCCTTTCCTAATGCAATGGCACCCCCGTACATAAAGATTGCGCCCCAGTTGATTTCTCTTTTTGCATCTTCCCATTCAATAACATTGAGTACAAAGAAAAGTGCTGCACTAATAAGTGCTACATTTGCTATGCCAAATTGCTTGCCCTGGAAGATCCACATATAGATGGTTCCTATAAGAATCACTAAAGCCTTAATTTCTTTAAGGCTAATTTTACTTAGTCGCTCTCCAGCTTCTGAAAACATTTCTTTTAAAACCTCTGTATCTCTTGTAGAAGCAGTAACTTTTTTTACGAGATACACAGAAACCATAGCCATAATTAAATAGATAGGAGGTGCTGTTGCAATCATCCATTCCAAAAAGCCAATGGTTTGACCGGTTGTTTCCTCTAAAATCCCTATAGCAAGGGGATTTCTGGCTCCGCCTAGAAAAGTCACAACACCGCCAAGTACACTTCCCCATGCGAGTGCAAAAAACATATATTTGCCGAGCACAGACTTACTATCTAGACCTAACTTTTTACTTATAGACATCAGTATCGGAAAAAGCATAGCTGCTACTGCATGCTCAGGCATCACATGCGCTAAAAAAGCCGACAGAAAGAAAATGGAAAGGGTTAGTTTATGCGGTTTATCTCCAAACTTTGACAATACATAATAAGCAATTCTTTTATTTAACCCAGAAGTAGAAATACCAGCAGATATAACAAAAGCGCCTATTATAAAAAATAACGCCTTATTACCAAAGAAAGAATATATTTTTTCATCCGGCAACACCTGAAATGTGGCCAAAAGCCCCATCACCATAAGACTTGTAATAGCCAGCGGAATGACATTAGTTATCCATAAAAAATTTGCAAACACAAAGATAATCAGTGCTTGATATGCCTGTACCGACATCCCCTCAGGCATTTGTGTTTTTGTAATAAAGAAGAAAAAAATGCTAATAGAACAAAGCAGCAAAATAGCATTCTTGTATTCTATTAAAAAAAGTGTACTTAGGGGCCTTCTGTCTATATAAAAGCTATTCTTTTTTGTAGTCTTCATTAAAACTTCCTCCTACAGCCCGCTGGAATTAAAGGATTCATCTATACTTTTAATCATAAGTTTTTGTCTTAAGTTGAGTGTCTCTAGCAGCATTTTCATCCTGATCTTATCCGCTAACGAATAATCATTTTGACTTTTATCAAGCAGCGGAACAGATTTTATAAAATTTCGTGAGATTTTAATAAAGTTCTCATGAGTTTTTATGAAGTGAACTAATTCACGATCTTCTTTCTGCAACACAGGTACGATCTTTAAAGCCAATAATGCTTCTATCATACTGCCATCATTTTGTGTGTTTGCAAAAACCCATCCGCCAGGAAATAATTCTACAGCAAAGCGCATTATTTCTATACTCTCTTCAGCATAAATTTTCAAGCTTGAATCAAAATACAGCCCATGTACGCCGTAAGAAAAATATTCTTCTATGATTTGTTGATACTTGGGTAGTTCTGATTTTAAAATCACAAAAATATCAAAATGCTTCTTAATCAGCTCAACCATCTTTTTTCTATCAATATCCCGGATAGACTCCTCGAAAGATAAGACTATGTATTTGGTTTGATATTTTGTCATTTCAGCTTCAATAAAACTAAGTATAGATTCTGATTGCGCCTCTTTAGTTATATGGATTGGGTGCATTTTTTTCCCCCCTCTTTAAAGACATTTTAATGCTTGATCGATATCCTCTAAAATATCTTTGTAATCTTCTATTCCCACAGATATTCTGACTAAATCTTCGAAAACACCCATTTGCACTTTTTCTTCTTGCGTATTATTAACACAAATGGTCGATGCTGGGTGAACCACTAACGTTTGAGCATCTCCGATATTAACTAAATTAGAAATGAGCTTTAAATGATCTATAAAATCAAAAGCATTTTGTTTGCTCCCAAGTCTGCAGGTGATTAAAGCACTAGCGCCTTTTGAGTAATATTTTTGAGCGATACTATAATACTTTGATGTCTTTAGAAGCGGATAATTAACTTCGGTTACCTTTGGGTGCTGACTTAAGTATTCGGCAAGTTTTACAGCATTTTCACAATGTGCCCTCATGCGAAGGGCTAGGGTTTCTATCCCAACTAAGTTAAGAAAACTATTCATAGGAGACATCACCGCCCCTATATCCTTACCTATTTCATTGCGTAACTTAGCCGTAAATGCAAATCTTCCAAAGCGCTTTGTATAGTGCTTAAACCCTGTAAACTTATCTTCACTATACTTTTTGCTTCCGCCATCTACAACGATGCCGCCTATAGCATTAGAATTGCCGTTAATATATTTAGAGGTTGAATGAATCACAATATCTGCACCGTATTCAATAGGCTTTATGAGATATGGCGGCGTAATAGTAGCATCTACAATAAAAATAATACTTTGCTCCCGACAGACCTCTCCTACTGCTTCTATGTCTAAAACATCCAGTTTTGGATTACCTATCGTTTCAGCAAATACTACTTTTGTCTTCTCTGATACTTCATGCTTTAAAACTGCTGCATCCAGATTATCTAGAAACTTAACGTGAATATGATAGTCCTGAAGATTTTTCAAAAGATTATAGGTACCGCCGAATACGCCTGAAGATGAGATAATCTCATCTCCTGGTTTAAGCAAATTCATCAGCGTCAGATAAATAGCTGACATGCCTGAGGCCGTGGCCACTGCTGCTACACCGCCCTCAATAGCAGCTATTCTTTTTTCAAATACTTCCACACTTGGATTTGCTATTCTTGAATAAACATAGCCGGCATCTCTGCCTATAAAAATGTTTTCTAGTTCTTTTGCAGACTGGTGTGCAAAAGCATTTGAATAATAGATAGGCACATTGGTCGCGCCTGTTTTGTCATCTCCCTGCCAATTTCCATGAATTAATTTTGTTTGAAATTCCATCTAATCACCTTCTTAATCATTAAATAATGTGGTAGAGAGATAACGTTCTCCAGTATCTGGAATAACGGTCAGCACTTTTTTGCCTGGTCCTAAGTGCTTTGCTATTTGAAGTGCAGCATATACATTGGCTCCAGCTGAGATCCCTGCAAGAATGCCTTCTTTTTTTCCAAGTAACCTTGACGTCTCAAAAGCGGCTTTGTTGCTAACTTTTATGATTTCATCATAAATTGTTACATTTAAGGTTTTAGGAATAAATCCAGCACCTATACCTTGGATCATATGTGCACCTGCTTTTTCTCCGGATAGTATAGCAGAGTCTTCAGGTTCAACACCAATCACTCTTAAGCCATCAATATGCTCTTTAAGCACTTCTCCGACTCCGGTTATAGTCCCTCCGGTTCCTATTCCAGCTACAAATGCATGCAAGTCCTTACCAAAATCTTTTAGTATTTCCTGAGAAGTCGTTTTTCTATGCGCTTCTGGATTTGCAGGGTTTTCAAATTGTTGTAGCATAAAATAACCCTCTTCTTCCACCAGCTCCATGGCTCTTTCAATAGCTCCCTTCATCCCTAAAGGTGCTTTTGTAAGTATAATTTCTGCACCATATGCTTGAAGTAGTTTTCTTCTTTCTAGTGACATTGATTCTGGCATCGTCAGAATCAATTTGTAGCCTTTGGTTGCAGCTGTTAGTGCAAGCCCTATCCCTGTATTCCCGCTTGTTGGCTCTATAATTATATCCCCGGGTTTTATAAGTCCATTGGCTTCGGCATCTTCAATCATATTAAGCGCAATTCTGTCCTTAACCGAACCACCAGGGTTAAACATTTCAAGTTTTAAATAAATCTCTGCTGCACCTTCTTCTACAATGTTATTAAGCTTTACTATAGGTGTGCTGCCTATGGTTTGAAGAATGTTATCATAAATCATTTGCCACAACCTCCCTACTTTTTCCTCACGATAAGTAAGTTATAGCCATCATACTTATCATCTATTTTTATAATGTCATGCCCTTCTGCTTCTAGACTTTTAGGTACATTTGCAATAGGCTCACCATCATCTAGATAAAAGCCAAGGTTTTCTCTAGATGCAATTTTGGCCATTTCTATTTTTGCCTTTACGAAATTAATAGGACACTTTACTCCTTTTAAATCTACTATATTTAACGTTGTGTCTTGTACTGTCTCAGCCGTATTTTGTTCGGCTTTCATTTCCTGTTCTTTTGGCAGTGTAATTTCTAATCTTGGGTCTAACGATTCATACATTGCGCTCACTTTATGAATCAGATATTTTACCTCTTCATAATACCCTTCAAGATGCGCTATATCACCAAGTTTATAGTCCAAAAGGTCTTCTACAAGTTTTTTGATGGCTTGTTTGACATAGCCAGTATCCACAAAATGATTGATAAATTCTTTAAAAATTACTCTATCTTTTGTCGTATCTACCCCTTTTAGTATTAAAAGAGCCCTTGCAGCTGATACACTGGCATCATAGAGCTTAGAAGAGTCTTTTGTCTTTTCAAATTCACCTATATAATTCTTAGCATTCGAAATATCAAGCTTGATGACATCAAGTACCCCCGCACTACATTCACCAGGTCCTCGGCCTTTAAGCGAGAACAAATCCTGCGAACCAAAATCATAATATAAGTCAGGATTTTCACTCTGAGGTTCTATCTTGGAAAAACTCTCAATGAGGTTTTTAACAGATATGTTTTCTTCTTTTACAAATGCAGTAAAATCTCCGATTTTTGATGTGTTTTTTAGGCGCGCCAGCTCCACTAAAAACGCTGGAATTTTTTTAGCTGGAATCATACCGTGATCACTACCAAGTCTAGCTTCTCCTGCGCCCACAGCACCTCCAAATAACACCGCATACATAGGCACCAAGCCACTCTCTACTCTTTTGGCTCTGCCATATAGTCCAATCTCTCCCTTTTGATGCTGGCCGCAAGAGTTTTGACAACCTGAAATAAAAATTCTTGGCAGCTGCTCTTTGATAGTCTCCTCTACATCTGCAAATTCATTTTTGATTGCAGATAACAGATTTTGTGACAAACATAGTCCTAACTTACAGGTAGCAGCGCCTGCACAGGCAACAGAATTATCTACTTGATAACAAGATGTAAAGCTGCTTGTGATACTCAGTAATTTTTTAACATCATCGCTTAATAAATCTCTTACAAAAAAACCTTGTGTACTCGTAAGCCTCACATTTGCTGTATAATCAAGATCCTCTATAAACTGAATGATTTGATCAAGTTTATTAACCTCAAGATTGCCATTTTCGGGATGAATATAAAGTGAATAATAACCTCTGATTTTTTGTTCTACTACGAGAGGATTATTAATAGTTTCAGATATGGCTTCGGCTTTATCTGAAGCTACCTCATCTATAACAAGGTCAATATTTCTTTCTTTTTTAACCTTATCTATAAGTTCTTGATATTTTAATTTAAAGCCTTCTGGCCCTAGCCTTTGCAAAATATATCTTATACGGGCTTTATGCTTATTCGTTCTATTACCTTCATTTTCAAAGAGTTCTTTCATCGCCTGAACATGATACAACACTTCTTTTGCTGGAATAAAGTCTTCAAGTTTTATCGAAACATTAGGACTTCCTCCAAGCCCCCCCGCCCCATATAATTCAAAACCTTTTTCTCCATTTTCTATCTTTGCAACAAACCCCAGATCTGCGATTGTTGCATTGCCTGTGTCTTCCTTTGAATTTGAATAAGCAATTTTATATTTTCTTGGAAGATTAAATACGGTAGGATCTTTAAGTACATACTCTGTTGTTGCGAGCGCATAAGGGGTCACATCAAAAACATCATCCTGCGATACACCTGTGAGTGGAGAACACCCAACATTTCTTGCCGTATTGCCTCCTGTTCCTCTTGTCACAATCCCTGCTTCTAAGAGCCCTTCCATGATGTTTACAGTATCATCCAACGTTACTTTATGAAATTGTATGTCTTGTCTTGTCGTTAGATGAATCGCACCATGGGCATATTTTTTAGCCAGTTCACTTATTTTTTTTAATTGCTCTATGCTCACTACCCCTGATGGGATTCTTGTTCGGATCATATAAGTATCATTATCTCTTTGTTCATAGATACCCATAGAGACTCTATAAGGTTTAAATCTTTCTGCCTCCAATACACCTTTTTTTAGTTCTTCCACTTTGTTTCTATAATTTATTTCTTCATCTATAACTGCCTGAGGTATTTTTATCACCGCATATCCTCCCTATCTATTCAATAAATATACTATCAAGTTTTTCTACTGATTCATTGGCAACAATTTTGAAAAAGTTAAGGACTGGTTCTTGATCTTTTAAAGAAAGTATGCCGTAAATACTGCTAGCATCATAGGCTAGTCGTTTATCTTCTTCCGATGGCCTAGATGGGGTATAGGGATGAGAATGATAATTCCCTACCAATAGGTACCCACTTGCTCGCATCTCCTTAATAACAGCAAACTGCTCCTTAGGATCCATAGAAAAATGTTCACTACTTTGATCTATATTTGTAAGTGGATAGATCTTTTTAATCCAAATACCTTCTTCTGTTTTGATGCCACCGAGCAGTCCGCAGCATTCTAACGGAAACTCATCTTTTGCCTGCTTTACAATTTTGTTGTACTGATCTTTCGTTATGTTAACATTCATCTGTTATCCCCCCTTAGACTAGCTGCCTATATACTGCAGACAGGTGGTTTATAATCTATAAGCTCATTAATTGTAGGTTCTTCGCCACATATACCACATTTTGTATTATGTTTTATTTTTATTTTTCTAAATTCCATCTTGATAGCATCATAAGTCAGCAAATAACCAGCTAGTGTTTCTCCAAGACCTAATATATATTTAATCGCTTCTGTAGCTTGAAGTGTCCCAATAACGCCGCCCATAACCCCCAGCACGCCAGCCTCACGGCAGGTAGGAACAGCACCTTCTGGAGGCGGTTCTTTGAACATACATCTATAACAAGGTGTATTATTATCTGGGATATAAGTCGTTAATTGTCCATTAAATCTAATGATACCTGCATGAGAAAAAGGTTTTTTAGCAAGTACGCAGGCATCATTGATTAAGAATTTTGCTCCGAAATTATCCGTTCCATCAATGATAAAGTCATAGTCCTGATCCTTAATGATCTCCAAAATATTTGACGCATTGACAAAGGTATGATAAGTAATAACGTTAACATCTGGATTCATTTCATTAATGGTTTCTTTACCAGATATAACTTTTAGCTTACCGACGTCTTTTGTTTGATGGATGATCTGTCTTTGCAGATTAGATAAATCTACTGAATCCGCATCTACAAGTCCTATTGTCCCAATACCTGCTGCTGCTAAAAACATCGCAGCCGGTGCACCCAAGCCTCCAGTTCCTATGATGAGCACCTTTGATTCTAATAACTTTTGCTGACCTTCTACACCTACTTCTGATAAAATAATATGTCTTGAATATCTTTCTATCTGCGCTTCACTAAAATCCAAAACTGCCACCTCCCATAAAGTATAAGAGTTCTATTGCATCGTTTTCTTTAACTAGGGTATTTTCAAAATCGTCTCTGTCTAAAATCTCACCATTTAATTCTACAGATACCATTTCAACCATCTTAACTTCTTGCAGCACCAAAAGCTCTAATATATTGATTGCTTTTTCTAGTTGTTTCTCTTCACCATTAACTTTAATTTTCATTTATAATTCCTCCCAAAATTTAATTCCTAGTATTCCTATATATATTATTGTATTTGATTTTATTTAATTTATCACTTTTTTTCACTATTGTCAATACAGTTACACTAACTTTAGCTATTTTATTGTGTATTGATGGGTATGATTAGCCTATTACAAGAAAGTATACGAAAAACCCACTTTTCTATTTCATAAAAAAGAAGCGTTACAAAACTGTTTTTTATCAGTTTTGTAACGCTTCTTTTTTTAAATATATTTAATATGCTCTTTATAATGCCCTCAGCATGTCTTCTGCCTGCACATATTCAAGACGCAAGCTATCTGCTACTGACTTACATACAAGCTTACCATCAATAGTATTTAAACCTTTTCTAAGCGCCGGATCTGCGAGCAATGCTTGCTTGATACCTTTATCCGCCAGTTGGATAAGATATGGTAAGGTCGCTGCTTCAAGTGCAAGTGTTGAGGTTCTAGGAACAGCACCAGGCATATTAGCGACAGAATAATGAATAACACCATGTTTTTCATAAGATGGATGGTCATGCGTTGTCACTCTGTCTATAGTTTCAATAGAGCCCCCTTGATCAATCGCCACATCTACAACGACTGCACCCTTTTTCATTGTTTTGACCATTTCTTCAGTTACAATAATGGGCGCACTTGCCCCTGTCACTAAAACTGCCCCTACTAAAAGATCTGCTTTTTTCACAGCCTCAGCAATATTATAAGCACTACACACTATTGTATTGATACGCCCTGCAAAAATATCATCTAAATAACGTAATCGCTGTATACTAATATCTAAGATCGTTACATTTGCACCCATTCCTACTGCAATTTTAGCTGCATTAGTTCCTACAACACCGCCCCCAATAATAACAACATCAGCCGGTTTTACCCCAGGTACACCGCCAAGTAAAATACCAATACCTCCGTTATATTTTTGCAGCAGACTCGCACCGATTTGAATAGACATTCTGCCCGCAACTTCGCTCATTGGTGCGAGTAACGGCAATGAACCATTCTCAAGTTCAACAGTCTCATAAGCAATTCCCGTTACTTTTTTCTCAAGCAATGCTTTTGTGAGTGGGCTATTAGGCGCTAAATGTAAATACGTATAGAGGTTTTGATGGTTCTTAAACAAATCATATTCTGATTCTAGAGGTTCTTTTACTTTTACAATTGTCTCAGCTCTTTCAAATACTTCCGTGTTTTTAGCAACAAGCGTCGCTCCAGCTTGCTCATACTCTTCATCTGTAAAACCGCTGCCGAGTCCAGCACTTTTCTCAACAATAACTTGATGTCCTCTTTTTGTCAAAATGCTGACTCCGCCTGGTGTTAATCCCACTCTGTTTTCATTATTTTTAATTTCTTTTGGTAATCCGATAATCATAGCTTATGCCCCTTTCATTTTCCCAGTGGCAATACCGATGGATAAATTGAGTAATTATTTTTTGTTGTTTTTAACACAACATTCGTATAAGTTTTGATAATTCCTGTCACACCCTTTACCTTATTCAAAATCTTTTCCAATGTTTCAGGATTATTGGTTACAATTTTAATCATATAATCATAATTACCTGCAATATAATGGCACTCTAGAATATCATTTTCTTCGTTAACAAATTTTAAAAAACTGTCAATAAATTTAGGACTTTCAAGACTTATAAACATCAGTGCAGTAAGTTCTTTATTAAAGTATTTGCCATTAATAATGGCTGTGTAGTGATTAATCACCCCGGATTTTTCAAGTTTTTTAATACGCTCACCCACAGCTGATACAGACAGATTAATTTTACTGCCTATGTCCGATATGGAGACTCTTCCATTTTCCTGCAATGCCCTTAAAATTGCCAAATCAATATCATCCATCTTCTCACCCCGTAAAATATAGTCTAAATATAACATTATGCAAAAATACAATCAATGTTATAGGATTATTTCAATTATTTTTTTTGCATATACCATTTTAACACATATTTTTACTGTTTCTCTATTCAAAAACATCTCAAATCTAAATATTTTTGGCATTGCATCCAATATCCCCTCTGATTAAAAACATATTCTATCTAATTCATCGGCGGCTTTACTTTTTCAAGCCGCGTTTGATTTCTTTCAAATCCTCCAATAATTTTTTACGTCTTTTCTTAAAAAATATACATAAGTATCCCCACAGTACAGATGCCAGTTATAACTGACAAAAGCATATTTTTTGAACAATAGGCTGATAAAGCTGTAATAACCGAGGCTACTATATAGTTATTATTAAAGGAAATATCAATATGACCCTGTTTGATAAAAATAGCTGGAACAATTAATGAGGTCAATACTGCAGGTGCAATATAACTCATAAATTTAGTCACTCTGGGTGGTATCTCTCGATTACCGGAGATGACTAAGAGCGGAAACCTCGTAAAATATGTCGCAAGTCCGGCACCTAGTATTATCACTATCAATTTAATGCTCATAGTCAATACCTCCCTTAATCCTATCTGCTTCGGTATCTTTAATCGTAAGCTCAGATGCTAGATATCCCGCCAGACTTGCTGCTACTCCGGCAATGATGATATACCATTTACCTGGGATCAATTGGCTTCCGATTATAGAAATAATGCCTGAGACAACTACTGTAACAACAACAGGAAAGTCCTTTACCATAGGTACAATCATACCGATGAATGCAGCAATAAAAGCAAAATCAAAAATATAATTCAACTGGCTAGAAATAATGTTGCCAAAAAAATACCCGATAATCCCTGCCGAACCCCAAAACACATAAATATTCAAACCACTTCCAAGAAAATAACGGCTAGTCGGTCTATCAGTTTGGAAACGGCTGTAGGCAACGGCATAACTTTCATCTGTCATAAAAAAGGCATTAACCATTCTCATCCTGTTTGATTCATGTTTTAAATACGGCGATAGGGATGCCGCCAATAAGAAATGTCTTAGGTTAATAATTAGGACTGTTACTATTATCGAAACTGGACTGCTTCCGATTGCTATCATCTGGACGGCAGTCATCTGTGAAGCACCTGCAAAAACAAATGCAGACATGGCCATAGTCTCAAATACCGAAAGGCCAGCTTTACATGCCATCACGCCATATACAAGGCCATATATTGAAGCACTTATCCCTAGGGGGATAGTATCAATAAATCCCTTAACTAATTCTTTAATTTTTTGTTCTACTTTCACTATTAGCCCATCCTTTATTTTATCTGAATATCAGCAACCGCATATAAAACTGCTGATCCACTGATTTTTACTCTGTCTCCGCAATACTTACAGTATAAGGTTCCGCCACGCTTAGAGAGCTGTCTTGCTACCATCTCATCCTTGCCCAAATGCTTTGCCCAATAGGGAATGAAATTGCAATGTGCAGACCCACATACAGGATCCTCATTTACACTGATTTTAGGGAAAAAGCTTCTGGAGACAAAATCATACGCTTTGCTTTTCGCCGTTATCGAAACGCCGAGTCCATCAGGCAGATTTCTAAGTTTAGAGAAGTCAGGCTCCGCGTTTCGAACGTCTTCTTCCTTTTCCAGTACAAACATCAGATCCCGGCCCAGATAGACTTCTATAGGCCTTATACCAATAGCCTCAACCATTTGCTCTGTCAGTACAATTGATTTGGGCATTCTACTTGGAAAGTCCATTTCATACAGCTCCCCCTTTTTTATAACAACAAGCTCACCGCTTAGTGTCTGAAATTTGATTGTCTCTATATGCTTATCATAATAATTGGCAATTACATAAGCGGTTGCTAACGTTGCATGACCGCAGAGGTCAATTTCATTTTTTGGGGTAAACCATCTTAACCGATAACCATCTTGCTCTTTTACAGCAAATGCAGTCTCAGAAAGGTTGTTTTCAATAGCAATATTCTGCATCATTTCATCAGCTAACCACGCTTCCAATATACATACGCCTGCTGGATTTCCCTCAAATACTTTTTCTGCAAAGGCGTCTACTACATAATACTTCATAATTTATCCCTCCCTATTTGCATACACTCTATGTTTAAAGCAAATTTTATCATTGTCTTTGTATGGTTTCAATGGTAAAATTGTATGCAATACAATTTTAGGAGGTTTAATATGCCAGTCAATTCTTTTGAAAATTACCCAATGACTTGGAAACCCAATAGAGACCAGCTTACAGCCCCACTATACCTTTCCATTGCTAATTTATTAGAATACGATATTATAAATGGTTATCTCGCTCCAAACACAAAACTTCCTCCTCAACGGGAGCTAGCGGATTATCTGGATATCAACCTTAGTACGGTAACAAGAGCCTTCAAAATAGGTGAATTAAAAGGATTAATTTATGCAAAAACTGGCAAAGGAACTTTTGTTGCATCAAATGCAGGTGCAACAATCACAATTGTTGATAATGAAGCAGAAAAAAACTATCTAGATATGGGACTTATTAAACCTTTTGATCAATTTAATCCCCTTGTAGTAGAAACAGTAAAAAGTATTATGTCCAAGGGATATATAGAAAAATTGTTGGACTATAGCCATCCATTAGGTTCACCCTATCACAAAATGGCCGCCAGGCAGTGGCTGCAGAAATGTAATATTGATGCAAATATCGGAAATATTGCAATAACATCTGGGGCGCAGAACTCTGTCACACTTACCTTAATTTCTCTTTTTCATTCTGGGGATAAAATTGCAGTTGATATGTACACCTATCCTAATTTTATCGAATTAGCTAGTATGTTAAATATTCAATTAATTCCAATACGGCACGATATTTTTGGTATGAATCCAGAGGAATTGGACGCACAATGTAAAGCGAATAACATACAAGGGATCTATCTGACCCCTTCTTGTCATAATCCAACAGCTATTTTAATGAATATGTCACGGAGACAGGAAATTGCAAAAGTTATTAGTAAAAATAAACTTATTTTAATCGAAGATGATATTTTTTCTTTTCTTGCGCCACAAAATTATCTACCTATCACTTGTTTAGTGCCTGATCAATCTATTTACATAAGTAGCGTCTCAAAATCTTTATGCTCAGGAATACGCGTAGGGTTCATGTTTTATCCAGAAAAATATGCATCAAATATAATCCGTGGCATTTATAATATCAATGTAAAAACGCCTGCACTAAATGCAGAGATTATTTCAGAACTGATTAATACTGGCATGGCTGATAAAATAGTTGAAAATAAGATAGCCATTTCAAAAGAAAGGAATGAAATTTACAAAAAATATTTTAAAATTGAAAATCCAAATGAAAATCCTATCAGTTTTTTTCGTTGGCTTCCACTCAATCAAAAATTTAATGCCAATGAGTTTGAAAAAAACGCTTTAATACAAGGCATTAAGCTTTATCATTCAAATCGTTTTTTAGTAGGACATTCTGAGGAGAAGCAATTTTTACGTGTATCACTTTCATCTATGGATGATGCTAATGAATTAGAAGAAGGATTAGCTCTATTAAAAAACATCTTATTTGAAACAACTGATCCATCAAATATAGATTCCCTAATCATATAGAATAGCTAAACCCACATAAGTCAATTAAGGCCTCTGTCATTATAATTGAGATTCTTCCACATGATATAGCAAGCGGTGCAACTCCTGTCGGGCCTACGCCTTCCCAGCACAAACAAACTATTACACAATTGATGGCCCAAACAAGAGAAATCCAAAACCAAGTATATAGTACAGCACTTTCAGCAAATATTTCACTCATTAACAATAAATTAGGAAGTTAATCAGGACCCAAATGGCATACTTCTTAATACTATATAGTGGAATAATAAATTGTAAGAGGAGATCAACCTATGGCACAGCCGCTTTCTATGAATCATTGCTCCAATAGTAATAACATGACTTTAAACGGTCAGGGTCATGTTATGGCCACTCCTGATTTAGCAGTCATCCACCTAGGTGTTCAAACAACTGGGCCCGACTTATCAGAGATACAATCAGAAAATGCAAGAATCAGCCAGAGAGTCATTCAGTCCCTTCGACAAGCCGGAGTGACAGAGATAAAGACAATTCAATACGCTATTAATAAACTCTATGAATACGAGAATGGCAGGCAAATTGATAAAGGCTATTCGGTACGAAATATCCTAGAAATCAAAACTCCCAATATGGATGAGGTAGGGAATATCATTGATACTGCCGTCAACATGGGCGCTAATGTTGTTCTATTCATATCTTTTGAACTATCCGAACCAGAACTCTATTATCAGCAAGCTTTAAATTTGGCAGTTGATCAAGCCATACAAAAGGCCAGAACAATTTCAGAAAACTTACGTATAAGATTAAACCCCATACCGATACGTATCATTGAAGGCAGTGCACCATCTATTCCTAGACAGCAGTTTTATCAGGAGGTTGCTGCAACGCCCATCCTGCCTGGTGATTTAAGAATTGAAGCATTTGTTACAGCAGATTTCTGCTATGCAAAATAATATAACTAAAAGGAGAGATGAGAAAATATTTTCTCATCTCTCCTTTTAGTTATACGCACCGTTTAATGCCTTACTGCTTTGCAAGACTGCAGATGATCTCCACACACACATCGATCCCGAGCTTGGAGGTATTAAAGCTGATATCATAATAGTCAGCAACGCCAAACTCTGTATGGGTATAATAGGTACAATATTTTCTTCTCATCTTATCTATCGTACGAATCTGCTCACTGACTTTAGCCTCAGCCGCATCAGGCATTTTATTCGCCATGCGTTTTAGACGCCAATAAGGATCCGCATGTACAAATACATGCAACGCATGATCATATTCCTTTAAAATGGTATTTGCATTGCGGCCAACGATCACACAATTACCTTTTTCAGCAACTATTTTAATGATCTGCTGCTGAGCATCAAAGAGTTTTTCACTGAGTGGCTTATTATAAAAATCAAAAAGACTCTGAGAAAAACCAAAGTTCATCGGAACCTTCTCATCCCATTTTAACAGACTTTCTACGTCTACATTGGACTCTCTTGCAGTTTTTAGAATCAGTTCTTTATCATAATACTCATAATTAAGAGCCTTAGCCACTTTATTTCCTATTTCTCCTCCGCCCGCTCCAAATTCACGGCTGATAGTAATAACTTTTCTCATAGGTTTATCCTCCAAAACTGACTATAAAACTTTATTTAAGAAGTCAATGGTTCTGGCTTCTTTCGGATTCACAATGACTTCTTGCGGTGGCCCTTGTTCTACAATATAGCCGTCATCCATAAATACAACTCTATCCGCCACTTCTTTTGCAAAGCCTATCTCATGGGTTACAACAACCATCGTCATACCGCCTAAAGTAAGCTCCTTCATAACTGCCAGCACTTCACCAACCATTTCAGGGTCCAGTGCTGATGTGGGCTCATCAAAAAGCATGATATTTGGATTCATAGCCAGCGATCTTGCGATGGCTACACGTTGCTTCTGACCGCCTGAGAGTTGCGATGGGTACGCCTCCGCTTTGGCATCTAGGCCAACACGTCTGAGCAGCTGCATGCCCTTTTCTTTACCCTCATCCTTAGTCATGATTTTTAACTCCACTGGTGCAAGCATGATATTCTCTAAAACAGTCTTGTGTGGAAAAAGATTGAAGTGCTGAAATACCATGCCGATATTTTCACGCACTTTATTGATATCTGTGTGTTTATCTGTAATATCTTTACCATCTATGACTATACTGCCGGCTGTGGCTGCTTCAAGCTGATTAAGACAACGAAGGAAAGTCGATTTACCGCTTCCGGAAGGACCTAACAAAACCACTACTTCGCCTTCAAAAATATCAATACTCATGTCTTTTAAAACTTCTAATTTGCCAAAATCCTTCTTCAGATTTTCTACATGAATTTTAACCTTTCTACCTACCACGGTTAACTCTCCTTTCAACCCTCTTAGCAATCTTACTAAGCGAAATAATTACAACCATATACATAATACCAATGATTGCCCAGGTTTCCAAACTCCTAAGTGTATTACCACTGATGGTTCTACCCATATTAGTAAGCTCTGGGAATCCAATAACAGAAAGAATGGAGGTATCTTTTAAGGTAATGATAAACTGATTGATAATAGAAGGGATCATGGTACGGATGGCCTGTGGCAATACGACCAACCGCATGCTTTTACTATAATTTAAGCCAAGACTCCTGCTGGCTTCCATCTGTCCTTTATCAACACTTTCAATACCTGCACGGATAATTTCAGCCATATAGGCCCCACAGTTCATGGCAAGTGCAATGGTTCCCGCCGAAAGTGCAGTCAATCTGAAATTTTGTATGCCCAACATTTTAATACCGCTTGGCAAGCCAAAATAGATAAAAAAAGCTAAAACAATCAGTGGCACGCCACGGACCCCATCAACATATGCAGTCCCTAAAAAGTTTAAAAAACGGTTTTTCCCAACGTTCATCAAGGAAAAAATCAGCCCAATGATCATGGCAAAAAACAGCGATAACAACGTAAGCAGCAAAGTCTTCCCCAGTGCCTGAAGCAGCATTAAGCCATATGTTTGAATGATTGCAATCATAACTAAACCTCCCTATTCTAGTCACATATAGGATGATAGAAAGAACGTGAGATACCTGTAACAGTTTCTCACGTCCGTAATCAACTTTAATACACTATTATTTTAAATACGTATTAAGGATTTCATCGTATTTTCCGCTTGCTTTAAGGTTTGCAAGTCCGGCATTGAACATATCGAGTAATTCTTGGTTATCTTTATTCATAATAGCAAAGCCATAAGGAGCACCCTCACTTTCCATTCCCGCAGGGATTGTAAGCTTAAGGCCGCCTTCTTTGATGGAAGCTGCCATGATTGGTGTATCTTCTACACATGCTTCACTGTTTCCAAGAAGTACGTCTTGATACATAGTCGGTGAATCTTCAAAAACAGTCACTGTAAAGCCATATTGATCTTTTAAGCTATTTGCAAAGTCTGCTCCTGCTGTACCGTTTTTAACTGCCACATTTTTACCTTTAAGTGCTTCAAAACTGTTAATATCACTTCCCTCAGCTACTACAAAAGTCTGAGTTGCATTGAAATAGCCATCTGAGAAGATCCATCCAGAATCAATACGTTCTTGCTTGATTGTTGCCCCTGCAATAAGACCATCTGCCTGACCTACCTGAACTGCTGCAACTGCTGCGTCCCAACCGAGGCTATTTAATTCATATGTAAATCCCTGATCTTCTGCAATAGCAGCAAGTAAATCAACATCAATCCCTACAAATTCATTCTTTTCATTAGTATACTCAAAAGGTTTAAATACCGTATCTGTTGCGATGATCCATGTTTTTTCGTTTGTTGTTCCGTTAGATGCTGTTGAAGATGCTTCTTCAGTATTTTTAGAACCACATCCTGTTAATGATAAACCTGCAAGTAAAATTGTACATAAAGTTAAAGCTAAAGATTTTTTCATAATATTCTCCTTAATTTATAATTTATTCATTTTAAAAAAACAAACCTATGCATTAATCAAAAGAGATTAATATCTATTTACATAATACTTCAAGCAATATTATATACAATCACGTATATGTTGTCAATTTGTATAACTATTTACATGATTCTATAAAGGTGTATAATTCTTCCAAAAAGATGTAAGACCGATAACTCATGCCTTTAATTGATGCTGTGTCGTGGGGTTCAATGATGAGACGCTCTAACTCTTTAACCTATCCAGTATCTATTTTTTAGTCTTATGTTACATAAAGTATGTCGCTTTCTTACTTAGAAATATCACCCCTTTTTTCCCTAAACCCTATTTAGTCAAAAAAAATCAAGCCTTGATCATACGTTCGTTCCAAAGCTTGATGCTAATATACTTCCGCCTACTACATGACATGCCCTTTGTCTTAGCACACTACCCGTTCACATGATATTTTTACAGGAAACAAAATTTTTCTGGCGCCCTATTCGACTGTCATAGGTAAGAAAGCACCTCATTCCAGTAGCTTTCATCTACTGGGATCCCTTTTTTCTGATTTTCATTTCTTGTTGCTACTGACCTTTCGTTAGGATAATAGATTTTCCCGCCATCTTCAACAGGTTCCGAAGACTTAATGTAAGCAATAGTATCTTCAACCCATTTTTCCATATATGAAGCATCTCCCAATTTGCTAGTATCAAATGCAATGAATATCTGGCTGATTGAAGTCTCGGCTGGCAGTTTCCCAATCTCATAGGTAGAATTGCCTTGGGATAATATAGCTGCAAGCAGATCAAGCATAATGGAGAGCCCCGATCCTTTCCAAAATCCAATAGGCAGCACATGTTTTGACTCCCAAAGAAGTTTTGGATCACTTGTCAAATGCCCTTCTACATCATATCCTCCTGGGACAGGAAGCATTTTTTCTTCTTTAGCCATTTTTTCAATCATGCCATATGAGTACTGGGACACAGCCATATCAAGCATGATATGACCATTCTTTGTAGGCACTGCTAGTATAAATGGATTATTACCTATTCTATTTTCCCGTCCTCCCCATGGCGGCATGTTAGGCATTGTATTGGTAAAACAAATACCGATACATCCCGAGTCAGCTGCCTGCAGTCCATATGCCCCTCCCCTCATCCAATGATTGGTATTTTTTAAGGCTACACATCCTATACCATGTGTTGATGCCAGTTCAACAGCCCTTCCCATAGATCTTCTAGCATTCGAAGGCCCGATACCCATTTGCCCATCCCATTGTTCCAAAGGCCCAAAGCCGTTTAAGATGACAGGTACCGCATTCACTTTTATATAACCTTTTTTTATATAATCAATGGTCCTTGGAAATCTGTTTAGACCATGGGTATAAACACCATCCCGGCTATTTTGAGCAAAGAGTTCTGCATTCTCCATAGCAAGCTCAGATTCAAAACCCATTTTTATTAGCACCTGATAAAACACCACTTTCATTTCATCATACATTATTCTCATCGTTTATGCCTCACTTCCTCATTTGAATATTTTCCTTCAAACTTTTTCTTCCTACAAAATACTATGTTATTGATACCTTATTTATCGTTTTCTTTTTTTAGCAGATCTTCCATCTGCGCTTTAGCGTCTGGAGATAATGAATCTATAAGATAATTGTGTTCTGCTGTCTGCCTTTCTTTATAAGCCTGCTGTATGCTTTCACTAGCTCTCTCAATCTCAACTTTCAGTTCTCTTGCTGATAACAAAGCACATCCAGCTCCCCTGATAATAATCTGCTGCAAGCCATCTGATGTTGCAACAACTATTTTATATTTTTTCTGGTTGTCATGGGCGAACCTTTCAATATACTGATCTGCCGTCTGCGCCTCTCTCGTATAGACCATACGGATATTATGATAGTTGATAACTTCCTCAAGATGTCCCTGTACACGATAAGCATCAAATACAACGATGATCTGACACTTTATAATCCCCTGATAATTACTTAGAGCCTCAAGCAATTTTATTTTGGCCCCGTCCATATTATCCTGGGCAAGTTCTTTTAGCTCAGGCCATGCAAAGATAATATTATAGCCATCCACAAGGAGATACTCTTCTTTGTATTCTTTTTCTTTTTTTACATAATTTACAGGTTCATAATAACTTTCTCGGGCTGTTTTTTGTTTTTTCCAAACTGACTTTTTGCCTTGATTTGCAAAAAAGGTACCATGTATTATTTTGTCAATCTCTTCTAAATCAATCCATCTTTCTTCCGTATAGGAGGTCTTATTTTGAACAACTTCTTCCACGCCCACCTCTTTTTTCTGAAGGTAGCTTTCAACATGCATGTAGTTCTTTACTTCATCCCAAGCCACCAAGAAGCCGGTGCCATGGGCACAAAATACGGAACCTGTTGGATTTTCTATATCTCTTTCAGAATCATATCCGATACTATCTATGACTTCTTCTACATTATGGCATGGCGCATATCCCTTTAGACTGCAAAACAGTCTCCCATGGCCTTTGGTATAAGCGATTACCTCCTGCTGATAATTCCTCATGGTAACAACTGGGGCACTTCCCACAAGAATTGCCGTCTCACCATTTATTTCAGAAACTTCGCATGTACCCTGCATTTTCTCAATGTCTGTCATTGCCCTTCCTACCATTTTCTCTGGCAACTCCAACCAGAAGGCATAGTAAGGCTCCAGCACTATGGATTCTGCTTCTTTTAAGCCCTGGCGCACTGCACGATAGGTGGCCTCTCTAAAATCTCCACCTTCTGTATGTTTATTGTGTGCTCGGCCTGAGATTAAAGTGATCTTTATATCTGTAATCGCCGATCCTGTTAAAACACCCTTATGTGCCTTTTCTTCAAGGTGGGATAAAACCAGTCTTTGCCAGCTTTTTGCCAGCACATCCTCACTACAGTCTGATCCAAATTGCAGGCCGCTTCCTGGTACCCCCGGCTCAAGCAGCAGATGCACCTCCGCATAGTGTCTCAGCGGCTCAAAGTGCCCAACTCCCTCTACGATACTCGCAATAGTCTCTTTATAGACAATCTTTCCTTCATTAAATATTACTTTAATGCCAAAACGCCTTTCTATAAGACTCTGTAAAATTTCAATCTGAACTTCTCCCATAATCTGCGCTTGAATTTCCTGCAGCACTTCATCCCAAACAATATGAAGTTCTGGTTCCTCTTCCTCTATCTGACGCAGCTTAGGAAGTATCACTCTTGGATCACAGTCATCCGGCAATATAATCTGATACGACAGTACAGGTTCAAGCGACGGTGTATCTGAAGCTTTCTCTATCCCTAAGCCTTCTCCTGATCTAGTTTGACTGAGGCCTATGACAGCGCATACAGAGCCTGCTTGCACCTCATTTACTGCCTCGTATTTCTGCCCAGAATAGAGACGGATCTGATTAACTTTCTCTTCCCAAATGCCATTTGTTAAAATATCCTTCACCTTAAGTCTGCCGCCTGTAAGCTTCATGTATGTCAGCCGGTTTCCTTGATCGTCCCTTGTTATTTTGAATATTTTAGCTCCGAATGCATCGGGATAGGAAGGAATACTTGCATACTTCACAATACCTTCTATAAATGCCTCAACACCTTCTAATTTTAAAGCCGAACCAAAAAAACACGGAAATACTTTGCGCTTCATGATCGCTTTTTTAATCTGAAAAGTTTCAATATGTTCTGCTTCCAAATAGGCTTCCATCAGTATTTCATCACACATCGCCAGTTGATCGTAAAAGTCCTCTGTCTTGCTTTGTTCAAATACAACACAGCCATCATCCAGTTGCTTTTTCAATTCTCTCATTATTTTTTCCTTATTCGTCCCACTTTGATCCATCTTATTGACGAATAAAAAAACGGGTATCTGATATCTGTCTAAGAGCCGCCATAATGTTTTGGTATGCCCCTGTACACCATCTGCACCACTTATGACTAGAATAGCATAATCCAATACCTGGAGTGTGCGCTCCATTTCAGCCGAAAAATCTACATGTCCAGGAGTGTCTAATAAGGTAATCTGGATTTCATCTACCTCAAACATAGCTTGCTTGGAGAAAATAGTGATGCCTCTTTCCCTTTCTAGCTCATAGGTGTCTAAATAGGCATCCTTATTATCCACTCTTCCTAATTTTCGAATTTTACCACTCTGATAAAGCATGCTCTCTGATAATGTCGTCTTACCTGCATCCACATGTGCTAATATTCCAATGACTAATTTTTTCATAATTTATTTCAAATCCTTCATTTGTAGTCTATTTTTAAAGTTTTCTGCGTTTAGGTCCGTATGGCGTTTGTTCTACTATTATGATACCAGTAAGTTTGGAATATGACAAATAGTTGTATTACTTTCATACTAAAAATAAAAACGAAAATGTACCCGGTATCTTAGCGAGACAAAAAAGCATCCAGATTTCAGCCTGAATGCTTTTTTGATTCTTATAATAAATTTCTATATTCTCTTCTACCATCAACAATAGCATATATTATAACTGTCTGATTCCCCTCATTTATCTTATAAAACACAAGATGCTTTTCAACAATTATTACTCTATATCCTTGCTTTTTTAATATAGAATATCTTGGTATACTTCATAATTCAGGAAACTTTTGAAGAAGATTGATTGCAGTTTCTATTTTTTCCAGATATCTTAACGCAATATCTACATCACTAGAACATAATAGTGTTGTGATACTCGTTCATCTCCTTGAGAGTTCGCTTCTTGTAACTAAGAATGACTCCACTACTTTATGTGCTTTTACTAATGAGCTGGATGTTGGGTGGCTTTTCTATCTCTTCGTATGTCTAACGAGGTTGTAACACATAAAACACGGTGGTAACTACTCTATTTTATTATTATTTAAGCTGAGGTGTAACTAGATGATTATTGTTGGTATTGATATAGCTAAAAATAAACATGATGTAATTATTATTGATTCTAACGGTAATACATTAACCAAATCCTTTAGAATTTCTAACTCTCACTGCGTTCTTGGGAACATATCAACTACAAAATCAAGACCTCTAATATAAATCTATATCCAATTTTCTAACAAATTTTCATCAATAATTGCCATACTTCCTTACCAATAATTTTACTATAATATTTTGATTATTTCTTGTAGATTTTCAATCCAACTATTTAAAAGTTTTGTATCGCTTCTCAATTGTGCTGCATTCTTTTCATAACCTTGTAGCAGTTTGATTTGATGTTCATAATAACACCGCCACTTTATAAACATCTTCTTGCTATCCAAAAAGTTACCCCACTCATTATTATTTATCTGACCTTGTAGCGCTTCAATTTGTATTTTGAAGTTCTCAGCTGGCAACCCCATTTGTTTTTTGAAATCGGAAAATATAAACTGTTTTTGGAACAGTTTTTTCTTCTGCCAATTTTGATATTGATCAAAAAAAACATCTGCAAGACTCTTAAACAAGAATGACAAATTATCAAAATCAACCTGTGTTTGCATACTATTTGATTTTTCCTTGTCATTGCTAATTAAACCACTATCCATCAATACTTGATAGGACATGATTTCTTTTCCGTTATACTGTTTTGCCATTACAACAGAAACCGCATAGCCCACTCCTGCAATCTCGGCATCCGTAATTAGTTCTTCAAGTGATTTGTAAAATTCTTCTGTTGTAATTCCCAGTGAAAATGCCACAATTTCAACTGCTTTAACAGCCGTATCTGTTTTTACAAATCCGGGGGCTATTGAGTATGTAATAATGCCCGTTCCTTCAATTTCTTCACACAAGGTATTACAAAACTCCATCTGCGCAGTTTTAAATATTTCATAAGCCGACATATACGGAGTTGGAGCCGCTGATGGTACAAAGACAATAATCCCGCCTGTGTCCTTCATGGAAGAAATAAATTTTTTCGTTAAAAGGACAGGTGCTCTCAAGTTTACAGCATAACTTAGATCCCAATCGGATATTGAAACCGTGTCAATCGCTCCCATCGGAACAATGGCGGCATTATTTATCAGAACATCAAGACGTGTGTATTTGTCCATAATATACTTGTACAACTTATCAATCTGCCTTTCATCTGTAATGTCAATCTGAAAAAAATCCACAATACCATTAAGGTCTTCCGCATTTATCAGTTTCTGAGCCTGCTTTCCTCTGCCAGCATCTATTTCCGCAATGATTACATGAGCGCCCATGTAGGCAAAAGCCCGTGAAGCCTCAATGCCTATTCCACCTCCACCGCCTGTAATCAACACAATTTTATTTTTAAGTGCGTTTTTGTCATAATTATTTTTCTCCAGAATCATATTGTTCCTCCTTGAAAGGTGTACTATTTTTCATAGTTATTATTTGCTCCTAGTATATCAACAAACCAGTTTGATTCTGGGTAAGGTATTTCAGGATTAAGGGCTATCATTTCCACATATGCTTCTATGGAAAGCCAAAATGTCATTGCTAACGCCATAGGATTTCCTTTGCGAATCATTCCTTGACGTTGACCTTCTTCAATAGTAATAATTGATTTAACAATAATGTCGTTTTGTTCCAGTTTTTCTTTTATATGGATTGGTAAGTTCTGATTGCGTTGTGCTTGTTTCATCAATACAAAATATTTAGCATAATCATGGTCTAATTTTACTACATCGAAAATATGGTTTGCTGATTTTATAAAGTATTCAACAGGATTGTCATATTGAGGGAAATATTGTCCTGTACGTCCTGCTAATGCAATGTTAATCAATTCTTCATGTAAAACATCGACTGATTCAAAATAATGATATAGCAATCCAAGGCTCATTCCTGCTTCCTCTGCAATATCATTTATTTTAGTTGCTTCATAACCTTTGCAAGCGAAAAGCTTCAGACCAGCTCGCAAAATATCTTGCCGCCGTTTTTCTTTTTGTTCTTCTCTTTTTGTCATTACACGCTCCATCTTATTAAAATATATTTCATTGAAATTATTTTCAATATTTTATCAAATAATCAACTACAAGTCAATATGGAGACCGAAAAGTATATATAGCACCGTTTTTATATACTCTATTACCGTCTATGGTATGATGTGTGTACTCATATCCAAAGCTGAAAGATGAACGGTAAAATGGAATAGCTTTAACAATAGCACCCTAGTCTCAACCTATCCTATAAACAGCAGTTCCCATGTCTCGCAAGGCAAAAAGCCGTTCTGTAGTCTTAACCTTAAATTATATTTTATATTCCAAACCATACTTGGAGGAAAAAAACAAGGTTTCCAGCAATCGATTGTTTTTACCGAAAGTCTGAAAACCTTTGATTTCAAGCCCTTTAGAGTCTATTTATTTATCTTTGCGTGACATCAAACAGACCGTCTCCACATGGGTAGTATGCGGAAACATATCTACAGGCTGTACTTTTTCTACTTGAAAACCATTTTGTGTCAGATACGCTAAGTCTCGCGCCAGCGTAGCTGGATCACAGGACACATAAACTATATTTTTTGGATTCATCGTAATGAGTGTTTCTAAAAGTTTTGGGTCGCAGCCTTTTCTTGGTGGGTCTACTACAATAGTATCAGCTATAATGCCTTCTTGATACATCTTCGGAATAACTTCTTCGGCTTTTCCCACATAAAATGCTGCATTAGTAATATGATTAAGTTCAGCATTAGCTTCAGCATTTTCTATAGCTTCTGGCACAATTTCTACCCCATATACCTTTTTAGCTTTCTCAGCTAAAAAAAGAGAAATAGTCCCTATACCACAATAGGCATCCCACACAGTCTCTGTACCCGTTAGGTTTGCAAACTCTAAGGCTTTATCATATAATACTTTGGTTTGCAGCGGATTAACTTGAAAGAAAGATAAAGGGGATATTTTAAACTTCAGGTGTCCTATAGTATCTATAATATAAGAAGCGCCATAGATCACTGTCATCTGAGTGCCTAAAATCACATTCGTTTGATCTGTATTGTGATTTAAAACAATACTTTTGACTGCCTCTATTTCTTTTAGCTGCTCAATCAGTTTATCTTGATGGGCTAAAGTATTGCCGTTAATAACAAGACATACCATAATCTCTTGGGTGTGATAAGCCGTTTTAATTAAAAGATGCCTCACTAGCCCTTGATGGGTTTCTTCATTGTAAATAGAAATATTATACTTAAGAAGAAAGTTTTTGACGATCTCTATAATACGTTCATTTCTAGGATCTTGAATATCACAACCTTCTGAGGCCACTATACGATGACTTCTCTTAGCAAAAAAGCCTATTTTAAGTTCTCCGTTTTCTTTGCGGATAGGATATTGTGCTTTATTGCGATAGTTAAAAGGCATCTCCATTCCGAGGGTGTCTTCTACCTGTATATCTTGAAGACCTCCTATGCGTCTTAGTGCCTCTTTGACTTTCTTAGTCTTCCATTTAAGCTGTTCACTATATGCAATATGTTGCAGCTGACAGCCACCGCATAAGCTTGCACTACTGCATCTTGGCATAGTACGGATAGGTGAAGGCTCAATAATACGCAGCATCTTACCATAAGCAAAACTTTTTTTAGCCTTTACAATATGAACTTCTGCTTTATCACCTGTCACTGTATGAGGTACAAATACTATAAAATCATCTATCTTCCCTATACCTTCTCCTTCTGCCCCAATATCTATGATCTCTATCTCATACCGTTCATTTTTATTAAGTGGTGTTTCCATGTTTTGCTCCTAATTTAAGTTTTTTGACTCATCATTGCCTTTTAACAAAAGTGATTTGATAGCTTGTGCCAGAGCCTGATCATCTAGTTTCTGCATCTTATCCATTGTATTTCTTTGAATATATCTATCTAAAAGCGACGAAACCTTTTTAGGCTGATCTTCTTTTTCAGGTTGATTTTCTTTTTTCATTCTAGTTCTCCTCCTCACTAAATTCACAAACAGTCTTGTGACACACACAATTTCTGCACTTAATATATGATGTTTCTGGCTGCACCCGGCTACTATCATCTAACATATTTCTCATTTGAGTTAGGGTGTATTTAAGTTGTTTTCTTATTTTATAAGTATTTTTGATCGTAAACGTTTTATTAGCATAAACGAGTTTACCATAGGGCGGCCTTTTGTCATAGACCTCCTCAATAATTAAAAAATAAGCAGCTAATTGATAAATGTCACCTAGATGTGGGACATCTTCTTTTAGCGTACCACTTTTTATCTCAAGCGGAATGTATTTTTTTAAAAACCATGTTTGAAAAATATAATCTGGTTTGCCTTGAAGCTGAAGCTTAGGGGCTATAAGGAGTTTAGTTCCCTTCTGATCTGCATAAATGGGTGAGGCCAGCCTCACACCTAAATCTCTTTTATTTTTCACCTTATACTGAGGCTTTAAACACATGCAAAGCGCCAAAACAATAAGTACAAGTATCCCCATTTGAAAAATTACCGCCATTTGATCACCAACGCTAAGCCTATAATTATTAACAATAAGATTAGAAGATCTTGTAAAACTTTTTTCAAACGATAGTTTCTATAATATCTGTTGTGGAATTTCTGTCCTTTTACAAAATTTGATTCATGCTGGCTAGATTGTATCCCTAAGGCCTTATAGCGTTCTGAAATTGCACGTGCGCCATAATATCTCGTATAATACCATTGAAAAGGACAATAAATAAATCGATTGATTTCATTAGCTGATATTTTGTGACTGTTATTTTTCATAGATTAACTTTTCGAATATTCCTATTTAAAATTTTATGATAGCCAGCATAAATATCGTCACCCTGCGTTGTTCTTAAAAATTCTTCAACCATTTTAAGCTTAGCATCTGCATAGTCTGCTAAGTGTACAATCATGGCTTCTAAGCATTTAGGTCTTTTGGGAGAACCATATTCATATTCTCCATGGTGTGAAAGTATAATATGCTTAATAAGCATTTCTAATTCTTTGGGAAACCCTTCTATCTGGCTAATCCTGTCATGAATAAACTCTGCCCCCATTACAATGTGACCTATAAGTTGTCCTTCATCTGAATAATCATTTTTTGGGAAGTTGGTGAGTTCATAAAGCTTTCCTAAATCATGGAGCAAACAGCCTGCAATAACTAGGTCCTTATTTATACCAGTATAGAGCTCTGCCATGCTAACCCCGAGTTTAGTAACTGTTACAGTATGTTCTAACAAGCCACTTAAGTAAGCATGATGAACACTTTTAGCTGCACTATGCACTAGAAATTCTTGGTAGATTCCTTCATCATAAAAAATATCCTCGAGCAGTTTTTTAACAAATGGCTGCTGCACTTGTTCAATAAATGTAAAGAGTTCTGTCTCAAGCTGCTCTACATCCTTTAATGTATGAGGTATAAAATTTTTCAAATCATACTCAGAAGCTTCTGCTTTTTTAAGTTTAGTAATACTTAGCTGAAGATTATCTTGGTATAAAAGGACTTCTGCCTCAACACTTACTATATCATCCACCTCAAAGGGCATAATGCCACTATGTAGTGACCATATTTTCCCATCTATTATTCCTGTACGATCCTGCAATTTAACCGTGCAATAATCTTTGCCGTTTTTATTTTTTAAGACTTGTTTATATTTACACAAATATTGTGCCTTTATATTCTCTTGCGCTTTTAAATCACAAATTAAGGTCATATCATCTCTCCCTATTGTATTCTACAGTAATACTACCAAAACTTCTTGCTCTTTTCAATGACCCGAACGTAATTATATGAAAAAGACATAGTAACTGCTTAATGCATAACTATGTCTTTTGCTATTATCTATAGGATACTTTGGGCATTTCTCTAAGTTTAAGCTGAAGTGTTTTTTTCTCATTATTTCTAATAATCTTGACTTCTACAGCATCTCCCACCTTTTTAGTATTTAAAAGCTCTTTAAGCTGATTCATGCCTGTAATTTGAATACCATCAAACTGAAATAAAATATCATTAGCTCTCATCCCTGCAAGTTCTGCGCTGCTGCCTGCTGCTACTTCTACAATATAAACCCCTATCGGTATCTCGTATAGTTCTGCTGCCTTTACATCAATATCTTTGCCTACAATACCTAATGCAGGTCTAGATATTTTACCATTTTGTAATATTTCTTCGATAATTGGTTTAATATCATTAATAGGTATTGCAAAACCCATACCTTCTATTTGACTGTCTACTAACTTGATCGTATTAATACCTATTACTTCCCCTGTCGGACCTACAAGAGCTCCGCCACTGTTACCAGGATTGATTGCAGCATCGGTTTGGATGAGTTTTAACTTCTTATCTACAAGCTGCACTTCTCTATTAAGTGCACTGATAACCCCTACAGTAACTGTATTATTATAAGCTTCATCAATAGGGTTTCCTATGGCTACTGCAAGTTCTCCCACATGTAAATAATCACTGTCTCCAAGCGGTGCCACCTTAATATCATTCAGTGCTTCTGCAGGAATATCTGATTTTTCTACAGCTATTACAGCTATATCTGTTACTGTGTCTGCCCCTATCATTTCTGCTTCAACCTTAGTATTGCCTAAAAAGTTAACGACTAAGCTGTTAGAACCTTCTACAACATGGGCATTGCTCACGATATAGATCTTTTTGTCATCTTGTTTAAAAATAACGCCTGAACCAAGACCTGCTTGATTAAACTCACCATACCATGTCGTTACAACTTGATTATTTTTGATAGAAACAACTGATGGCCCAATATTATTTGCAATATCTGTAATTGAATTATTGGTTGTAAGCGGAAGTACTCTGTTTGCACCTTCTAATATATTACCTGTAAGCTGTCCGTCTTGCCCATTATTGATCAGTCCATTATTTTTGTGGTTTGTATTATAATAATCATTGGCATAAGGTGATAAAAAGGCAAAACTTGCACCAATAGATAGTCCTCCTACCAAACTGACTACTACTAGTCCTGTGATAAACTTGCCAAAAGATCCTTTTTTCTTCTGAGGCTGCGAAGCATGTTCATCCGACCTATATACTGGAATCTGCTGGCTATAAGAAGGTTCCTGATAGGGGGGAGATGGTATCTGCTCCTTATAGGCCATAGGATTTGCGTCATAAATAGCATCATTATAACTGGATTCACTAAATTTATTAACATCTATATACTGGTTTTCATTATTATAACTTGATGATGATTCATAGGGTGAATCATCACCATTATTAAATGGATTTAAATGATTGTCGTCGTACATAAGTATTTCCTCCTTATCAATAATAGATTTTTGTAATGATAAGTATATACCTAGTTTATGAATTAATTATTAAAGCATTGTAAAAATAAACCCCTATTAATATGAACAAAATTTGTATGTTTTATAACTTTTTAGATGTGCTGATTGTAAAAGTAAAAGTAACGAGTTCATCTGCGTTAGAACTTACTTCGATTGTTTCATCATGCAGTTTAATAATCTCTTTAACAATTACAAGTCCTAAGCCCAGGCCTTTCTTATACTTGCCTCTGGAAGCATCGCCTTTATAAAATCTATTCCAGATATCTTTTTGTTCTTGTTCTGTAATAGGTTCGCCGCTGTTACCAATACCAATAACCATTTTATTATTTTTTAGACTTGTTGTAATTTTAATTATGCCATTATCATCTACAAATTTAAAGGCATTGTCTAGTAAATTTTGTATGACGCGGGCGATCATATCAATATCTGCCATCACATAAGGCTCATCTTCCTCAAATATGCTCTCAATATAAACATTTTTTTGCTTTGCAATAGGCTCAAAAGTTGCAAGTATACCTTTAATCATTGTTGTAATATTAAAAGTAACTTTTTGGATAGGTGTAGAACCTTCTTCCATTTTACTAAGTTCTAAAATCGTATTGGTCATCGTAATCATTCTCTGGGATTCACCAAGCACAATATTTAAATATTTTTCTTGATTATCTTTAGGAATTGTGCCGTCTAAAAGGGCAGTTACAAAGCCTTGAATAGATGTCAGCGGCGATCTTAGATCATGGGATACGTTTGCAATAAACTTCCTTCTGCTTTCTTCAATTTTATCGAGCTCTGTCGCCATATGATTGAGAGACAGTCCAAGTTCTGCTATCTCATCTTGACCTGTTACTTCAAGCCGCTTATCAAATTGCCCGCTGGCAATTTGCTTAGCTACTGTATTCATTTCTTTAAGAGGTTTTGTCATCTGTTTTGAAATAATATAGATCCAAATTAAAGCCAAAGTCGCGGTAATACTTACTACTTTTAAAATGATATTTCTGACTTCGTCTATTGTTTGAAGTATAAGGGGCATAGGGGTATGGATAAATAAGGCATACTGGATCTGCCCTAATACTTCGACCGGGTAGCCGATCGTCAACACTGGTGTTGAAAAGTATTCTTTAAAACCATCCTCTATTTTTACAATATTGCCATCAAATACTTTTTTTATAACAGCTGCATCCGGAATAGTTTTATCTACAAAGGGGACATTACTGTTTTCCGAAACCACAACAATCGTATTTGATCTATCAATAAGCCAAGTAGTAGACTGTAAATAGCTGTCCATTACCTGTATCCTGAAAAGTATTTTTTCAAGCGTATCTTTTGTTGAACGACCATAAATGCCTACTTTATAATATTCTTTTGCAATATTGTCTGCTTGCTTAATCATAATATCTTGTGTATAGGCTACAAAATAAGACTGAAACGCATTTGTAAAAACAACAAACAAAAAAACAAGTGTCATCATCAGAATACTAATATAAACTGTAACTAATCGACTAAAAAGAGTTGGAAAAACAAGCTCTTTTTTTATTTTTCGAATTTGTAGCCTACTCCCCAGACGGTTTTTATGCTCCATGTATGATCACCCTCGAATTTATCCCTTAGTCTTTTAATGTGTACATCTACTGTTCTTGTATCACCTACAAAATCATAGCCCCATATCTTATCAAGCAGCTGCTCCCTTGTAAATACCTGTCTCGGATGACTTGCCAGGAAGTACAACACCTCTAACTCCTTAGGCGGAAGTTCTATGACATTGCCCTCATACGTCACCGAATAGTTGTCTTTGTCTATAATCAGATTATCCAACATAATTCTATTTCTCACCTTGGAAGGTTCTATCTGCACTATACAGCGTCTTAAAACAGCCTTTACTCTTGCAATAAGTTCCTTGGGATCAAACGGTTTAACAATATAGTCATCTGCACCCAGTTCAAGTCCGAGTACCTTATCAAACACTTCACCTTTTGCTGTCAGCATAATAATAGGTGTCCTGTTAATCTTGCGTATTTCCTTACATACATCATAGCCATCAAATTCTGGCAGCATAATATCCAGCAAAACAATATCTGGACTATACTCTTCAAAAGCCTCTAGTGCCTCCCTGCCGCTATAGACCTCTTTGGTATGATATCCTTCTTTTTGAAGATATAAGGAAATAAGTTCTGAAATATTTGCATCATCATCTACAATCAATACCTTTATCATATGAACGCCACCCTCCTATTTTATGGTTACAACCGTTACACCCATTTCACCCTCACCATATTTTCCTGGTCTATGGGCTTCTATATGTGGGTGTCTTTTTAGCATGTTTGTAATACCTGCTCTTAAAGCACCGGTTCCTTTACCATGTATAATCGTTACTTGTTTTAATCCTGATAAATATGCATCATCTAAATATTTATCAACTACTTGAATCCCTTCATCAACTAACATACCTCTTATGTCAATTTCAGGTGAAATTGTACTTGTCTTTGAAACATTATAGCTTACTGATCCTTTAGAAGACTTAGGCTTATTAACCTTCTTTTCTTGGTGCGTTTCTTCCTCTAACTTTTGAAGATTTGAAAGATGCACCTTCATTGGCAGTATCCCAAGCCTTACAATAACATGCCCACTGCTATCTAAGGGCTCTATAACAATACCTTTTTGCATCAATGAAGTCACCATAACCTCCTGACCAACACTTACCGTTTTTAATTTTTTAGCTGCAGCACTTTTAAATCCTAAGCTTTTATTCACTTGCTGATCTTGTTGTTTGGTTACTTGATGCATGTTGCTTTTAACTTGCTGCAGCTCTTTTTCATCAATCATAACTTGTGCTTTACGCGCTGCACTTCTTACTTCTTTTAAAACTTTATCCGTTTCAGCTTCTGCTTGCTTAAGAATCTCTTTTGCCTTGAGTTCAGTACGTTCTAATATCTTTTTTCGGGTTTTTTCTATTTTTTGTCTTTCATTTTTGATTTCTTCTCTTAATTTTTCCGCTTCTGCTCTAAATTCTTTAGCACGCAAACTTTCTATTTCAGCAGTTTTTTTGCTTTGCTCCAGATCCAATAAAATATCTTCCATCTTAACATTCTCTTTATGCAAAAATACTTTTGCATCTTCAATAAGATACTCAGCTAACCCAAGCTTCATTGAAATAGCAAAGGCATTACTTTTACCTGGTACGCCAATAAGAAGTCTATATGTTGGCTGAAGGGACTCTAAATCAAATTCAAAACTCGCATTTTCTACCCCATCAGTTGATAATGCATAAAGTTTAAGTTCACTATAATGGGTGGTTGCGACTGTTCTTATTTGCTGCTTTCTAAGATGTTCAAGAATAGCCATAGCAAGTGCTGCACCTTCTATCGGATCTGTTCCTGATCCTACTTCATCCATTAATACAAGTGAGTTAGTTGTCATCTGCTCTAAAATACTAACGATATTAGTCATATGTGCTGAAAATGTACTTAAACTCTGCTCAATACTCTGTTCATCACCTAAATCTGCATAAATCCCATCAAAAACAGCTATTTCACTACCTTCAGCTGCAGGGATTTGAAGACCAATCTCTGCCATTAGTGTGAATAAGCCTATTGTTTTAAGCGCAACTGTCTTGCCTCCAGTATTGGGCCCTGTTATGAGAAGCGTCGTAAATGCTTTTCCAATGTGGACATCAATAGGGACTACCGTATCTTTACTTAAGAGTGGGTGCCTTGCACGTTTTAGCTGAACATAGCCCTCATTGTTAAGTCTAGGTTCCCTGCAGTCATATTTAAGTGAAAACTCAGACCTGGCAAAAATCAGATCTAATTTAATAAGGTTATCATAATTAATAGCAAGTGCTGATGTAATCCCTGCAATCTGACTAGTAAGGTCAATCAGTATTTTTTCTATCTCTGCTGCTTCCTTTGTCTCTAAACTCTTAAGTTCATTACCGAGATCAACCACGGCCATCGGTTCAATAAATACCGTAGCCCCTGTTGAAGACTGGTCATGCACAATACCTTTGAACTGATTTTTATATTCAATTTTAATAGGTACACAGTATCGGTCTCTTCTCATAGTAATAACAGCTTCTTGGAGCATATCTTGATATTTATTGGCATGAATAATGCCTTGCAGTGTTTCTTTGATCTTACCGTTAATCGACCTCATCTGCTTTCTAATATGAAAAAGCTGATCTGTCGCTGCATCTGCAAACTGCTCAGGTGCTATAATACACCTGTCAATTTCACGCTCAAGTGCTGAATAAATAGACAAACTTTCAAAATAGCCATCTAAGTGTTCATAAACATATTCTTTGTGCTGATCTTCTTTTTGATAACTTTTAACCTGTCTTGAAGTACGCAAAATATCTCTTACCTGTAATATTTCACCACTATTTAATACGGCCCCAATCTCCACTCTTTTAAGAATCGGCTTGATCTCTTTAAGGTTTGCAATCGGTATTCTTCCTTTTTTAATACTCATGTTGATCGCTTCTTTTGTTTCATTCTGGAGTATGCGCACACTTTCTATATCAGCAAGCGGCAAAACCGTATCGACCTTTCGCTTTCCCCCATCTGTTAAAGCAAATGCCTTTAAAATTTCTCTTATCTTATGAAATTCTAATTTATATAAAGTTTTTTCATTCATTATTTAACCTCTTATAGATAGTATTTGAAACTTACGTTTATTATGGCACATCTTAAAGGTTTTGAAAATATGTACATTATTAATAATACGTAAAATCCTCAGATTAAATACTTTAATCTGAGGATTTTTACCCGATTTCATACGTATTCTATAAATCGCAAACTGTTTATAGCCTACTTTTGCATTAAGTTTTAATAATACGAGCGCCTGTCACATAATTTCGCGTATAATACGGGCTGTTAAGACTGCTAATCATAACCCCACGGTTTCCATCGGCGTGTAAAAACCTATCTGCGCCTGCATAAATACCTACATGAGAAATTTTTCCTCTGTTCTTACCTGAAGTATCAAAGAAAACTAAATCTCCTGGGATAAGCTCGGATTTAGCTACACGCTTGCCGTCTCGTACCTGCATATAAGAGACTCTGCTGATATCGATATCAAAAGTCTTATATATCTCTTTGGTAAGGCCGGAGCAATCTACACCTCTTTTGAGGTCATTGCCTCCCCATCTATAAGGCGTCCCAATAAATTGTTTGCCATAGTCTACTATCTCTTCTCCTAGGATTTTGCTATAAGGAACAAGTTCCGGTAATGCAACTTGTACATATTGTTTATAAACCCATCCTTCCTCATTATTCATCATAATCTTATACCACTCTTCATTTTGTCCAACAACACGTATTGCTTTATTATCAGCACGCATGATGACCTGAGCATAAATATTAGGATATCTTCTTATATTAATATTTTTCCCAATAATTTTACCTGATATCCCTGTATAACTTGGAAAAATTCTATTTGCATTTATATCACTTGCGTAGACCTGTATTATAGGTAAAAACAGGAAGCTCGCTATAAATACACATCTCCTAAAGTTTTTCATAATTCCCTCCTAAAATGTACATCTTATCCCTTTAAATGGCACAAAATAATCATTTTATATTATGGAAAGATTTTTCAATTATTATACACTTTAGAATAAACTATTTTTATTTACCATTCATAGCGATGCAGCTGTCCCTTAGTCTCTAATGTTAAAAACTCATTTTGTCTAAGGGCTTCATATAAAACAATAGCTGCTGAATTAGAAAGATTAAGGGAACGGGCTTCTTTAATCATAGGAATTCTTATGGCAGTTTCTTTATAATTTAACAAAATCTCTTCTGGAATACCCGCACTTTCCTTACCAAACATAATATAAGCATCTTCTTCATACTGCACCTCAGTATAGGTCTGCTTAGATTTAGTTGTTGCCATATAAATCTTAGGATAATCATTCTGTACTAAAAAATCTTCAAAGTTTTTATAAGTCCTCACATCTAAAAGTTCCCAATAATCTAAACCTGCTCTTTTAAGATTTTTCTCATCAATCGAAAAGCCTAAAGGTTCAATAAGATGCAACTTAGCGCCAGTAGCTGCACAAGTTCTTGCGATATTCCCTGTATTTTGCGGTATTTCTGGTTCGTGTAAAACAATATTCATATTCTTCACCCTCTGTTTATTTAATGTATTTTTATCTAATAAACTCTCTGATATTGTATAAGATTAGCAAGACCTGCTGGGAATGTTTTTTGACTTGACTCGGGTATGGCAGCGGCAGATTGTCCGAAAACTAATTCAAATCTAAGTAATTCAAAGACTAGCAGGGGAGATTTTAGGATTCGGAAGTTGCCTCTGGAGAATTTCGTATAGAAAATCTTAGCAGTTTATTTAAATGGCTTTTAGCCGCACTGTTTGAGCGCAGCGAGTTTGCGGCGTTCATTTAAAGAAAGTGCTTAGATTTTTAGAAATACGCAAGCGAGCAACTGGAGAATCCTAAAATTCTCCTGCGGACCTCATACAAAACACTTATTTATTCTTGTTATCTTTATTCAGCTTACTAAAGGCTTCTGCAAAAGCAAAGTTACCCGTATCTTCATTTTCTTTCTGTATCTTCTTAAGGTATTTGCCTACATCCTTTTTATTCAGCTTATCATTTGAGGTACGATACTGCTTATTATAAGCTGCCACCTTTTGTCTAAACGTGCAGGTAGTACAAACATAGACAGAACCTTCACCTTCTCCTCTTTGTTCGAGCTTCTTGTGGCACTGCGGACATCTTACATTTGTAAATCTGCTGATTGTTTCTCTATAGCCGCAGCTTCTATCTTGGCAGACATACATCATACCGTGCTTACCTTTAACCTCCAGCATGAATTTTGAACATTCTGGGCATCTCTTACCCGTTAGATTATCATGGACATATTTATCACTGCTTGCTTTGACGGCCTTAACTAAGTCACTGCTGTAGCTTCTGATTTTCTCCATAAACGTATTAGGATTTAGCTTGCCTAGGCTAATTTGTTCAAGTTCCATTTCCCACTTAGCGGTAAGCAGCGGAGATTTAAGGTCTTGTGGAACAAGCTCAATAAGTTGCTTGCCTTTTGAAGTGGGCACAATGTCTTTACCATTTTTTTCGATATAGTACATATTATAAAGCTTTTCTATAATATCGGCTCTTGTTGCAACGGTTCCTATCCCTCCAGTCTCACCTAAGGTTTTAGCAGAGCTTTTATCAACCGTTACATACTGATGGGGTTTTTCCATCGCTGATAAAAGTGTTGCTTCTGTAAATCGTGTTGGTGGTTTTGTCATTAAACTGTTTTTTATGACAGTATTAATTTTTATAAGATCACCTTGGTTTAGTTTTGGTAAATTTTGATCTTCTTCCTCGGTGTCATCAATTTCTCTTTCATACAGGGCCTTCCAGCCTTTTGAAATCACATGCTTTCCTTTTGCCAGGAAGTTATGGCCTCCTATATCTGCTTGCAATGTAACCCCTGTATATTCAAAAGGATCCATCATCACACTTAAAAATCTTTTAATAACAAGATCATAAATTTTTCTTTCATCTGAACTTAAATTTGCAAGCCTTACTGACTCTTCTGTAGGAATAATCGCATGATGATCAGACACTTTGCTATTATCTACAAAACCTTTATGAGATTTAATCCCTTTATTTAGAATTGCCATACTAAAACTTCTATAGTCCCCTATTGCAATACTTTTCAATCTTTCTTTAAGCGTTGGTACAATATCTTCTGATAAATATCTGGAATCTGTTCGTGGATAAGTAAGTACTTTATGGCTTTCATAAAGTCTTTGCATAATAGATAGTGTTTCTTTTGGACTAAATCCAAAATATTTATTGCCATCTCTTTGAAGTTCTGTAAGATCATAAAGTGCAGGGGCATACTGCTTTTTAGCAGAAGTTGTAATGGCTTTTACTGTCCCTGTCTTACCCTGTACTTCTTTTAGAATGCGCTCTGCTTGTTGTTCATCAAATAATCGCTTCTGCTCCTTAGCTTCATAATTTAACTGAAAGCCTTGGCACTTGGCTGTAATCGTATAATAGGGTATTGGTTTGAAATTTTTAATTTCTTCTTCTCTTTTAACAACCATTGCCAACGTCGCCGATTGTACGCGCCCTGCTGAAAGCTGTGCATTATATTTACAAGTAAGTGCCCTTGTTACATTTAGTCCAACCAGCCAATCCCCTTCTGCACGACATACTGCTGCTTTATAAAGAGATTCATAGTTAGTTCCCGGCTTTAACTTTTTAAAACCTTCTAAAATTGCTTTATCTGTAACAGATGAAATCCAAAGTCTTTTGAGTGGTTTTTTGCAACGTACTTTTTCTAAAGTCCACCTGGCAACCAGTTCGCCTTCTCTGCCTGCATCAGTCGCTATAATAACTTCTGTAATATCTTTTCTATTCAATAACTCCCGAACAACATGAAACTGCTTGCTGCTTTCTTTAAGAACGACTAACTTCATATCTTTTGGAAGCATTGGCAGCGTCTCCATACTCCATACTTTATATTTATCATCATAGCTTTCTGGATCTGCAAGACCTACTAAATGGCCAAGTGCCCATGTTACTACATAATCATTACCTTCTATATAACCGTTGCAGGCCTTCTGACATTTTAAAACCCGCGCTATATCTTTTCCTACACTTGGCTTTTCTGCAAGCACTAATTTTTTTGACATTTTATTATCCTCTCTTAATACAATCTATTCACAACCTATTATAGCAATCATACCTATTATAGCATACATTACAAAAAGGATACCTCTTTTGAGATATCCTTTTATGTTTTATCTAACTGTCTACTACATAAGTATATTAAATTGAATTGTGCGCTTTATAATGCATAATCCTGCTCTTTGAATAAGGCCTTCAAAATATTAATATCTTTTGTTTTTCCAAGAGCTAACATAAGTTTAATCCTTGCTTTTAAGCCTCTCATATCGCCACCCATAACAACCCCTAAATCTACAAGTTCTTTGCCACCGCCTTCATAACCATAGCTCTCAAATACTCGGCCAGAACTGCATCTTGAGACAATAACAACAATTACCCCTTTATTTAACGCATATTTGATCCCCTCTAGCATTTTAAGTGGTACATTACCTCTTCCCATACCTTCTATAACAATGCCAACTGCCCCTGAGTCAACTGAGCTTCTGATAAAGCGATCATCCATATCAAGTGTTGCCTTAATAAGATCTACTCTTCGCTCTACGCTATCTGTATCAATATATTGTTTATAAGCACAATGTCTATATATGATAAGTTCATGTGTATCAATAATGCCAACAGGTCCATAAGGTGACTGAAAAGTATCGAGAGATGATGTATTGGTTTTAGCAACCTCAGACGCTAAATTAATATCGTCATCTAAAACAACTAGCACGCCTTTTTCTTTAGTTTTTGGTGATACTGCTACCTGAATACCAGCAGCTAAGTTGCTCGCCCCGTCATAACCTAGTTCTGAAACATTTCGCATGGCACCAACAAATACAACAGGTTTTGTATGTTTAATGGTTAAATCAATAAAATAAGCTGACTCTTCTAGTGTATCGGTACCTGTTGTAACAACAACACCTGATATATCCTCTTGATCAAGCGTATTTTTAATCAGCTTCTTAAGTTCCAATAACTTGTCAATCGTTATATGTGGTCCTGGGATATTACAAAAGTTTATAACTTTTATTTCTATATCTTGATTTTGATTTGAAATCAATGCCAATACCTGTTCTCCTGATAAAGCTGGAACGGCAGCGCCTATTTCCTTATCTAGGTTCATAGATATAGTGCCACCGGTAAAAATAATACAAACCTTTTTTTTATGCATGTTATGCCTCCCTATATAACTAGAATATCATTACTATTATATCCTAAACATTCATAATAAGTCGGCATTTTTTCAAATTTTTGCTTTTTTATTTTCTCTTTTTAAGTTCACTTTCAACTTCCTGCCATGTAAGACCTTTTTCTGCTATAAGCACTGTTAAATGATACATAAGATCTGATATTTCAAAGGCTAACTCAGAATTTTTTTCTTCTTTGGCTGCTATTACTACTTCTGTACATTCTTCGCCTACTTTTTTAAGGATTTTATTAACCCCTTTTTCAAACAGATAATTTGTATAGGACCCTTCTTTAGGATGTATTTTGCGATCATAAATGACATCATAAAGCTCTGTAAGCATATTTTTATCTGCTTGCCCACTTAATGACTCTTCTGTATTTTCTACTTCTTTGATTTCTTCTTTAAGTTCTCTGAAAAAACAACTCGAGTTCCCTGTATGACAAGATATACCATTTTGCTGTTCAATTTGCAGAAGAAGCGTATCCCCATCACAATCTATACTCATACTTTTAAGGTATTGATAGTTAGAAGATGTTTCTCCTTTTAGCCAAAGTTCATTTCGGCTTCTGCTATAATAATGGACTTTTCCAGTCTCTATAGTTTTCTTTAATGACTCTTCATTCATATAGGCAAGCATTCTTACCTTTTTTGAATGCACATCTTGTGCAATAACAGGAACCAGACCTTGCGCGTCATATTTCACTTCTTTTAAAAATGTTTCTTTTGTCATTGTGCTAATCTCCTTATAATCTCACCGGAACATTTTGTGCCTTGAGGTATTTTTTAAGTTCTGCAATTTCTAATTCTTTGAAATGAAATAAGGAGGCTGCAAGCGCAGCATCTGCCCGCCCTTCCTTAAAGGCATCTAAGAAGTGCTCCATTTTACCTGCACCGCCTGAGGCAATAACTGGAATAGAGACCGCTTCACTTACGAGCCTTGTCACTTCTAAATCATAGCCCATTTTGGTACCATCAGCATCCATACTGGTAAGGAGAATCTCTCCCGCCCCTCTTTCCTGGGCAAGCTTTGCCCATGTGATTACATCTAGGCCAGTAGGTATCCGGCCTCCATGGATATAAACTTCAAATCCTTCTCCATCTGATTTTCTTTTAGCATCAATGGCTACAACTATACATTGACTGCCAAAACGCTCTGCCCCTTTATTAATAAGTGTAGGATCTTTAATGGCCGAGGAGTTCATGGATATTTTATCCGCCCCTGCATTAAGGATATTACGAATATCTTCAATGCCTCTGATCCCACCGCCTACTGTAAGCGGTATAAAGACTTCACTTGCTGTACGTTCCACCACGTCCAAAATAATGTTTCTCTCATCCGATGAAGCGGTAATATCTAAAAATACAACTTCATCAGCCCCTGCATCGCTGTACGCCTTCGCAATCTTAACAGGATCTCCTGCATCAATCAAATTAACAAAATTGATACCTTTTACAACTCTTCCGCCTTTTACATCAAGACATGGTATAATTCTTTTACTAAGCATGATTACCCCTCCTATTTAAAGAGCCTGGCAGCTTCTTCTAATTGTATAGCGCCTATATAAAGGGCTTTACCTATAATAGCACCGTAAACATTAATGGCTTCAAGCTTCCTTAAATCCTCTAAAGTTGAAACACCGCCGGAAGCAATAACATCAAGGTTTGTAGCTTTTACAAGTTTTTCAGTTTCTTCTATATTAGGCCCTTGCATCATACCATCTTTTGCTATATCAGTATAAATAACAGTTTTAACTCCTAATAATTCTAGCTCTTTACAAAATGCAAGCGCAGATATGTTTGTAACTTCAAGCCAGCCTTCTATGGCAACCATACCAGCTTTTGCATCTACCCCGACAACTATTTTATCTGCGCCAAAGGTATCTATAGCTTGTTTTACAAGCTCTTTATTTTTGATAGCTGCACTGCCAAGTATGATACGATCTACGCCCATATTAAGTTTATCTTGAATATCTTCAAGCGTGCGGATGCCCCCGCCAAGTTCTATTGGAATAGCAATGGCTTTAACGATTTCTCTTATTGCCTCATCATTAATACCTTTGCCTTCTTTGGCCCCATCTAAGTCTACAATATGTAAGTAGTCCCCACCGAGGCTTTCCCATTTTTTTGCCATTTCAGCTGGATTACTGCCATATACAGTTACTTGATTGTAGTCGCCTTGAATAAGCCTTACGCAGTTGCCATCCTTTAAATCTATAGCTGGATATAACTTCATGATCACATTCCTCCAAAATTCTTAAGCATTTGCAGTCCTACCTCACCACTTTTTTCAGGGTGGAACTGTGTGGCAAAAATATTGTCTTTTTGTACAGATACAGCAATTTCTTTGCCGTAGCTTGTGGTGCTGCTTACAATATCTTCTTGCGTTTCTAAGTAATAAGAATGTACAAAATACACGTAACTGTTATCAGAAAGTCCTGTAAAGAGCGGCTCTTTTTTTATGAAGTTTAAAGTATTCCACCCCATATGAGGAACTTTAAGAGGAACATCTAATTTAACTATTTCTCCTTTTAGAAGTTTAAGACCTTCTACTTCACCATATTCATAGCTTTTATCAAAAAGAAGCTGCATCCCAAGACAAATCCCTAAAAAAGGTTTTTCTTTTTCTACCGATTCATAAATTGCCTCTGTAAGGCCGCTCCTGTTAAGTTCACCCATAGCATCTTTAAAGGCCCCTACACCAGGAAGCACTACCTTATCTGCTTTTAATATCTCTTTAGGATCTGATGTGACTTGTGCCTCTAGTCCTAAAGATAAAAAAGCCTTGTATACACTTTTTAAATTACCCATTCCATAATCTATAATTGCTATCTTCATATGATCACACCTCTAACATTCCTTTTGTAGAAGGAACTCCTTTAACTCTTGGATTTAAGCTCATAGCGTCCATCATAGCTTTTGCAAAAGCTTTACACATGCCTTCTATAATATGATGATTATTTTTACCTTTTAGAACTTGCATATGCATATTCAGGCCTGCATGAAAGCATACAGCTCTAAAAAACTCTTCGGTCATCTCCGTATCAAAGTCTCCTACACGATCATTTGTAAAAGGTGTATCCATATCCAGATAGGGTCGTCCAGATATATCTATGGCACATAAGATAAGCGCCTCTTCCATAGGTACAATAGCATGACCATATCTTGTAATCCCTTCTTTTGTACCAAGCGCTTCTTTAATAGCCTGCCCAAGTACTATCCCTGTATCTTCTACCGTATGATGACAGTCAATATACAGATCGCCTTTAGCATGGACAGTTAAGTCACTCAAAGAGTGCTTGCCAATATGCGTCAGCATATGATCAAAAAAGCCTACTCCCGTCTGTATATCTGTTTTACCTTCACCATCTATATTCAGCGTAAGCGTAATACTTGTTTCAGCTGTTTCTCTTTGTATACTTGCACTTCGCATCTTCTATCCTCCTTAGACATTAAAATAATCAGTAAGCACTTTCAACAAAACTTTATTTTCATCCTCTGTACCCACTGTAATCCTATAATAAGGTTTACCCTCATACTGCATCTTACGGATATAAACCTTCGCTTCCTCTAAAGCCAAATACGCCTCTTTGGGCATCTTAAGCCAGATAAAATTAGTAGCAGATGGATACACTGTAAGTCCAAGTGCTTTAAGCTCTGTATCTAAATAGGCTCTTTGCTGCTTAATATTTTCTATGATAGGCTCAAATAATACTTTGTTTTCTATAGCCCAAGTCGCTATTTCCTGTGAAAAAATATTGAGATTATAAGGTACTTTAACCGTATTAAGTAGTTCAATAAGCGCTTCACAAGCCAGACCATAGCCTACTCTGGCACCTGCAAGAGCATAAGCTTTTGAAAAAGTTTTAAGCACAATAATATTATTGAAAGTGTTAATAAGCGGTAAGGCACTGATCTCACAAAACTCTCCATATGCCTCATCTACTACCACTAACCCTTGTGCAGCTTCTGCTATTTTACTAATATCTTCTAAACTTAGTACGCTTCCAGTTGGATTATTAGGATGACATAGAAAAATGACCTTAGGCTGTTTTTTTGAAATTTTTTCAATAAGTCCAGGTACATCATAAGAAAAATCTTCTTTTAGGGCAACTTGCAACAGCGCTCCTGCATTAAGCATCGTAAACTGTGGATACATACTAAAAGAAGGATAGGGCGCTAGTACATAATCGCCATTTTCTATGGTCGCTCTTAAAATACAGTCTAAAAGTTCATCTGAACCTACCCCACAAATGACATTTTGCGGCTTTAGATCATAAGCTTTAGCAATGGCTTGCATCAGGCCTTTGCTATCTGTATCTGGGTATCTTGAAACCTGCATCGTACTGATCCACTTCTGCATATGCACAATCATTTCTTCTGGAACTGGATATGGATTTTCATTGGCATCTAACTTAATGCCTTCTGTAATATAATCTGAATGATAAGGTTTCATAGTTTTAAATCTATCTCTTAAAAACTTCATTTCCCGGCCTCCTCATCTAGCCTTACTTGAATAGATAATGCATGTGCAAAAAGTCTTTCGCTTTCTGCAAACTTTACAATCTTATCCCCAAGAGGTATCAGGGCCTCTTTTGTAAAAGAAAGAATACTGCTCTTTTTAACAAAATCATCTACACCAAGTGGAGAGAAAAATCTTGCAGTCCCATTCGTGGGCAGCACGTGGTTGGGGCCCGCCATATAATCGCCTACTGGCTCTGGTGTATAGTGCCCGAGGAATATAGCCCCTGCATGGGTAATTTTTGTGAGTACCTCAAAAGGTGCTGCAACGGCAAGCTCTAAGTGTTCTGGTGCAATATGATTTGAAAGCTCACAAGCCGCATCTATACTTTCTTCTATCATAATGGCACAATAATTTTTAAGGGATTCTTTTAAAATTTCTTTTCTTGGCATGATCTCATACAACCTTGCCACTTCATCTTTCACCTGAAGGGCTAATGCTTTATCTGTTGTAATCATTACAGCTGAGGCAAGTTCATCGTGTTCTGCCTGTGACAAAAGGTCCGCTGCAACAAAAGTAGGATTTGCACTCCCATCTGCGATGACAAGAATTTCACTAGGGCCTGCAATAGAGTCTATACTGACATAACCAAATACTTCTCTTTTTGCAAGGGTCACATAAATGTTCCCAGGTCCAACAATCTTATCGACTTTTGGAATAGTATCTGTTCCAAAAGCCAGCGCAGCTATCGCTTGAGCGCCTCCTATTTTATAAACTTCATCTACTCCTGCTACATAAGCCGCAGCTAACACTTCTTTTGGGATATTCCCATCTTTTGAAGCGGGTGTCACCATTACAATACGCTTAACCCCTGCTACTTTGGCTGGAATCACATTCATCAGTACAGAGGAAGGATATGCCGCCTTACCACCAGGTACATAAACCCCTGCTTTATCAATAGGTGTTATTCTCTGTCCAAGAATTTCTCCATTCTCCTTAACATCCATCCAAGTATTTTGTTTTTGTTTCTGGTGAAATTGCTGTATTCTGCCTCCTGCTAGAACGATAGCTTCTTGCAGATCTTCTTCTAATGCATAAAAAGCTGCCTTCATCTCTTGTTGAGTTACTTTGATATTATCTTGAGTAATACCCTCACAATCCCACATCGCAGTATACTTAAAAAGTGCTTTGTCACCATTTGTTCTGACATCTTCTACAATTTGTTTGGTAGCAAGTGCATACTTGCCTGTATCCATATTACCTCTTACTTGAAGGGCATCTAAAAATTGTTTTTTATCATCACTATGATCTATTATTTTAATCATTTTAAATCCCCCATTTTAGCTTCTATTTGGTTTAAAAGTGTTCTAATCTCATCATGTTTAACCTTTAGGCTTGCAGTATTTACAATACATCTAGCTGATAAAGGAACGATTTGTTCTAAAACAACAAGGCCGTTTTCTTCTAAAGTCTTACCACTTTCTACAATATCAACAATCACATCTGAAAGCCCTACGATTGGCCCTAGTTCAACTGATCCATTAAGTTTAATAATCTCTACAGGTCTGTTTGTTTTTTCAAAGTACTTTTTTGCAATATAGGGGTACTTCGTTGCAACTCTTAAAAAACCACCGCTCTCCAGTAATTCTTTTTTAATGGGTTCTCCGGCTACAGCCATACGGCATGCGCCAAACCCTAGATCTAACACTTCATAGACGTCCCTGTTTTCTTCAAGAATCGTATCTTTTCCCACTATGCCTATGTCTGCAACGCCATAATCTACATATGTAGGGACATCTGAGGCTTTTGAGAGAAAAAATCTAAAATTGCCATCATCACTTGTAAAAAGGAGCTTGCGGCTCTCTTCCTCCATTTCTGTACATCTGATACCTATCTCTTTTAATATACCCATTGCTTTTTTAGCAAGTCTGCCTTTAGCTAATGCAAATGTAATCTGATTCATAATATCCTCCTGTTTTATAACTGATTGATAGTCGTTTCTTCTACAGTATTTTCTTTAAGATTATACACAATGACCTTATCAGCTTCTTTAAAATATAAAACGCCCCCTATACCTGTCTCTTTGGCATAATCCAGTGCTTTTTCTATCGTTTCATCAAAACTATTTTCAACGACTAAGCCTTCTTTTCTAAAACCGTCTGCGACTTCTAATGCTGCACTTCTTGTAGAAGATGTGTAAACAATAAGTGTTCTTGAACGGTTGAGATTTGTAAGAGGCTTGTGCTGAATAATTTTTTGGAGGAGCAAATTAATATGAATACCAAATCCTACTGCTGGCAGATTGCGACCAAATTTACATAATAGTGTATCATATCTTCCACCTTCTACAATAGCACTGCCAATATCAAGGGTAAACGCTTGAAACATAATACCCGTATAATATTTTCCATAAGACAAAAGACTAAAGTCAAACAAAATAAAGTCATGAATACCATACTCTTCTAAAATCTCATATATATTTTCTAAATAACTAAGTGCTTCTTTTGACCGAACACAAGCAATTTTTTCTTTAACACTTCTGAGTAGATCTATTTTGCCTGCACACTGTATCAGCTCTAAAAGCATAGCCAGAGTATCTTTATCGATATTAGAAGCTTCTAATATCGTTTTGAGTTTAACAGCATCTTTTTGCTCTATTGCCTGATAAACCTCTTCTTTATCATTATTTCCAAGTCCAATGTCGCTTAACATATACTCTAAAAATTGACTGCTGCCTATATGCATAGTAAACTGACTAACGCCCGCTGCCTTAAGTGCTTCTATCGCTACTTTAATGACCTCAGCATCAGCTTCTGCACTATTGTTGCCTACAAGTTCTATACCTGCTTGAGTAAATTCATGGAGTTTACCTTGATAACGTTCTGGATATCTAAAGCTGTTCGCGACATAAGCGTATCTCTGCGGCGTGGGCATATTACTGTTTTGCGTACACGCAACCCTTGCTATGGCCCGTGTCATATCACTTCTTAGTGCCACCAGCTCCCCTTGCCTATTAATAAGGTTATAAAGCTGCGTCTGCTGAAAGCCAGCTTCTCCTAAGGTAAAGACATCCAAGTATTCAAACGTAGGCGTCTCTATAAGATTATAGCTATACGTATGAAATACTTGTTTAATCTGGTTTTGAACTTTTTCTTTGAGTCTTGCTTCCGCACCTATATAATCTTTAACCCCTTCTGGGATGTGCAATGTATAATTTTTCATATTACCGCCTCGCTTTATCATTGTAAAGTTTTAAACTAATAAATTGGTAAATCAATAAAGTTAGTATACCTTCATTTACTAAAAAAATCAATACTTTATACGCTATTAAATATATTTCCTCATTATAAAAAAATAGGTCTCATAATTGATAATTGTCATTATGATAACCTTTTTAAATGTTTTATATTTATTCCAAAGTTGAAGCTGCTTTTTTGCACCATTTCATAGCTTCCTCATAATCTTTTTGAACACCTTGTCCATTTAAATACATATAAGCAATCCAAATCATCGCTGAGGTATGTCCTAAATTTGCGATTTCACTATATAATGCAAGCGCCTTATCATAATCTTGACCTGTCCCGTCTCCCGTATGATACATGTAAGCTAGGTGATTCATAGCTTCTATGCTGCCATTTTGAGCCTGCTCTTTATACCAGGCCTCTGTCTGTTCATGTTCACTCCTATGTCCCTCATAATACATATACCCAATATTAAACATTGCTGTATAGTTGCCAAGCCTCGCTGCTCTTTGATACCAGTTCATAGCTTCATTAAGATCTATGGCAACCCCTTTGCCTTCGTAGTACATATTACCAATATAATTCATAGCTGTCGCACTTTCTAAAGCTGCTGCCTTTTTATACCATTTCAGCGCCTCTGTATAACTCCTTGCCTCACCTTGTCCCATATAATACATATTGCCTAAGTAATTCATAGCATCTACATGGTTTAACGCAGCTGCTTTCTTGTACCATTTGACTGCCTCTTCATGGTTTTGAGCTGTATTTTCTCCATTATAATAAGTATGGGCGATATGCATAATAGCTTCCAGATCTCCGAGCTCAGCTGTTTTCTGATAGGCTTTTAGCTGATGCTTAGAGGCTTCATCTAATTTTTCTACTAAGAGTTTATCCTCACTAAAAGCCGTATCAATCCCCTGTTCTTTTTTAATAAAACTTATCCATAAGTCTACTGCATCTTCTGCCGCACGTATATCCATTAAATGTTCTTTATGCAGTAGGCTGATAGACTGATTTCTAATCAGCATACAATTGTGTATGTCACAGCCTTTAATGGTGCTGTATAAGTTTATTGCCATACCTTTGGCAAGCAGCTGATGTTCTCTTCTCGCAAAAGGAAAGTAGTCCTTAATAAAAGCAATGAGTCTTCTATTGTCAAATAGTATCGTTTCACCATACGTATTTTTTAGAGCTATTAACTGATCTACTATCTTTTTTCTCATGCAGCACTCAACCTCCAAAGGATGTATCTAAACAAGTATTATAAATCAGTGCAAAACTTATATCATCTCCGCTTCCACATACTGATGCCTCTTGTAGCCATTCTTTAAGATGCGCCTCAATATAGGTTATATGGTTTTTCTTTATGAGCTCCAAATAGTCTTGACCAATTTTAAGAAATTCACCAGAACTTATAAAACTATTTGCATAGCCATCTGTACATGCCAAGAAAAGCGCGGGGAGTACTGTATGCTGCGAGATAGGTATCAATTGATTTTTGAAATACTTCCAACTCTCATTAAGACATAAAGAATAGGTTTCTGTTCCATGCTGGATTTCGGGCTCAATAAGCCAAGAAGTTTCGCCGTTATCAAATACGCTTAAGATATCTCCATCACCTATTTGCAGTGCAAAAATAAATTGTTTTGTCACAAATAAAAGAAGGAGTGTCGTTCCATATAATCTGTAGAGATCTTTATCATGCTGCATGTGTTCTCGCTGCTCTAAATGGTGAAAAGCACTAACTTGCTCTTTCCATTCTTTTTCTATAGTTTTTGGAAGATCGACATCTTTTATGCTTCTCATAACACTATACAATATTTCTTCTTTATGATTGCCTATTATTGTTTGTATTACTGACAACGAAGTGGACGTAGCAATTCTTGCGCCATCATCACTATATTTACACTTCTCGCTGCCATGCCCATCTGCCAAAGTGCAGATAACGCCCAGCCCTTCTTCGTGGTAACTCTTAAGCGCATCTTGACAAGGTTTATTATTTCTAATATGTGCCGCACCTCGAATAGATTCACCTATAATAGACCACCCTGTAGTTTTGGCCTTACCATACATCGCTGTCATCGTCTGCTGCAACCGGAATCGCTTCGATATCTATAGGTGTTTGTATAGAGACTGTGCCTGCCGCATGGCTGCTAGGTGAAGATACTTGCTTCGCAACAGTAGATGCCCACTTGATATATTTAATAAGCACCTGTGGATTATTAGCTTGCAAAACAGGCAGTTCTTGATTATTAATAAATTCTTGAAGCACATCAGTCTGGGCATCACTACCTATAGCAATCGCAATCTTAACTGCTTTTTTACCCCATGGTAAATTTAGCAGTTCCTCTAGATTTTTCTTATACTCATCTGTAGGTTGTCCATCTGAAAGCAGCACAAGTACTGGCGGCAAGGCCCTCTCTGGCATAGGAGGCATTTGAAGCTGATCCGCTGCAAGCTTAAAAGCCTGTCCCATATCCGTAAGCCCTCCAGCTTCTAGGTCTATCCATTCAAATTCCTCAATAGGCGTTGGCGCTGCAATATGCCAGCTTGCACCTTCTGAGAATTTAATAGCCCGGATATAAAGCTGTGCATTTGGGTTTTCATCTGCTGCACTTTTCATATCTGGTATTGTCTGCCTGATTGCATAATTAAGCGATTGTATTTTTTCTCCCATCATCGACCCCGAACAGTCTACAAGCCACATAAAATGAAGAGGCCTTGATGCCATTTCTCCACCTGGTCTTTTAAATCCTTCTGCCATTTTCTACTCCTCCTTATTCTTTAACCCTGCTACCCTTTTATAATTTCAGCCTCTGCAGGCAATAAATTAATTTTACTGCCTTCTATAAGCGGTACATTTCTTCCTGGCTCTACCCTTGCAGTACTGCCATCTGCTTTTATAAACATCCACACCACTTCACTTGTATTCCTTAGCCCCCACTTTCCCGGATCCTTGGGATGCTGTGAAATCTCTGCTACTTGATCCTCTAGATTAAAGTCATTGTATAAATGATGTTTAAAAATTTTAGTATGTTTATTAAGAACTATTGAATGATTTCCGATCCTTAATAAAAGCGGTGCATCAATAGTTGTATTACAATACCAGCATATATGCCCAGCTCCAATAGCTGTCCTTTCTTGGTAAAAATTTTCACATCCGCAATGCGAACAAATCATCAGGCTGTCTCTTAGCTGTAAGAAAGCGCGCTTCCACTGATTTTCAACAATTCTCTTTTTAGGATTTTTAATCCCTACTGTAAATGCTTCAGTAAAAAGCGCTTTGATAAACTTGGGATAAATGTTCCAATAGATAATAGCATTATCTTGATACCCCGAAATAGGTCTATTCGATTTATCTTGTGGATCCCATATAAAGACCGGCTTTTGTCCATAAATCTTTTGCTTTGCAGCTGCATCAAAACATCTAATATTCGCTTCTTGCACTCCTTCAAGAGGATGGTGAAGCATAAACATATAAAATAATAAAATAGCTAGTGAAAACAAATCCGTCTCAGCCGATGGCCCTTTTTCACCTCTTACAATTTCAGGTGCCATAAAGCCAAGGGTGCCTTGTACACTACTGTTTGTCATTCCATTTACTATGACATTATCATTATCACAAACGAGTACATTTCCATTTTCAGGATCCAAAAAAGTATTGCCAAAAGAAATATCACAATAGCTATAACCTAAAGAATGCAGCTTCTGAAAGCAATCTGCAAGATTAAAACCCGCGGTGCATAACGCGTAAAAAGAAGGTTCTGCCCGTCTTTTCATGAGATCCACAATGCTTTTATATGACGTGGGTCTTAAGTCCATGATATATCCAAATGTCCTATCTGATATAACCATATCCATAGGCCATAAAAACCGTTCATCTGGTCTTCCATTTTCTACTAGTTTTTCTATAATCGCTTTTTGATTTTTAGTAGCCATATGTGCGTGATACCATTTAAGTGCATAGCGCTCACCATTTGCACTTACTTCATAGACTTCTCCTTGCCCACCGCTTCCTAATAATCTAATCACTTTATAAGCTACATGATGTACAGACATCAGTTCATTGCCACTTTGCAGCATAGAAATCGTCAAATCCACTCCCCCTTTTCTATCATTTTCGCTATTTAATTGCATTTATTATACTATACAATAATAAAATTTTCATTAAATTAATAAAAAGTGTAGTTAAGACTTTTTTAGGCCTTAACTACACTTTACTTTCAAATCATTATTCTGTTACTTCAAAATCAGATTTTGAAACACCACATACTGGACAAACCCAATCCTCAGGGATATCTTCAAATGCTGTGCCTGGTGCAATACCACCATCTGGATCGCCTTGCTCTGGATCATAAATATAATCACATACTGTACAAATGTACTTTGTCATACTATCAACCTCCTAATAATAATATTTTATCACTTTTAAAGGCTTTTAAAACTTTAATAGCTTAGTTTAAAGCTTAATATTAAGCTATGTGTATTTTATTATTTTACATGCTGGACTCGTACACTGTCAAGAAAATTATGCCAATTTTATGCTATTATGTTTTTAAATAACCTTGTAAAAGTTAATATTTTTTAGCTAAAAACGCTTAAATAAGATATTGTTTTCCAAATGTATATGCTGAAATAAATCTAACTCAAATTCCTGCAGCATCTGATAAGTTCTTTCAAAAGTTACACAAGTATCTTGAGGTACAGTGTAATGCTCTGTCACTTCTCTTAATAATTTAATAACATCTCCGGCCCCTGTATGCTCCTTCTCAAGCTCTTCAATAACTTTTAAAATCTGTTCTTTCTGCAGAGGATCTTTTTCTCTTTCATATTTTTTTATGAGTGGAAATACAAGTTCTTCTTCTTTTACAAGATGTGCTTCCAGCTCAGTTCTTAAGTGATTAAATAATTTATGCACTTTAAATAATTCTTCATGGGACTGTCCATGCACCTTCATAATTTTTGAAATATAGGCGCTTAACTGTGGTAATTTTTCTCTTAGATAGCTATGATGGGTATTTATGATATACTCAATTAAGAGACTTGGCGTTTGTTTTGCCCAGTCTGTAAATGTAGCATTTCTTTCTAGAAATGCTTGATATTTGTTATTAAGTACATTAATTATCTCACTCCCATCAAGATTTTGTGCATTTACAGCTGTTTTTAAGGGCCTATCTCCGCCACAGCAAAAATCAATATGATAAGTGTAAAAAATATCTGCAGCACCTGGAAATCGGGCTACAATAGCTCCAATGCTGTCTTCTAAACTAAAGCGTTGATTCATCATACATCCTCCCTTCTAAATTTTATCTTTTCCAACTATCCAGTAGCTTATACCAACAATTACAGCCCCACCTATCATATTACCCAGTGTGACGGGTACCATATTATATAAAAAACCGCCTATATTTAAGACCCCTCCATTTGGAATCAATAAGCCCATTGAGAGTAGTGTCATATTTGCTACACTATGTTCAAAACCTGAGGTTATAAAGGCAAATAAGCACCAAAAAATCATGATAAGTTTTGCTGTTTCTTCTTTTAACTTAATAGAAGTTAAAATTGCTAAACACACCAGCATATTACATAAAATACCTCTATAGAAAAGCTCCCAAAAATCTCCAGTCATCTTAAGCTCACTCGCCTTAATAATAAATTCACCAACGCTGCCACTGGCTCCTCCTCCCCTCACAAACAGCCAAGCTATCAATATGCTGCCTGCTAGGTTTCCAATATAAGAATAAACCCATACTTTTATTGTATCTATCCAGCTCACTTTCTGATTAAGGGATGCCACTGTCATAATCATATTATTGCCTGTAAAAAGCTCGCCGCCTGCCATAATGACCAGACTAAGGGCAATACCAAAACTGAGTCCCATAATGATCCGTCTAAAACCAATATCTCCTACAAGCCCCCCTATGCTAAAAATAAGTAATATCCCAATACCTACATAAATACCAGCGAGCATCGACAAGATAAAGTATTTTAACTTACTTGCTTTTAGCAAGTTAACTTTACCCACTCCCACATCTGATATTTTATCAATAAGTTCTTTATACATTTCTATCTCTCCTTATTTGAAGTTTTCATCTTGCTTATACCAATAACCTGACCACTGCATATTCTGAGCAACCTGCGCTTCTTTATTAAGCGTTACATCTCTAAGCACTTCTTCTTTAAAAACATGATAGCCTGTTCGGTCTACAATATAGCCAATATGCTCTTTAGGAAGTGAGCGATCAATATACTTATCTACATAGCGGTATGTATTTTGAATGATCTGAGTTAAAACCTCTTCTGTTCCCCATTTTATAAAGGGCATGGCAAGCCTTGGATTTTTCTTTCCCGTTCTTCCCATAATAACCATACGATAAAGGTTTTTTTCACTTCTAGTCCATGCACCACTTGGGCATTTTAAAATACATTCTCCACAGCCAATACATTTTTCATGATCTCTCTCTACGGTGAAATTTTTAAGTGTTAGAGCCCCCGTCACTTTCTTTTTACAGTTTTTAACACAAGCTTCGCAGCTGATACATCTTGAAGCATCATACTGCGGCTCTGTTACACAGATGATGCCAAAATCTTGCATATGTGCTTTAATACAGTCATTAGGGCACCCTGTAACTGCAATCTTGAAATGAAAATCATGGGGATAAACCACGCGCTCTAAATTTTTTGCTACTCGGGTAGTATCATCATTAGCATAAGGACAAACACGATTACCTATACAAGCTGAAATATTTCTTGTGCCAGCTGCCGGATAACCGCCATCCTGAACAACTAAATCAAGTCCAAGCGCACTGATAAGCGGTTTAATTTTTTGATTAATTTCTGGTATAGCCTCAAAATCAATATCTGGGATTTCAAAACCTTGCCGCGTGGTTAAATGAACAGTACCGTTACCGTACTGCTCTGAAATAGACTGAATCAGCGGAAAAAATTCAGCCTCCAAATGCCCTCCTGGCACCCTGATTCTAAGTGCTGTTTTATTTCTGGTTTTCGTAATTCTATAGGCATTTTTTGCAATAATTTTTCTATTAACGCTCATTTTATTCTCCCCTAATCAATCAGACTTTTTGCTTTCACATAATTAAAAACAGGTCCTTCTAAACATACATAGGTTTCATCTATTTTGCAATGTCCGCATTTACCAATACCGCAGCTCATTTTCCTTTCAAAGGAGACCCAAATATTTTCTTCTAAGAACCCTTGTTTTATAAGTTCAAGGGTCATAAATTTCATCATAATCGGTGGGCCGACAACAACTGCTGTTTTTTCTTGTACATTCTTTAAATCTAATTTATGAATATGTTTTGTAATAAGCCCTGTTTCTTCTTGCCATTCGGGCGATGGCTGATCTACTGTAAGATATACCGGACAAGTCTCTTTCCACTTCTTAATCTCTTCCGTAAATAAAACATCCTGTGGTGATTTAAAACCAATAAGTATTTCTAATTTTTTAGTTTGGTTGATATGTTCTGCAAAGTACCGGATAAGGTTTTTAACGGGTGCAAGCCCCGTTCCACCTGCAAAGATAGTTAAATCTTTTCCTTTAAAAGCATCTAGATCAAAACCATTACCATAAGGCCCTCTCATAAAAAGTACATCCCCTGGCTTTAAACAAAATATTTCATCTGTTAAGCGACCTACTTTCCGAATAGTCATATCCATTGATTTTTCATCAAAGTCACTAATAGATATAGGTGCCTCTCCGACTCCTGGTATAGAGATCTCCATAAATTGTCCACCAATAACTTGACCTTCATAAGCAATTTTATAAGTATAGTCAATGGGTGTTTCCTGCACAATATTTAATATTTTATAGGGTTTTGACAAGTAGGCATTATGCATGACTTTGTCCCTCCATAACAATTTGATTAAGTTTATTAATACATTTTGAGAAAGAAATATATTCGGGACAGACATCATCACATCTGCCGCAGCCTACACACATATGCATGCCAAAACGTTTGTAGAAATCATTGACTTTATGCATCGTTTTAAATCTCATCTTTTCACCATTTTTATTGCGGAAGCTATGTCCTCCGGCCATATCTGTATACCCATCCACATGGCAGCCTGCCCATACTCTTCTTCTTTCTCCAAGTGTTCCATCATCACTTGTTTTAACATCCTGCATGGTAAAACATGAACATGTGATACAAGAAGTATTACAGCGGCCACAAGCAATACACCTACTTGTATATTCTGTCCATATTTCATGATTAAAAGTCTCTTGCGTCACTAAACTCACATCTGGAAGTGTTACTTTTACCTTATTTTTCTCTATAAATTCTGGTTCAAACAGCTCATCTTTTTTACTTTTTAGGTTGTCTATTAAAAGCGCTGTATCTTTAATATGTATTAAAACCTCTGAACCTTCTCGGCGTATGGCTGCCTCGTATCGATCTGTTTTACTGGCTCCCATCGTTACACAAAAGCATGTATCAAACCCTTCTGTACATTCGATCATAATAAATTTAAGAAGTTCTCTTCTTCTTAAATAATAATAATCCTTTTCAATCCCATTTTCTAAAAAAATTTTATCTAAGCGTTCAATCCCATGGATATCGCAGGGTCTTAAAAACATAATGATGGGTTTTTTATTAATCACTGGCTCTTTAATCTGGTCACTTAAAAAATAAAACAAGGTCTCTCGAATAGGATAAAAAATCTCCTTAGGTGAATAATAGGACTTTTCTTCTAAAACCATTTCATTTGTTCTTGACACTTTACCATACCCCGTCATATCGGTATCAGAAAACATGCCCTTTCCTTTTTGCTTTATAGGTCCATATATTTCAAATTGCTCGGATAGTTTTGTTAAATATTTATCAAATTCAGTTGTGGTTAGTCTATATCCCACCACGCACACCTCCTAAAAATATGTTTTTATGTGTTATAGTCTAACCGAGATAAACACTACAGTCTGTAACTATGGGTACGTATTTATATGAAATATAAACCTTTTCAAACAAAAAGCGTAGTGATATGCCTTGATCTATGCACATTACTACGCTTTTTTATATGTAAAATAGTTTTAAAAGTTTTTCAAAAATACTTCGGCTTCTCTAGCCGGCAGTGGCTTGCTGAAAAAATAACCTTGTACCTTATCACAATCTTTTAGTTTTAAGAGCTTTAACTGACTTTCATTCTCTACGCCTTCGGCTATAACTTCTAATGCCATCTGATGGGCAAGCTGAATAATACCATGTACAATGGCTTGTTCTTTTAGGTTAAGACAAATACCATCGATAAAAGACTTATCCATCTTTAAAGTATTGATAGGCAGTTGCCTTAAATAATTAAAAGATGAGTAGCCTGTCCCAAAATCATCAAGTGCAATTTTAATCCCTATTGCTTTTAGCTTTTCTAAAATTTCGATGTTTTTTTCTAAGGATTTCATTAAAACAGATTCCGTAATTTCAATCTCTAAAAACTCTGGTTTCAGCTGTGTTTGTTCCAACACCTCCATAATCAGTTCAACAAAATTATGTTGCTCAAATTGCACATTTGATATATTTACTGATATCGAGTCAAATTGGTATCCCTTATCTCTCCATTCTTTGTTTTTTAAACAAGCGTGCTTTAAACACCATAGACCAAGCTCTTTGATAAGACCACTCTCTTCAGCAATAGGAATAAACTCTCCAGGTGATATAAAGCCCATTTCTTTTGAATTTAGCCTTAGAAGTGCTTCAAATCCAGTAATTTTATGCCCTTTAACATCAATCTGTGGCTGATAATAAATTTCAAAGCCATCTTCTATAAGGGCTTGTCTTAAGATAGCCTCTATTTTAATTTTTCGCTCTAATCCCTCTTGCATTTCCTGATTAAAAAACAAAAATGTATTTTTACCTAAGAATTTGGCTGTATACATAGCGACATCTGCATTTTTTAAAAGATGGCTTGTATGTTCCCCATCCTTTGGGTAAACAGAAATCCCGAGACTTGCTGTCATATAAGTAAGTTTATCATTTATTATTAGTGGATTTTCAAAAATGCTAAGTATTCTTTTTGCGAAATCTCTTATTTGGTTTTCGCTATCTGCCTGGGGATAGAGCACAAGAAATTCGTCGCCTCCAAACCTACATACAGTATTATTTCCCTTAACAGTCACTTTTAATTTTTCTGCTATACATTCTAGCAGTTTGTCTCCATGGTCGTGTCCTAATGTGTCATTTACATTTTTAAAATTATCAAGGTCTATTAACATAATAGCTCCTATTAAACCTTCTTTTTTAGATCTTTCAAGTTCTTTTTCAAGTTTTTTCATAAATAAAATTCTATTAGGTAGACTGGTTAGGGTATCATGATATGCCATATGTTTTATTTCGTTTTCTATAGCTTTTCTCTCAGAAATATCTGTCATAGATCCTGCTATCTTAATCATTTTACCTTTTGCATTATGTAGGGCCTTACCTCTTATGAGTAACCATTTAAATTGTTCTTCACCTAATTGTATTCTAAACTCACTTTTATAAAACAGTGTGTGACCGTCAAGATGATCTTTTATATCCTTAATTACCATTTTAACATCTTCTTTGTGAATAAACCGGATAAAATTTCTAATAGATATTTTTCTAATAGGCAAATCTCCTACAATGTCATGCCATTTATTTGAAACATGAAGGGATTTTGTTTCATTATCCCACTCCCAAATAATATCATTAACGCCCTCTAAGGCTAATTTATATTTTTCTTCGCTTTTTCTTAAATGCTCCTCACTGTCTTGAAGTTCTTCATATTGTGAACGTAATTCTTCCTCTGTGGCGCTGAGCTGATCATACACAGCAGCTAGTTCATGGTAACTTAAATTTAGTTGGCTTAACATATTATTAAAATTAGTTGAAAGCTTACCAAATTCATTATGTGATTTGAAGTTACACTTTGAGTTTAAATCCCCGTTTCCTGCTTTATCCATAGCTTCTATTAACTGATCCACTGGTTCTGTAATAGATTTTGAAAATTCTATACTAGCAATGATTGATAGATTAATAAACCCTAAAGTAGCTACTAAAATAAGTATGAGCGCTATGCGCGCCGGTTCATTCATCTCCGTTTTATCTTGTGCAAAAACAATAAGCCAGTTGATTTGAGGGATCACGCTATAGGCCATATATTTTTGCTTCCCTTGGTAAATATATTGGCCTTCTCCGGATAATACAACTTCTTGATTTTTAATCTTTTTTACAATCTCCTGAATTGTAGTATTTTCTATGTATGTCCCAACTCTCTTTGCATCTGGATGGGCAACTAGAATCCCCTCTGCATCTACAATATAGGCATAACCTTGGTTTTCCATTTTTACATTAGTAATTTTATTCTTAAAATAATCTAATTTAATAATATGTCCAATCACACCAACAATTTCTTGATGATCGTTTTTAACAGGCGCAGTCATCACAATTACTTTTTCGTCATTTTGATCATCTCGAAGTGCATTACTTACTGCCGTTTTATCGTTTAAAGCATCAATAAAATATTGATTATCCTGTATATTCCTATTTAAAGCATCATGTTTTCCGCTAAGTATAATTTCACCTTTGTAATTTGCAACAAATATATTATCAAGTTCAGATGACTCTTCTAAAATATCTTCTAATACACGATTAGGTTCTTCTCTTAAGGCCCACTCCGTAGAGCTAAGCTTGTTATGATGCTCCAATATCAAAACATCAATAATTTCATCAATTTTTGCTGTAAGCTGAAGTTCTTTAGTATGTGCGTTAATAATATTAATTAAATTTTCACTCTGAATCTCAGAAATATTTCTAATTCTATTTTTATTTACAGTTATTAATGCACTTGATGTATAGGTATAAACAATAATACTTAAAATGATAAGTGGAATCGAAACTAACGCTATCATTGTGAACGGAATCTTTTTTCTTAATAACATATACCCTCCCCTTTCTTTAACCTTATTGATCTAGTCATTTCTACTTAAAACATTGATGATAGTTCAATTATAATCTTTGTTCCCATAATTTTCTATAAATTCATCAAAATATTTTAATATTCCTCTCTTTTCATCTGATTTCGCTATTTGCAATCTTTTTGGTTTATCAAATAACTTTAAAAGCCGGCAAATTAGAATTCTTACCGGCTTTTAAGTGTTTGATAGTTCTATATTCTTTCTCTTTCCTCATAATGTGTATGCAGTAACTCGTGAGCAAGTTTACCAAATGGCTCACCTAAATATTCTTTATACAGTTCAAGAATTTCAGTATTTTCATGAGACTTCCTTATCTTTTTATTTCTATCTTCCTCATAAATAGCTTCCTGTCGTTTTTTTATAATTTCATCATTGCCATGGTGGTAAGGCTGTCCCCCTCCTGCGATACATCCCCCCGGGCAGGCCATAATCTCTATCGCATGGTACTTTGATTTTCCTTCTCTGATACTTTCTAAAAGTGTACGCGCATTGCCAAGCCCATGGGCAATCCCTATATTAAGATTACTGTCTCCTACTTTAACAGTTGCTTCACGTATGCCTTCAAGGCCTCTAAGCTGATCAAATTCAACATGCTTTAATTCTTCTCCTGTCATCCATTCATAGGCTGTACGCAGCGCTGCTTCTATAACGCCGCCTGTTGTTCCAAATATAACTGATGCACCTGTTGTCTCTCCCAGGGGTTTATCGTATTCACTCTCAGGAAGATTTGGAAAATCCAGACCCGCTTCTTTAATCATTTTTCCAAGCTCACGGGTGGTAACAACTATATCCACATTATCATGCGCATCTTTTGTAAGCTCTGGACGTTTAGCCTCAGCTTTTTTTGCGATACACGGCATAATAGAAACAACTACAATATTATTAGGATCTATATTATTCTTTTTGGCATAATAAGTCTTAGCGATTGTTCCAAACATAATATGGGGCGACTTGCACGTGGAAGGTATTTCAAGTAACTCCGGAAATTGATGCTCTATGAATTTGACCCAAGCTGGGCAGCAGCTGGTGAGTATTGGTAATGTTTTGTTATTTTTAATACGATAAATGAGTTCTGCTGCTTCTTCCATAACGGTAAGATCTGCCCCAAAGTCAGTATCAAAAACAGCATCAAATCCCATCCGTTTTAAAGCTGTAACCATTTTACCTGTTACAATGGTTCCTGCATCCATACCGAAGAGTTCACCTAATGCAACACGAATAGCAGGAGCAGTTTGTACAATAACATGTTTATCAGGATCATTAATTGCCTCCCAAACCTTTTCCATGTGATAAACTTCTGTAAGTGCTGCCGTAGGGCATACTTGCACACATTGTCCGCAGTAAGTACATGAAGACTCCACCATAGGTATATTGCCAAAAGGTCCTACAAAAGCTTCAAAACCGCGGCCAATCCCAGATAATATGCCACAGGTCTGCACTTCATTACAAGCCGTTTCACACCGCCTGCAATAAATACATTTATTTGAATCCTTTACGATAGCCCCGCTGGATAAGTCCTTAGGATAGTCCATCCTATCTCCTTCCCACCGAATCTCTCTTACATTGAGTTCTGCCGCTAGGGCCTGTAGTTCACACTCGAGATTTTTGGGACAAGTGAAACACTCATTAGGATGATTGGATAAGAGGAGTTCTACAGCCATCCTGCGGGCGGTGATTGCACGGATTGTATTGGTTTGCACCTCTAGTCCTTCCGAAACTTTTGTAACACATGCCGGTACAAGTGTATTTCTTCCTTGTGCTTCAACCATACATACTCTGCATGAAGCAGTCTGATTAATCATTTTAAAATCGTGTAGGTCTAAATGGCATAAAGTAGGAATATGCACACCGGCCTCATGAGCTGCTTCCAAAATAGTTATACCTTCAGGTACCATAAGTTCTTGATCATTAATTATAACTTTTATTTTTTTATTATCAGACAAAGTTTCTGCCTCCTTTTAGGATTTAATCCCTATTTTATTTTTTGGAACATATTTTCCTTCGCCTTGGGGGCTATCGACATCTTTTACGAGCTCAATATATTCATTCCAAAAATGTTTCATTGTACTAATAACTGGATTAGGAGCAGTTTGTCCAAGACCACAAAGCGAGCCGTCTTTTATCATATAAGCTAATTGTTTTAATGCGTCTAAATCAGCCATAGTTCCTTTCCTGCTTGTAATTTTATTTAAGAGTTCATACATTCTTTTTGTCCCAATACGGCATGGTGTACATCTTCCACAAGATTCATCCATTGTAAATTCTAGATAAAACTTGGCTATATTCACCATATTATCTGTCTCATCCATTACAATCATACCACCTGAACCCATCATAGAACCTACCTCAAGAAGACTATTGTAATCAATTTGGGTATCTAAATCTTTTTCTGTCAGCACACCGCCCGAGGGCCCTCCGGTCTGTATCGCTTTGAACTTACGTCCACCTGGTATGCCGCCGCCAATATTATAAATGATTTCTCGCAAAGTTACTCCCATGGGTACTTCAACAAGGCCTACATTATTGATCTTTCCTGCCAGTGCAAATACCTTTGTACCTTTGCTATTTTCAGTACCAATTGATGCAAACCATTCTGCCCCCCTTGTAATAATTACAGGAATATTTGCAAATGTTTCAACGTTATTGACACAGGTTGGATGTCCCCAGTAACCTTCTTCTGCAGGATAAGGCGGTTTATAATTTGGCTCACCTCTTTTTCCTTCACATGAATTAATAAGGGCAGTTTCTTCACCACACACAAAAGCGCCTGCGCCATACTTGATCGCTATATCAAAACTAAAATCTGTTCCAAAAATGTTTTTACCTAATAATCCCGTCTCTCTGGCTTGTTTTAAAGCAGTATTAAGTCTTGATATCGCAAGGGGGTATTCTGCACGAATGTAAATAATGCCTTTATCAGCGCCAATAGCGTACCCGCCAATGGCCATGGCCTCGAGTACACTATGGGGATCCCCTTCTAATATGCTTCTGTCCATAAACGCCCCTGGGTCACCTTCATCTGCATTGCATATAATAAACTTCACTTCACTGTCTTGCTTTTTTGTAATCTCCCATTTTATACCGGTCGGAAATCCTCCGCCCCCGCGGCCACGAAGACCTGATTTTTTGATCTCTTCAACCACTTTGTCCCTGGTCATTTGTGTCAATGCCTTACCTAGCGCTTCATATCCTCCAGCAGCTATGTATTCATAGATATCCTCTGGATTAACAAAACCACAATTTCTTAAGGCAACACGCAGCTGCTTCTTATAAAACTGCATATCCTCTTGCCGACTGACAGGCTTATTTTCTTCTGGGTCTTTATACAAAAGCCTTTCTACTGTTCTTCCTTTAATGATGTGCTCATCTACAATTTCTTTAACATCTTTCGCACCTACCCTTACGTAAAAAACATTATCAGGCTCTATCTTTACAATGGGGCCTTGTTCACAAAAACCAAAACACCCAGTTTTTACAACATGTACTTCTTTTTCATAGCCACGTGCTTTGATAATGAGCTGTAAGTTTTTTATGACTTTCTCACTGTCACTTGCAATGCAGCCTGTCCCACCACACACCAGAATATTCATTCTTGCATTTTCCATATTTCCATTAGCCTCCTTTAAATCCTCTTTAATACTGACGCGAGGTTTGACTACATACTTTCAAAATGAGTACTCAGAATAAACCTTTCTACTGGCTGTCCGCCTTTTATATGCTTTTCAATCAGCTCATGCACATTTTCTTTTTTCATATTGCCATAAATGATAGGTTTTTGACCTTTTATATTCACTTGAACAGTAGGCTCTGAATGACAATAGCCAATGCATCCTACAGGAATTACCTTGATATCATCTCGATTTTCTTTAGCCAGCTCGTCTATAATTGCATTCAGCGTTTCTCTTGAACCTGATGAGATCCCACAAGTAGCCATCCCAATAAGAATCTCTGTCTGGTCTAAAACTTCTTCTGTCTTACTCCTTAATCTTACTCTGTCCTTGTATTCTTCTTTAATTTGCTTTAATTCTTCTAATGATTTAATTTTCATAAGCTTAACTCCTAACTTTTGGTAACTTCAAAAATTTATTTACGGTATTGATTGATAATATCATCCAGATCTTCTTCTTTAACCCTGCCAAATATCTTATCATCAACCATAACAACAGGTGCAAGTCCACAGGCGCCTATACATCTCACATCCTTTAAAGTAAAAAGACCATCTTTTGTTACTTCATTAGATTCAATGCCAAGCTTTTCCTTAAGGCGCTCTAAAATTTTATCTGCACCTCTTACATAACAGGCGGTACCCATGCAGCAGCTTATCGTGTGTTTACCGCCTGGTTTCGTTGTAAAATAGGAGTAGAAACTGACAACACCATAAACTTCTGCTCCTGGAATACCTAATTTTCTTGCTACAAACAACTGAACATCCCTTGGAAGATAGCCAAATATATTTTGAGCTTTATGGAGTATTTCTATTAACGCTCCCTTTGTGGTTTCAAGCCCTTCAATAAATTCTTCAAGCGCATCAAATTTTTCTTTTGGAAGTTCCTCATTTGCTGGCTTTGTGACACTTATTGTTTGAGGTTTAGTCATATTTTTCACATCTTTTCTGTTTATAATATTATATCCAATTACATTATTACCCAAAATACTCGTTTTAATGAGTAATATACATTATTATTTTAAAACACAAAAAAGCCTTAGAATAATTCCAAGGCTTAAAGTAGCTGTATCTAAACTTCTTTAATTAATACGGCCCTTGCTGGTGCAGCTTCAGCACCTATTACATTGATTGGCGCTGCAACAAGCAAGTATTCATCTTCTTCGATATCTCTAAGATTAAGGCCTTCTAATATGACAATATCTGCTCCTAGCAGTATTTTATGCGTTTCATGTTCTGGTTGAGCACGCTCAATACCAAGTGAATCGATGCCAACGCCTTTTATTTTCTTTTGCTCAAGGTAACTTGCGCCTGTTTTATCAACAAAAATAAACTCATTTTCTAATATATCTAAATATGAATTTTTTGTTTTTAACAGGATAAAGTCTCCTTCAACAATATCTTTTTCTTTTAAATGTTCCTCCGATATGCCTCCTGTTACATGTTGCAAGTCAAAAACTTTACATTTTGTTATCACCTTTTCGAGTGGCAGTGTATCAATTGTCGTCCCCTCTGGCAACATGTGCAGGGCACTATCTACATGTGTTCCCGTATGCATATTCATTGTAATCTTACTTTCATATACGCTTGAGGATGTAAAATCACTTTCAACTTTCATAACAGGTCTTTTAGCTTCCCGGCCTTTGTAAACAGGCATCTCATAACAAATTTTCATAGAAATATCATATATTTTCATCGCTTTTCCTCCTATATATTCCACCATTCTCTTCCATCTCGTGCGAGTAGTTGAAACGCTTTTACAGGTCCCATTGTACCAGCCTCGTAATTTGGAAAATGAAATCTTTTTTGTTCTCTATATGCAATAATTTTATCTGCAACCGTCCACGCTGCTTCTACTTCATCCCATCTTGAAAACAAAGTGGCATCGCCACGTAATATGTCAAAGATCAACCTTTCATAAGCTTCCGGCGTGTTGCCTAAGAACTGGTTCGTATGGCTGATTTCCATCTTCATAGGGACTATATCGTGATGACTTGTAAAATCTTTTGTATTAAACTGAAAAAATACGCCGACATTGGGTTGTATCCTAATTACTAACAAATTCGGGTCTTGAATATGCTCATCTTTAAAGTACAAAACCTTAGGCAGTGACTTAAATTGTATAACAATTTCAGCCGAGTTTGATCCCAATCTTTTGCCCGTTCTGATATAAAAAGGGGTTCCGGCCCATCTTAGATTGTTAACATACAACTTTAAAGCTACAAATGTTTCAGTACTTGTATGTGGGGGAACCTTCTCTTCTTCTCTATACCCTAGAACAGGCATACCATCGATAATGCCTTTTCCATACTGTCCAAATACAACATTCTCCCTAAGATATTCAGGCGTAAATTCATCAATGGCCTGAATAACTTTTAACTTTTCAGTCCTAATAGACTCCGTCTCAAGGTTAACCGGAGGCTCCATTGCAACAAGCGAAAGAATCTGAATGATATGGTTTTGAATCATATCCCGCATGGCCCCTGAGTTTTCATAATAGCCGCCTCTTGTACCAACCCCATGTTTTTCATTAAGAGATATTTGTATATTATCTATAAATTTATTGCTCCATAGTGATTCAAAAACAGAATTACAAAACCTAAGCACCATAATATTTTGTATCATTTCTTTACCAAGATAATGATCTATTCTATAGATACTCTTTTCATCAAAAATTTCTATAAGCTTCTGGTTGAGTTTTCTAGCAGTCTTTAAATCTTTGCCAAATGGTTTTTCAATAATCAGTTTATTCCATGAACCATCAGTTTTAGCGAGCGCACTAATATGAAGTCCTTGTGCTATCGTCTCAAAATACTCTGGTGCCACAGCCAAATAATACACCCTATTGCCATTGGTATGAGTTTTTTTATCAAGTTCATCTAAAAAATCTTTTAGTTTTGAATAACCTGCTTGATCCGTAAAATCAAACTTAAAATAATAGATTAATTCTCTGAGCTTCGCCCAATATTTTTCATCAATTTTATTTCTTGAATGGGCACTTATAGACTCAAACACTTCCTTTCTATAGTGCTCAGTGGTCTGTTCTCTTCGACCTATAGAAACAATTGCAAAATGTTTAGGCAATAATTGATCATGTACTAAATTATATAGAGCTGGCATCAGCTTTCTATGGGTTAAATCCCCGGTTCCGCCAAAGATAACGATCATAGCAGATAAATCATTTTGCTTATTTTTATCGATTGCCATGTGCAAAATACCTCCTTCCTTTATTACACCTATAATTTGGTTTCCTGTCACAGATTACCATTTGGTGTGAAATATGCCTTCTTTATCAATTCTTTCATACGTATGTGCACCAAAAAAATCTCTTTGTGCTTGGAGTAAGTTCATAGGGAGCTTCTCTGACCTATAACTGTCATAATAAGAAAGCGCACTTGCAAAACCTGGTACAGGAATCCCGGCTTGAATAGCTGTAACGACAACGTCTCTCCATTCTTGTTGATAGTTTCCGACACTTTCTTTAAAATAGTCATCTAATAATAAATTATTAAGCTTTGGTGTTTTATCATAAGCATCCTTAATGCGGTTTAGAAATTGCGCTCTGATAATACATCCTCCACGGAATATCATTGCAATATTCCCAAGGTTTAGTTCCCAATCATATTGCTTAGAGGCTGCGCTCATTAAACTGAAGCCTTGGGCATAAGAACAAATCTTGCTGGCATAAAGTGCTTTTCTAATAGATTCAATAAAGTCTTTAGATTTATTTAATGCAAATATCGGCCCTCTTAAAATATTGCTTGCATTCACTCGTTCTTCTTTTATTGCCGATAAATAGCGCTCAAATACAGCCGCTGTAATGGTAGGTGCAGCAACCCCTATATCGAGAGCGATTTGACTAGTCCATTTACCTGTGCCCTTATGTCCTGCAGTATCTAAAATCATATCTACCATATACTGCTCTGTATCTATATCAATCTTTTTAAAAATTTCTGCTGTGATATCAATAAGATAACTATTAAGCTCGCCTTCGTTCCAACATTTAAACACTTCATGAATTTCTGGTACAGACAATCCCAATATCTTTTTCATAAGAAAGTAGGATTCACAGATAAGCTGCATATCTGCATATTCAATACCGTTATGCACCATCTTTACAAAATGTCCAGCGCCATCTTTGCCTATATAAGTACTGCACGGCGCGCCATCAACCTTTGCCGAAATAGCCGTTAAAACAGGCTCAATTAACCAGTAAGCTGGTTCCTCTCCCCCCGGCATAATAGCAGGACCATTTCTGGCACCTTCTTCTCCTCCTGAAATACCTGTTCCAATAAAAGAAAATCCTAAACTTTGAAGCTCCTTATTACGGCGTATGGTGTCCAGATAATAAGAATTACCGCCATCTACTATGAGATCACCCTTTGAAAGATACGGCAGTAGCTGTTCGATTGTTGCATCAACAGCCTCCCCAGCTTTCACCATCAAAATAATCTTGCGCGGCAACTCAAGAGAGTGCACAAAGTCTTCTACAGTATAATATCCCTTTATGTTTTTATCTTTTATCTCACTTAATAGCTCCTGCGTCTTTTGGGGGCCACGGTTATAAACCGATACTGAAAATCCATGGTCAGCTATATTTAATGCGAGATTTTTTCCCATTACCGCAAGTCCAATTACGCCTACCTGCTCTTTACCCAAAGTAATCGCCTCCATTTTAAATACTGAATTCATAAAAGACAGTAAGTTTAGTTAATTTTAATTATATACTATTATCGTCTTATTATGCTTATTAATTATATCTTAATAACTAAAATGTGCTTATTAAAACTACTTCTGCATTTGTATATACGTTTGTACAGGAACAGATAATTATAGTCTGCATTATATTTAATAGAGATTTAATAGAGACTTAATATGAATCACATGCAAAAGTACAACCCAAAAAAGCCTCTAATAGGCATAACTGTCTAAGAGGCTTTATGATGTCTTTATCTTCTACACTTTATGGATAACAAGATAGTAATTTTCTTTTCTTACTTAAGATCAACAGTAAAGTTATCGCCTTTTTTTACGGCTTGATCTGTTTTTTCATTTGTTTCTATCAGATTTGTGAGCAAGATTGAGCCAATGATGATTAATCCTCCTAATACGCCTCGAAAGCTCAGTGTTTCTCCAAGAATGATAAATGAACATACTGCTGTTAAAATCGGTTGTGTGCATTGAAGCATCGAAACTATACTAGATGAGAGGTATACTAATGCTAAATTCTGTAATACATATGCAATGCAAGTACATATCACCGCTAAATAAACAACTACTCCCCAAGCAGCTTGTGCTATATTAGACACTATACTAAAATCATCAAATACCAGTGCACAAATAAGGCTCATAAGGGCTGTAACACCTGCCTGCGCAGCTGAAATTGTAACAGCATCTAGCGATTCCAATGATTTTTTTCCAAATACCAGGGAGCCTGATAGTGCTATCGCTGTGATTAGTGCAAAAATATCACCTTTATTTAATGTAAATCCCCCTTCATTACTGCAAAGCAAATACAATCCAATTATTATAATGATTTGCAAAGGCAGATACCTAAAATCATATTTCTGATGAAGAATAATACTGGCAAGCAGGGGTGTAAAGATGACAGGCAAAGACATTAGAAATCCAACGTTGGTAGCAGATGTTAAGTTCAATGCTAAATTACAAGTGATGTAGGCAAGCGCCGTACACATACTTGCTGGGAAATATTGTGAGATTTTAGCTACTCTCAGTTGTACAATCAGCTTTTTACCCCCAAAAAGAAAAAAGATAAGTAGTGATATGAAAAATCGAAAGGTAAGCAGCCAAAACGGCGTGATACTTTCATAAGCTAATTTTGTCAAGGGATTCCCAACACCATAAATCATACTTTGAAGCATTATGTAAGATATATATTTCATTTTAATTAGTTTTATTCTTTCCATTTTAGGCACTTATGCCTCCTAAATCCATGTATTTAGCTAACTATAGACGAGTAAATTCACTGCGCGTAATATAACAATATAAATATATTTTTTTCGTTTATTTATAGTAATGAAGTTTAACTTAATATCAAAAATGTAAAAATCCCCCATCTCCTTTTAACAAGGTGATAGAAGATTTTTTCTATTTTTCTTAAAACACACCTTCATCTACTTTTGAAACAAGTCTAAAATTCTTGTACAATCATGCTTTCTTGTTTAGTAAAACAACCGTCTTCACGTGGATTGTATATGGAAAATTATCTATCTACAAATACTTATTTTACACAATACTCTTCAAGATAGGCTTCCATTCTCGCTCGCATTGCATCATCGATTACAACCTTGCCGTCTACTGGTACATTATGAAGGGTATCTATGATTTCTCTTACCGTTACAATAGGATAAGCGGTGATACCAAATTCATCATAAATCTCTTGGATCGCTGTCTTGTTCTGCGTACCTCTTTCCATACGGTCTACAGAAATAATAAGACCTGCTATCTCCACATCCGCTGCAGCTTTTAATACAGGAAGGCACTCTCTAATGGCTGTTCCTGCTGTAATAACATCTTCAATAATAAGCACCTTATCGCCATCTTTTAATTTATAACCTACCATTGAGCCGCCTTCACCGTGATCTTTCGCTTCCTTTCTATTAAAACAATAATTCACATCTTGATCATATTTATTGGATAAAGCAATAGCTGCAGCTACTGAGAGTGGAATCCCCTTATAGGCAGGTCCAAATAAGGCGTCAATATTCCCTTTAATATTCTCTCGTATACAGCTTGCATAAAATTCCCCAAGCTTTGCCGCCTGATAACCTGTCTTGTAATTACCTGTATTTACAAAATACGGCGTCTTACGGCCACTTTTAGTCGTAAAATCTCCAAAGGTAAGTACCCCTGCTCTAACCATAAATTCAATAAACTCTTTTTTATAACTCACCCAAAAGACCTCCCTGTTTTTTACTTAGTAGTTTGTTAATCTGTAAACGCGTCTCTAATATCCTGAATATTTCTAAAATTGTGTCTCTCCATGTATTGTACAAGTTCATTTTTAATATCTACAGGTGCTGTAGGATTTGCAAAAGCTGCTGTTCCGACCGATACGGCATCTGCGCCTGCCATAATAAACTCAGCTACATCTTCGCCTGTCATAATGCCTCCAAGACCTATAATAGGTATGTTAATTGCTCTTCTTACTTGATAAACCATTCTGATAGCCACTGGCTTAATAGCTGGGCCTGAAAGACCACCCATTTTGTTAAAAAGCACAGTTTTTCCCTTATGCACATCTATCTTCATACCTAATAACGTATTGATAAGCGATACGGCATCTGCCCCTTCAGCTTCTACAGCTTTTGCAATTTCTGCAATATTGGTAACGTTTGGTGTTAACTTAATGATAATAGGCTTTTTAGATACTTTTCTTACTTCCTGTGTCACCTTAGCTGCCATTTCACTCTGAGTGCCAAATCCTATGCCACCTTGTTTAACATTGGGACAAGAGATATTAATCTCAAGCATATCAACACATGTTTCACTGAGTTTTTCTGCTACCTCACAATAATCCTCTATACTGCGTCCTGCCACATTAACAATTACCTTCGTATCAAATTGCTTAAGATAAGGCAATTCATGGGCTATAAAATAGTCTATACCTGGATTTTGAAGCCCTACTGAATTAAGCATACCGCCATAAGTTTCTGCAATACGAGGGGTATTATTACCATCCCAAGGTATATTGGCCACCCCTTTTGTAATCATCGCTCCAAGTTCAGCTAGGTCGTAAAACGCCCCGCTTTCAGCTGCTGAAAAGGTGCCTGAAGCTGTGGTGATTGGATTTTTTAATACAACACCTGCTAAATTAACGCTTAAATCAATCATGCCAGATCACCTCGCTTCCTAAAAAGACTGGTCCATCTTTACATACTTTTTTATGTTCATATCCTAACTGATTATCTTCTTTAATCTTGCACACACAGCCTACACAAGCGCCGTATCCACAGCCCATACGTTCTTCTAATGAAACTTGTATGGGAATAGCGCGCTCACTACAGTAATCTGCTAGGGCTTTTAACATCACCTTAGGTCCGCAGCTATAGAAATAGTCGCCTTGTATACCTTCTTTTTTAATAAGATCAATAACGTTGCCCTTAAAGCCTTCCTTACCGTTGTCTGTCGCAACATAAACTTTAGCACCAGCTTTCTCGAGCTCAGTTTTTAAGAAAGGTTCATCTCTAAATCCTATAACCGCTACTTTAGGACAGGTCAGCTGCTTAGCGAGTTCTACTAGTGGAGGGACGCCAATCCCTCCTCCTACTAGAACTGCAAGTTCTGTGTCCTGCGGTTTAAATCCGGTCCCTACAGCTGTACTCAGCTTGATAACTTTTCCAACTTTATAGTCTGCAAATTCTCTTGTTCCTGCACCGACTACACCATATACTAGGGTAATGGTATCTCTAACTACTTCACAAATACTAATAGGTCTAGGCAGCAGCGTATGCTTGCCATCTGGATAAAGATTTACAAACTGCCCGCATTGGGCTAAGGTAGCTACTTCTTTATTTTCTATAACCATACGATAAACATCTGTAGCTATCTCTATATTTTGAAGCACTCTGCCTTCTACTATTTTTTTACACATGTGATCCTACTCCCATATCGTAGATATCAGTATCCTTTGTTCTAATTTGTTTTTCAACTATAGATGCCATTGCACCAAGTGTATCAAGTGATGTGAGTATTTGAAGCGACGCTTCGATTGCAGCTCTTCTTATTTTAAAACCATCACGTCTAGAGTCATTACCTTTTGTAGCTGTATTAACTACCATGTTAACTTCTCCGCTTCTTATAACTTCTAAAATTTCCTCACTGCCTTCTGAGAGTTTTTGTACTACCCTTGATTCAATGCCACTTGCTTGTAGTTTTTTTGCAGTGCCTTCGGTTGCCACAAAGTTGTAGCCTAATTTTGCAAAACGTTTAGCCAGCTCTACAAATTCATCTTGATCATACTTCTGCACACTTGCAAAAATGGTACCTCCTTGTCTTGGAAGGCTTTTACCTGCTGCAATAAACCCTTTATACAAGGCTTCTTCTACAGTAACGCCCACACCTAATACTTCTCCGGTAGATTTCATTTCTGGCCCAAGGCTCACTTCTACTCTTGGAAGCTTTTCTGTTGAAAATACAGGTACCTTTACAGCATAAAAGTTTTGAGGTTCTGGATAAAGCCCTGTGCCGTAACCCATATCAACTAATTTTTCGCCCATCATTGCACGAACCGCAAGATCTATAATCGGCACATTGGTTACCTTTGAGATATAAGGTACTGTACGGCTTGAACGCGGATTAACTTCGATAATATAAAGATCATTTTTGTATTCAATGTACTGAATGTTAATCATCCCCAGTACTTGAAGTTCTTTTGCTATCTGCTTTGTGCAAATAATAATTTTTTCTTTAATGTGCTCAGGAATATTAACACTTGGATAAATACTCGTACTATCTCCAGAGTGAATTCCTGCTCTTTCTAAATGTTCCATAATCCCTGGTATAAGAATCTCATCACCATCGCATAGGGCATCAACTTCTATTTCGCGGCCCATCAGGTATCTGTCTATCAGTACTGGATTATCTGGATCTCTGTCAAATGCATTTTCAAGATATCTTCTAAGCTGTGCCTCTTCATAAGTAATCTCCATGCCTTGACCGCCAAGTACGTAGGATGGTCTAACAAGAACCGGGTATTCAAGTTCTAGGGCTATTTTAAGCCCCTCATCCATAGACCATATGGCTTTGCCTTTAGGTCTTTTAATGTTAAGTTTTTCTAGTACCTCATCAAATTTTTCTCTATCTTCTGCGGCATCTACTTGCTTAGGCTGCGTTCCAAGAACAGGTATATTCATTTTCTCGCAGAATTTAGCCAATTTAATCGCTGTTTGTCCGCCAAACTGCAAGATCACACCCATTGGTTTTTCTTTAAGGTAAATATGATAAAAATCTTCGTCTGTAAGTGGTTCAAAATAGAGCTTATCTGAAATATTAAAGTCCGTACTTACAGTTTCTGGATTGTTATTGACAATGATCGTTTCAATCCCTCTTTTTCTAAGTGCCATAATCGCATGAACTGAGCAGTAATCAAACTCAATCCCCTGGCCGATTCGGATAGGTCCTGAACCTATAACCATAACCTTTTCTTTATCTGATACTTCAACCTCATCTGTTTTATCATACGTTGAGTAGTAGTAAGGCGACTCTGCTTCAAACTCGCCCCCGCAGGTATCAACCATTTTATAGACCGGAACGATATCCCACTTAAAACGCAAGTCTCTAATATCATCTTCTGTGACATTTATAAGCTCAGCTATAGCTTTGTCTGAAAATCCGCGTCTTTTGAGTTTTCTTAAGTAACTCGGTGTAAGCTCATCATAGTTCATTTCAGAAAGTAGCTCTTCTTGTTCTACAATCCATTTGAATTTTTTTACAAAGAAGATATCCATACCTGTTATTTTACAAACTTGCTCTTCTCTGTAATGTCTGCGCAGCATTTCAGCTAAAGCAAAAATCCTCTCATCATCTGCTATAACCACTTTTTCTTTAAGTTCATCAAGTGAGCATTCCTGAAGTTTTTTGTGCTTAAAGCTAAATTGACCGATTTCGAGCGAGCGAAGCCCTTTAAGGAAAGCACTCTCAAAACTATTGCCGATGGCCATAATTTCTCCTGTTGCCATCATCTTTGTACCGAGTGTACGTTTTGCAGTATAGAATTTATCAAATGGCCATTTAGGAATCTTGACAACAACATAATCAAGGGTTGGCTCAAAGCATGCATAGGTTTTGCCTGTTACGGTATTCGGTATTTCATCAAGCCCATAACCTAGCGCAATTTTAGCTGACACACGAGCAATTGGGTACCCTGTTGCTTTTGAAGCAAGGGCTGAGGAGCGGCTTACACGTGGGTTGATTTCAATAATGGCATATTCAAAACTATCTGGATTGAGTGCTATCTGTACATTACATCCGCCTCTTATATCGCAGGCTGAGATAATATCTAAAGATGCACGTCTTAGCATTTGATATTCTTTATCTGAGAGTGTTTGTGAAGGGGCTACTACAATACTATCTCCTGTATGGATCCCAACAGGGTCAATGTTTTCCATATTACATACTGAGATTGCAGTGCCATACTGATCTCTCATTACTTCGTATTCCACTTCTTTCCAGCCTTTAATACATTTTTCAATAAGTACTTGGTTGACACGGGAAAGGTGAATGCCGCTTGCCGCAATTTCTCTAAGCTCTTCTTCTGTCTCAGTGATCCCGCCGCCTGCTCCACCTAGGGTATAAGCAGGTCTAACAACAACGGGGTAACCAATTTTTCTTGCATAGGCAACAGCATCTTCAACTGTCTCTACTGTTTTGCTTTCAATAACGGGCTGATTAATACGATTCATTAAAGCTCTGAAGCTTTCTCTGTCTTCGCCTTCTTTGATAGCAGATATTTGTGACCCTATAACTCTTACATTGTATTTCTCAAGAATGCCTTTATCATGCAGCTCAACGGCTAGATTAAGTGCTGTCTGTCCGCCGACTCCTGCAAGAAGACTATCTGGTTTTTCTTTTATAATAACTTTTTCTATAAAGTCTACTGTAAGCGGTTCAATATATATTTTATCTGCTACCTCACGATCAGTCATAATAGTAGCTGGATTACTATTGATAAGTACAACTTCTATTCCTTCTTCTTTTATTGCCTGACAAGCTTGTGTGCCTGAATAATCAAACTCTGCAGCTTGACCGATAACAATAGGCCCTGAGCCTATTACCAATACTTTTTTTATACGCATATCTCTTGGCATTATAGTTTACCTCCTTGCATTACTTGGATGAATTCATCGAATATGTGGGCTGTGTCTGTCGGGCCGGGGCATGCTTCTGGGTGAAACTGCACACTATAAATATCAAGATCTTCAAAATACATTCCTTCTACTGTTTGGTCATTCAGATTAGTATGGGTTACCTTTGCGCCTTCTGGCAGTGTCTCTACCACATAGTTATGATTTTGTGAAGTAATATACACGCGATTTGTCACAAAGTCTTTAACTGGATGATTACAGCCGTGGTGACCAAATTTAAGCTTCATCGTATCTCCGCCAAGTGCCAGTGAAAGCAGCTGGTGACCTAAGCATATTGCTGTAATTGGCTTTTTCCCTACGATTTGTTTAACTGCCTCTACCGTTTCTGGTACATCCTTAGGATCAGCAGGCCCATTAGATATGAAAACACCATCTGGATTTATACTAAGTATTTCATCAGCTGTAGCCGTAGCTGGGAATACACTGATCCTGCAGCCTCTTTCCCCAAAAGAACGGATGATATTTTGCTTTGTTCCGCAGTCAATAAAAGCGATATGCGGACCATTTCCTTTAACTTCATATTTCTCTTTAGTTGTTACCTCTGATACTGCTGTTTGATTGTTAAACGCATCTATTTTAAGTTTAATTTGACTTGGTGTAAGCTCTCTAACAGCAATGATTGCACGCATCGTACCATGCTCTCTGATAACTTTTGTCAGAGCTCTTGTATCAATACCTTCAAGTCCTATAACTTTTTGTGACTTAAGATACCCATCTAATGTGAGTTCACATCTAAAGTTGTTTGGAAAATCACATTTTTCTCTTACAATAAAAGCTCTTACATGAGCTTTATAGCTCTCCATATCTTCAAGGTTAACACCATAATTACCCACAAGCGGATAAGTCATAACTACCATTTGCCCATAATAAGAGGGATCTGTGAGTATTTCCTGGTAGCCTGTCATACCCGTATTAAATACGACTTCGCCTATTGTTTCTTTTAAATAACCGAAGGCTTTGCCTTCAAAAACCATACCGTTTTCTAATATAAGTTGTGCTTTCATCAGCTCATCACTCCTTGTAGGTCATCTCTCATCGCTATAACTGCCTCTTTTGAGGCGATAGCAAAATCTTTTTCCGATACGCTTTTATTACCCTGGTATGCTGCAATAATCCCTCTTGAAGAGTTTACAATAATACCTGTACCGTTTTTACCAAAATATTCTTTTAGATCTTCAGCCTTACCGCCTTGCGCCCCATAGCCTGGTACTAAGAAAAAGGTATGTGGCATTCTTTTTCTTAGTTCTATCCCTTGCTCTTTATAAGTTGCGCCTACTACAGCACCTATTTTACTATAGCCTAGTTCTCCCATAGCCAGCTCGCCCCACTTGCTTACAAGATCTGCCGTCTTATCATAAACTGGAATGCCCTCTACTAATAAATCTTGAAGTTCTACGCCGCTTGGATTACTGGTCTTAACAAGTATAAAAAGTCCTCTGTCGTATTTATTACATGCTTCAATAAAAGGTGATATACCATCAAAACCCATATAGGGATTAAGCGTAACAGCATCTTCTTGCCAAAGATCCATATGAATTCCCTCTATTTCTACACCCGCAATATGTGCAGCATAAGCAGCCGCTGTTGAGGCAATATCACCTCTTTTGACATCCCCTATTACTACAAGTCCTTTAGCTTTTGCATAGGCTATCGTTTCTATATAAGCTCTAAGTCCTTCTAAACCATATTGCTCATACATAGCAACTTGAGGTTTTACAGCAGGGATCAACTCAGACACTTCATCTAGAATACTTTTATTAAACTTTATAAACATTTCAGCAACTGCTTTTGGTGTTTTTCCATAGCTTTCCAGCATTTCCTCTTTAATAAAAGAAGGAATCATTGCATAAGTGGGATCGAGGCCCACAACAGTAGGATTTTGAGTTGCATTTATTTGAGTTATTAATCGATCTATCATCACTTTTCTCCTTTATTCTACGCTTACAGTCTTATTGTAACTTTTTTTGCATGTTTATGCAATATATTTAATAATTATTCTAATCGAGTTTAACTTATTTTTGATAAATTATTTTACCATTTACTAACGTATAAACTACTTCTCCCGAAACTTGCATTCCTGTAAATGGTGTGTTTTTCCCCTTACTTACAAAAGTATTTGGATCAATTGTGTAGTTTGCAGTCGTATCGATAATTGTAATATCTGCCGTTTTACCGATTTCTACACTTCCTTTATCTAATCCGAGTATTTCTGCTGGTTTGGTACTCATTTTATCAATAAGTTCTAAAGGGGTAAGTATCCCTGCCTTAACTAAAGCGGTATAACTGACTGCAAAGCTTGTTTCTAAACCAACAATACCAAATGGTGCCTTGTCAAACTCTACGTTTTTTTCATCATAGTGGTGCGGCGCATGGTCAGTGGCGATTACATCTATTATACCTTCTTTAAGGGCTATTGTCATAGCTTTTACATCTTCTTTTGTTCTAAGTGGCGGATTCATTTTTTTATTTGTATCATAATCACCTAGAAGGCCATCATCAAGGGTGAAATAATGCGGGGCTGTTTCTGCTGTAATAGCTATCCCTTGCATCTTAGCCATACGAATCAGTTCAATACTTCCTTTTGTACTCATATGTGACAGATGAAGCTTTGCCCCTGTGTACTTTGCCAAAATAATATCTCTTGCAACAATCACTTCTTCCGCTTCTCTTGGAATTCCTTTAATACCAAAAACTTGTGCATTTTCTCCTGCATTCATACTCCCGCCAGCCAAACTATGATCTTCTGTATGGGAAAAAATCGGGATATTAAAAGGTTTTACATATTGCATGGCTTTCTTCATAAGCCCTGCATCCATAACTGTCTTGCCATCTTCACTGACAGCACAAATGCCATGTTCTGCCATTTTTCCGATGTTTGCCAGTGTTTCGCCCTCTTGCCCTTTAGTAATTGCACCTACCGGTAGAACATTAACACCATTTGCCTTAGCGGCCATCGTTTTAATATATTCTACGATACATTCATTATCTATAACCGGACTTGTATTTGGCATACAGCATACTGTTGTAAAGCCTCCTTTTGCAGCAGCCTCACAACCACTTTTAATATCTTCTTTATGTTCAAATCCTGGTTCTCTAAAGTGTACATGCAGATCTATAAGTCCAGGTACAACCCATTTGCCTGCTGCATGAATTGTTTGGTCTGCTATATGATGATTATTTTTACCAATTTCTATAATTTTACCATCTTCAATCCAGATATCTGTAATTTCTTGGGTGTCTGTTTTTGGATTAATAAGTAAACCATCTTGGATACAAAGTTTCATTATTTCATTCTCCCTTCATCTAGTAAAGCTAAAATTGCCATCCTTACTGCTACACCATTTGTAACTTGCTCATCTATTACCGAAACGCTGCTGTCTAAAAGCTCTGGCATAAGTTCAACACCTCTGTTAACTGGCGCTGGATGCATCAGCACAGCCTCCTTACTCGCATAAGAAAACATTTCTTGGTCTAGTCCATAAAGCTGACTATATTCTCTAAGGTTTGGAAAAAGTCCGCCTTTTTGTCTCTCAAGCTGAATACGAAGGCCCATGACCACATCAGCGTCTTTTACTGCATTTTTGATATTGGTTGTTACCTCACAACCAAGTGCTTCCATACTCTTTGCAATAAGCGTTCCTGAACCTGCAAGTGTGACCTTGGCGCCTAATTTTATAAGTCCAAATACATTGGATCTTGCGACTCTGCTATGGGCTATATCACCAACTATTGTTACTTTTAAATCTTTAAATCCACCTTTTTTTTCATAAATAGTATAAAGATCCAGAAGTGCCTGTGTAGGATGCTCATTAGCCCCATCCCCAGCGTTAATAACAGAAGCTTTCACATTCTTTGCAAGTAAATGGCTGGCGCCGCTCATACTGTGTCTTATAATCATATAGTCTATCCCCATTCGATCCAGCGTAATACCTGTATCAGCGAGTGTCTCACCTTTTTGTACACTACTTGAAGCGATCCCAAGGTCTGTAACATTTGCACCAAGATATGTGCCTGCCATTGCAAAAGCCAATCTTGTCCTCGTACTATTTTCATAAAACAAAGTAACAATACTCTTATTTTTCAATAGATTCTTTTTTTCTTCCTTACCTAAAACGATTGGTTTCATGTCCTTTGCGAGTTCTATAATAGACATTATTTTAGAAATTTCCAAATCTCTTATTCCTAGCAAGTCTTTTTGACAAAGCATCACAGCACCATCCTTTAAAAGTGATTTTTAACAAAATAAAAGGCAATAAAAAGATAATTATCTTTTCATTGCCTTGTCCCTTACAGAAGATACTAATTTTTGGAAAACATAAGTGAAGACACTTATACTTATAGAAAAAAAGTATGTATCTGTCATTTTATTATTTAATTGTACTACTTTATTGTATGCAACTAAATCCTCACTACTAACTTTTTGAGTGTTTAATGGTTTCATCATGATCTCCTTTTTGGCCTCTCTGGACCAAACTTAAAGGCAATATTATATTCATTTTTCTGTATCATATAGTAACATAGATACTATGCAGTGTCAATATCTTCTTATATGTTATGTTGCAAAAATTTTAAATAAGTACGAATAAACTATTTATAAAATTTTTTATATATTATTTATATTTAATGTACCTTATGGACATAATATCTTGTATAATTATAAGATATTCTTGCCCTGTTTGCAAAATATGATAAATTTATAAAATGGAGGAAAACAGATGAAAAGATTTGGTTTATTGCCAAGGCTGATTATTGGTATTATAGCCGGTATTTTAATTGGCAGCACCGGTGTTGAGTTTTTAACACGTATTTTAGTTACTTTTAGTGGTATATTTGGAAATTTCTTAGGCTATATCATTCCCTTAATTATTATTGGTTTTGTAGCCCCAGGTATTGCAGAACTCGGCGGGAAAGCCGGAAAGCTTCTGGGATATACTGCGGGCATTGCCTATTTGTCTACTATTATAGCGGGTACTATCGCTTTTTTAACCGCTACACTCATATTACCAAGCATTATAACAGCAAGCAGTGATGTTTCGGGTGAAGGTATGAAAATCGCACCTTATTTTGAAATCCAAATGCCAGCAATTATGAGCGTTATGACTGCTTTAATAACAGCATTCTTATTTGGCTTAGGAATGGCCGCGATTAAAGGTAAAACAATGTTTAATTTTATGAATGAGTTTCAAGAAATTATTAAAAAAGTCATCGAAAATATAATCATTCCAATACTGCCGATATACATCGCAGGACTTTTTGCCAAGATGGCCTATACGGGTGAAGTTACAAGGACTTTATCGGTGTTTGGCAGAGTATTCGTCTTAGTCGTTATCATTCATATCTGCTATATTATACTTCAATATTTAGTGGCGGGAAGCATCACTAAGCTCAATCCTTTCTTAGCCATTAAAAATATGCTCCCTGCTTATTTTACAGCGATTGGTACCCAATCTTCTGCAGCTACCATACCGGTTACAGTACGAACTACTAAAACCAATGGGGTATCAGATGAAGTGGCGGATTTTGCAGTGCCATTATGTGCAACCATTCATCTAGCAGGAAGTACTATCACCTTAACAATTTGTGCTACTGCTGTAATGGCGCTAGAAGGAGCTACCTTCAACTTTACACAAATAATGCCGTTTATCTTAATGTTGGGTATAACAATGGTAGCAGCACCCGGTGTGCCTGGTGGAGCTATTATGGCTGCTTTAGGACTATTAGAAACCATGTTAGGCTTTACAGATGCCCAACTTGCACTCATGATGGCACTTTATGTTGCCCAGGATAGCTTTGGTACGGCTGCAAATGTTACAGGCGATGGTGCTATTGCTTTAATTGTAAATAAATTAGCTAGAAAAACATCGTAATAAAAAGAACGTCTGTCTAATCTTAATGCAAACAGGCGTTCTTTTCATTTTAAACAATATGCTCTATCCATCTTATCACATAAGCGATCGCATCTTCATTATTACTAGGTGCAAAATATCTTGCTTTATCAACTAGCCTCTTTGCACCATTCGCTACACAAAACCCATAAGCTGCATTCTCTAAAAGATCAATATCGTTCATATTATCCCCTACAGCTATTACTTTTGATGGATCGATATGATACAAATCCATTAGATAATTAAGCGCCGCACCTTTTGTACTGTACTGAGGCGTTATCTCTAAATACCTCGCCCCGCTCCTTATAATAAGCCCTTGATCATATCTCTTATAAAAAATACTCTCTAGGTAATCTATTTCTTGCTCTTCGCCTATTAATAGGACTTTTGTCCATTTTTTGTCCCAAAGCTCTGATTTAATCTGATAAATGACATCATAGCCTTGTCTGGAAAACCTATATGAATATCTACAAGGTTTATAAATGTAGACATTATCCTCGCAATAAATCTCTATGCCTAAATAAGTTTCTTCTTTTTTTAGCACTTCTATAATACTTTTTCTATCTTCTTCCAAAAAAGATTGATAAAGCGTTTTATCTTGTGTATAATCATAAATTTTACAGCCATTATAAAGGATAGCCGGAAAATTAATGTTTAAAGGGTAGACAACATTTCTAGCAGAGGGGGTCATCCGCCCTGTTGCAATCGTAAAACGACCTCCCTCGTTTATAAAATAGGCAATAGCCTCTCTATTAACTTTTGATATTTTTCCCTTGTCATTAAGCAACGTACCATCCATATCCGTAACCAATAAATAGCCCTCAAACTTCTTATCCATATGTTATTCCTCAACTTGTCCTAGCATTTTATAAATCTTATAAAAATCAAGTTTAGATACAGTCGTATAACTTGTCTTATCTAAGTCACCAACAACAATAGATTCTTCGTCACTTGCAAGCTGGCTTGGCACGCCGTTAGTATATTTAATATGATGATTAAGTGTATTTTGATCTTTATCTACCATACGTATAATTTCTATTTCATCTGCATAAGCAAGTGCTAAGGCTGCACTTGGAAAAGGTGTTCCTTTCCAAGACATTCGAAGTCCATACATACTGACATTGGCGGTACATACTGCACTTAACTTATAAAGCTCATTGATCTGCTGCTCACTAAGCATATGAAATTCATCTACAACTATGTAATCGTAATTATTAAAAATAATATCATTAATATCTAAACACTCTTCTGGTTTAAGCAGAATATCTGCTTTTACCTGATCTTTGATGAGTCTGCTGCATATATACCCCCCATCCCTTGTATCTAATTCTGGTTTTATCACCAAAGTTTTTAAGTTTCTTATTTTTAGATTTTGCACCTCAGCGATTGCTCTTGCAGACTTTGATGATCCCATTACCCCCACTGTAACTTTAAAAAAACCCATCTTTGATCTCCTTTTATCCTTATTTCATACTTTCTAACTGCTCAAGATAGAACTGAAGTCCTTTTCTATTCATATCCAAAAGGCTGTTTAAGAGGGTAGCTTTTTCTGCCTCATCCAACGCTTGGCATACTATGTGCTCCCTTATCTGGCCCAAAAGTTTAACATATACTTCATAATCCTCATTGTATTTACCTTCTAATTCCCGTTTTATTCTACGTGCTAATGCTGGACTATTGCCCCCAGTAGATATACTTATAATAAGATCTCCTCTTTTAATAAAGCTGGGCATAATAAAACTTGATAAACTAGGATTTGAAACCACATTGCACAGTATCTGATGCTTCTGACAATAGTCTCCTATTTGTGCATTCAATGCTTTATCATCAGTTGCTGCTACTACAATATAACTCTTTTCTAAATAAGTCTCACGATAACTATCCTGAATAAGCTGAATATTTCCTTTGCTATCTTCAAAAGATTTAACAAACTTTTTACTTACTACTGTTACCTGTCCATTAAAAGTTAAAAAATGAGTTGCTTTTCTATAGGCAACCCTTCCGCCCCCTATGACCGTTATCTTTTTATCCGTTAAATCAAGCATAATAGGATAGTACATCATTAGTTCTCCTGTCTTTTTATACTTCAAATATCAACAAGTGATTAATCTTTAAGCATTTTTGCAACATCTTTTGCAAAATACGTAATAATAATATCCGCACCTGCACGTTTAATACCTAAAAGTGTTTCTATAACAGCCTTTTTATCTAATAAACCTTGTTCAACAGCCATCTTAAGCATTGCATACTCACCGCTTACATTATAAGCAGCAACAGGGACATTAAAAGAATCTTTTACTCTTCTTATGATATCTAAGTAAGCTAATGCCGGCTTCACCATGACAATATCTGCGCCTTCTTCAATATCTAATGCAACTTCTCTTAAAGCTTCATCACTATTTGCATAGTCCATTTGATAAGATTTACGATCTCCAAAAGCAGGTGCTGAACCTGCGGCTTCCCTGAAAGGACCATAAAAACTAGAAGCATATTTTGCGCTATAGCTCATAATAGGAATATGTGTATACCCTGCTTCATCCAGCTCCCCTCGCATATATCCTACCCTTCCATCCATCATGTCTGATGGTGCAATCATATCTGCTCCGGCTTTTGCGTGACTTAATGCAACCTGCCCTAAATAGTATAGAGATTTTTCATTGTCTACATACCCCACTTCATTTAAAATACCGCAGTGTCCATGTGTAGTATACTCGCACATACATACATCCGTAATTACATACAGTTTATCTGTAATATTTTTTATTTTTTTAATAGCTTTTTGGACAATCCCATTTTCACTATATGCCTCACTGCCCTTGTTATCTTTAGTATCTGGTATCCCAAAAAGAAGTACATATTTAATACCTAACTGAATAATTTCATGTATTTCTCCTTCTAATCTATCAATTGAAAATCTATAAACACCTTTTAAAGAACTAATCTCCTCTTTAACATCACTGCCTTCTATAATAAAAAGTGGATAGATAAGATCAGAAACCTCCAATGTAGTTTCCCTGACAAGTTCCCTTACAAGTGGATTGTATCTTAATCTTCTTGGCCTCTTATTCATAATTTTCATCTCTTTTCTCTCTATTGTCTATATTTTAATCAAAGCATTTTTTTATTGTGTATTTTTAACTCATCCCACAATTATACCATATTATTGATAAAAGAGGTATTATTTAGCGCTTCCACTACCGCAAAGTCATTGTCTATTGTAACAATTGTAAGTGATGCATTATCTATTTTAAAATGCCAATGAAGCTTAGGGCTCTGACAGATTAAATGAGATAAAATATTACGAATCGTTCCTGCATGGGCACATACAAGTACCGTTTGATTGTTATGTATCTGCTTCATCTGATCCACCCATTTAGCAGTTCTTTTGTATGACTGTATAAGACTCTCTCCCGCTGGATAGCTATAATCATCCCCAAGTTCAATCATCTTAGAGATTTCTTCTGGATATTTAGCTTCAACTTCCTTTAAACCTAAACCTTCAAAATCACCGAAGCAAATCTCTCTTAAATCTTTTTCAAGATATATCTCCTTATTGTACTTATTGGCAATAGCTTGTACTGTTTTTATAGTGCGCGTTGAAGGACTTGCATAAATAGTATCAATTGTGTAATCCTCAATTTTTTTTGTTAACACCTCTATTTCCTTAATGCCTTTTTGACCGATTTCACTTTCATAAAAACCCGAAAACACTTTATGTTCATTGGCTTTGGTTGTAGCATGTCTCACTAAAATTAGTTTTAGCATCTGCTTCCTCCTCAACTTAATATAACCAGTATGAATCGTACTATCCTTAAAATTATTTAAAAGATATGGACGCATTGAATAACAAAAGAATGTAAAAATAAGTGGCTGCTGCTTCTTATTTCCACATTCTTATTTATTACATAAACATCAGTAGCGTCAAAAGATCCATATAATTATTTGAGACATATCTAATCGTATACTCACCTATTTGCTCTGCCTTTGGATAAAAAGAATATTTATAAGCATCTTGATGCTTTTTAAACTCGACCTTTAGTTCATAAGTATCTAACTGGCTTGTTGTAAAACTCACTATATTTTCTACAGCACGTTTAGCTGCTTTTTTAATACGTGCAGCGGCTACATTGGGATGAATACTTACAATTGCACCGCCAAATCCTTCTTGTACCGCTACTGTCTTAATAGCTGGATCAAATGCTCTTACATGCCTTATAAGTTCGCCATCGCCAGTTACCATAATAACAGGTACTTTCAGCCTGTGGGCCGCGTAGGCATAAATCAAAAATTCATCTGCCTTCTTCCCATTAATAGTAATATTTCTAATACTATTAATGGATAAAGTATGCGCAAGAGGTGATCCATTTGAACTGCCTCCGCTATGATATCCTATAAGCATCACCCCATCAAAGCTCTCGTCTAAGCCTTCTACCATATTGTAAGGGTGATTGCTCCAGCCTGAGATAATTTTCACTTGTTCCGGCAGCATAGAATGTATAAGGTTTTTACCATCTTCATGGGCATCTTTTACAATAATATAATCTGCACCAGCAGCAAGGGCCCCTTCACAGGCTGCGGCTACCTCTCTTGTCATTTGCTCCCTGCATCTATCATACTCTGCATTGCCTTTAAGCGTTTCTTCCCACGTTGATACTCCTGTTACGCCCTCAATGTCTGCACTAATATATATGCGCATACTCTAACGCCCCCTCACTTTGTATACGTAATTAATCTTTTAATTGATAATCTTATCTCGTAACTTTTATTATAGCCCACTCTAATATAATTTTAAATACTGGATACCTTTTTTTGGATAAATTTTAATAGAATTTCACGGTCATCACTCCAAATATTAATGCCTATTTTTCTATTTACAAATGGATATAGCAGCCAATTCCCAGACATTCTGAATTGGTCATATTTGTCTTTTTCTACTTTAAATACTATTTTAATGAATGTCTTATGCCGTTTAAACTTCAGATTCCTAATAGCTCCGTAATCAAATACATACTGCCTTCCAATACAATTCAACTTTCCCACTTCATACAGAATGATTTTTTTAGTGGTTAAATAACCACGATATTTAATGGGTATATCATTATAAGCCGCGAGCATCATAAATGCATACTCCGCGCTTGTCATATTCCCTAGATAAGTCAAAGATGTTAAGCTCCCTTCAAACTCAGCTTCTATATATTCATCTTCTTTCAACTCACTTCGAGCTGTTTGCCCCATCACTTCTAAATTTCTTTTTCTAATATATTGTTTTACTTTTGCTTTATCTTGTGCCCCTTTACCTCTATACGCTTCCCCTAGTTGTTCTAATTTTTCCACAGCATCGTCACTTACTATCTCATAGTGATCATTAACTTTTTTCATCATACCTACCTCCCATCCAGTTCCTAAGTTTACCCTTCCCCCTAGAAATACGCGTATAAATAGCTTGTGGTGTCATTTGCAGCTTTACACTTATTTCTTCAATAGAAAGATCTTCTAAATATCGCCACGTAAAAATCTGCTCATCTACTTCCTCTAGATTATGAAGCATTTTTTTTATTGCTATCTCGTCCTCTTTACCTATAACAATATCTTCTGCTGAATCATCTTGTCCGCCTACAGTTTCCTGCTTGTTTTCCCGATATAGTCTTCTGCATTTTCTGAGGTAATCAATAGCTTTAAACCTTACAATAGAAATAAGCCAATTTTTAAAAACTCCTTTTCGCGAATCATATTGATCTATTTTACTCCAAATAGTAAAAACAACATCATAATAACACTCTTCAACATCTTCATCTTTCATTTGATTCTTAAAAATACTATAAATAACACCATAAATGAGGTTGCTATACGTATCGATTAATAAATCAATTCCTTCAACATGCCTTTGCCGTAAGTATTTAGCGACTTGCTCTTCCATAAACTCCCCTCCTCCTTATTCCGATCTTTTAAATATATACGATAGTTCTCATTTACTTCTTACAGCTCTATAGTTGTTTTTATAAAAAATAGTAATTTAAAAATATTTTTTATGATTGTTTATTATTTTTAGAACAAACGTAGTATACTATAAAAAAATCAATTCACAAAGGAGCTGACGCTAATGTCCACTTCCCTGCCTCAAAGAGATCAGGTAAAATTAGAAGACACTTGGAAACTTGAAGACATCTTTCCAAATGATACAGTGTTTAAAGAACAGTTTGATAAAGCTAAAAAACTTGCCGAACCCTTCTCAGACTTTGAAGGAAAGCTAGCCCTAAATAGTGACACTTTACTTGAATTTTTAGTAAAACAAGATGAAATTTTAGAATTAAATGGCAAGCTTTATCTCTATTCTCATATGCGACTCCATCAAGATGGGGGAAATGCTTACTATCAAGACCTTTCAAGTAAATCTGAAAACTTGTATACAGAAATATCTGCTGCCTTATCTTTTGCAAATTCAGAGTTATCAACCCTTACCAAGGAAGTCATGGCAGATTTTTTTATTAAAACACCAGAACTTAAACGCTATGAACGCTATTTAAATGAGATATTACGACAAAAGGAACATATTTTAGACAGCAAAACCGAAAACTTGCTCGCAAAAGTCTCTGAAATAGCCAGTGCCCCTCAAAATGTTTTTAGTATGTTTAATAATGTAGATCTAAAATTCCCTTTACTAACAAATGAACAAGGTGAATCAGTCAGACTCACCCATGGTACTTATATTAAGTATTTAGAAAGTAAAGATCGTGATGTGCGACAATCAGCTTTTACAGGTATGTATGAGACTTATACAAGTTATAAAAATACGCTTGCTGCAACCTTTTCATCTAATATCAAACAGTATGGTTTATTTTCAAGCGTCAGAGGTTTTCAGACACCTCTTCACTATGCGCTTTCTGAAAACAATATCCCTATTTCGGTTTATGACAACCTCATTGATACTGTGAATAACCATCTGGATATCATGCATGACTATGTATCTCTTAGACGCAATTTACTTGGGGTTTCAGAGCTTCATATGTACGATTTATTTGTCCCGCTGGTTAAGGATTTTGAGATGAATATCTCTTACGATGAGGCCTGTGAAATTATTCTTAAAGCGCTTGAACCACTTGGTAAAGAATATGTAGCACTTATCAGGGAAGGATTTAATAACAGATGGATTGACAAATATGAAAATGCAGGCAAACGAAGCGGGGCTTACTCCTGGAGTACCTATGGGATCCCTCATCCTTATGTCCTCATGAATTATATTGAAAATGTCAATAATCTATTTACTTTAGCACATGAGATGGGGCATGCACTTCATAGTTACTTTTCTTCAAAAACTCAACCTCATATTTATTCTGGCTATGCTATTTTTGTTGCTGAGGTAGCGTCTACTGTCAATGAAGCGCTGCTTATGCAATACCTTCTAAAAACAGTAACAGACCCTAACTATAAGACATATCTTATTAACTATTTTATGGAACAGTTCAGAAGTACGCTTTATAGACAAACAATGTTTGCCGAATTTGAAAAAGAAGTTCATCTCACAAACCAAAAAGGCGGTACCTTAACATCTGAGTATCTTAGCAGTAAATACTATGAACTTGTCAAGAAGTATCACGGTGCTGAAATGATAGTCGATCAGCTTATTGAAAATGAATGGGCACGTATTCCTCACTTCTATTCCCCATTTTATGTTTATCAGTATGCAACAGGTTATTCTGCTGCCATCGCACTTTCAAGCCGTATCTTAAAAGAAGGTGAGCCGGCTGTCAAAGATTATATGAGCTTCTTAAGTGGGGGCTCTTCAAAAGATCCTATCGACCTTCTCAAACTAGCAGGGGTTGATATGAGTACCCCTGAGCCTATAGAAGCAGCACTTAATGAATTTAGAAATTTGATACAGCAAATGAAAGCCTTGTAAATAGCTAAGTAACAAAGTTCCTCACTTTTCTGGGGAACTTTGTTGTATTTTTAGGGCTTTTTTTTATTGCAAATCATTTTTTCTAGTGTTATGATAGTTGAAATAACTTTTTAGGAGGCCTTATCATGACCAAAAGATATGCACTTGCCGATGTAACCGCAGAGCTTGTTTTAGTTGCCCGCGGAGAAAAAAAGGCGGATCTTGTTATTAAAAATGGTCACTTAGTTAATGTATGTACCGCTGAAATTATAAAATGTACCGATGTTGCCATTACACATGGCCGTATTGCACTTGTAGGTGATGCATCTCATACAATAGGTAAAGCTACACAGATAATTGATGCAACTGGCCTTTATATTGCCCCTGGCTTTATGGATGGACACATTCATGTTGAGAGCAGTATGTTATCCGTGAAAGAATATGCTAAAGCAGTTATTCCAAATGGCACAACTTCTATTTTTATGGATCCTCATGAAATCGCTAATGTACTGGGGCTAGAAGGTATCAAACTAATGATCGCAGATGGAATAGATGTACCCTTAAATGTGTATACTACCATGCCAAGCTGCGTACCTGCGACTCCTGGTTTTGAAGATACCGGTGCTATACTTAGTGCAGAGGTGATCGCGGACGCTATGCAGTGGGATACGATTATTGGCCTTGGTGAAATGATGAACGTTCCTGGTGTGCTGCATGTTGATCATCAGGTTCATCGCTCACTTCAAGCTACACTCGCTGCAAACAAGACGATTACTGGCCATTATCCTATGCCGGGTGCTGGCCCAGACCTTAATGCTTATATCGCTGCCGGCTCTCGCTGCTGTCATGAAACAGTCCATGCTGAAGATGTACTTGCTAAAATGCGACTTGGCATGTATGTACAAATACGTGAAGGCTCTGCTTGGCATGATGTTAAAGAAACAATTAAAGCGATTACAGAGCACGCTATTGATACCCGTTTTGCAAACTTAGTCAGTGATGATACGCATCCAGATACTTTGCTGCATTTAGGACATATGAATCATATTATTAGACGCGCTATTGAAGAAGGTGTTAATCCTATCACCGCTATTCAAATGGCTACTATAAATGTCGCTGAGTGTTTTAACCTTAGCCGAGACCTTGGCAGTGTTTCTCCTGGCAAATGGGCAGATATTGTTCTGCTTCGTGATCTTTCTCAGGTGGCGGTAGACAAAGTACTGATTAATGGGGAGCTTGTTGCTTCAGGTGGCAAGATGCAGGTTGAGATTGTTAAATCTGATTATCCTGATTTCGCCAAACATACAATGCATATGCGTAAAAGCTTAACAGCCAAAGACTTTGAGATTATTGCTCCAGCAGACTATAAGACAAATACCATCAATGTTCATGTGATGGCTGTAGCCGATGCTCAAGTAGGCACTAAGCATCAAATAAATACTCTGCCTGTTATAGGCGGTATCGTTCAAAATGATGTAACCCAAGATATTGTTAAAGCGGCTGTTATAGACCGGCACTTAGCAACTGGCAGCATTGGCAAAGGCTTTGTAACGGGGTTTAGGATTAAAGATGGGGCTGTTGCTTCTACAGTAGCTCATGATGCCCATAACCTTTTAGTTTTAGGAACTAACGATGAAGATATGGCTCTGGCGGCTAATACGCTTGCCGAAGCCGGAGGCGGCATGGTAGTTGTGAGAAATGGTCAAATACTAGCTCTTAATCCACTCCCTATTGCAGGACTTATGTCCGACGACAATTTAGAAACAGTTGCAGCCAGAGTGGCTCATATTGATGAGGCATGGAAAGTACTAGGATGCAACATGGAATCTCCTTTTATGACAATGGCCCTTCTGTCTTTAGCAGTGCTTCCCGAGTTGCGCCTTACTAATAAAGGACTTGTAGATACTGTTAACTTTAAACTGATAGATTTATTCGTTTAAAAATACGCTGTTTTTTTGCATGAGTTATCGTGGCAGACCTAAAGGTGTGTCACGGTTTTTTTATGCTCTAAATAGTACCGCTTAAATCAAATAGTTATAAGCCACACCCACATGTAGCAATAATCATGATACTGGCAAAAATAAGTCCTAGAAGTATTATATTTTTAAGAATATTCATCTTAGTTTTTCTTCTATTCCACGTACACAATGCAACCATAATAAGTATGGGTAAAAAGACATAACCATTCATCCATAAAGCTACATTTTTATTCATCCACCATCTTACAATTTCTTCTTTAAAGATATTCATACCAAAAAAACCTGTTGCAAAGGTTGGTATAACTAGCGCAGCACCTATTATGGTCAGTATCTGTACTTTAAACTTAGATTGCGACTGTTCAATTAATGTCGCATATTCATGAACTTCGTCAATCTCAAAATCAAGTTGTTTAAGTTCTTCTTCTATTTTAAGCTGTGTAGAAAGTTTGTCATAAATAAGAGATCCTTGTATATCTTCTGTAACCTCTTTAAAATATAACTGATTAATAAATTGAATATAAATCTCATAGATACTCTCTATCGCTGGTACCAAATCATATTTTGCAAGGGTAGATACCCTTGCTATTTCCGTAGATAAACTAAGCAGCGTTGCCCGTTGCATAATAACAAGTGAAACCAACTGATCATAGAGCTTACTTCTTAATACCTCTTTTGAGATACACATGAGCGAAAAACGACTGATACCATAGATGTTATGTTCACTTTTAAGATAATATATAGACCCCACATGGCCTGGAATATAATCTTCTTGCTGATACATTATTCTTTTATTAATCATCATAAAACTTTCTATTAAGCTATAATTCATTGAGCCGTCTTTCATATCTTCTACAATTTCAGGATTTTTATAAAGACATAGACAAAACATTTGGCTGCCTAAAATGGGTTCTATAAAAAGGCTGTCAGATCTCACCTTATTTTCTTTACACACAAAAGGTTCTCCTAAAATACTCATAATAAGTGGTGTTATTGTAATAGGTTCTTTATGATAGTCCTTATTAAAATATTCTTCTGTTTTATGTTTATCATTAAGCCTAATTTTGATGTATTCTGGAAAAAGTTCTTCTCTTGCTTTTTCGATAGGTAAGATAGGCGGATAAATACATTTGCTGAAACTGTTAATATTTTGAATGTCTTGTGGTGATTCATAACTACTATTGCAAACACTAAGAGATAATATCCCTATTCCTGTTTTATAGATTTTAAGATGTATATTACAAATATTAAGGCTATACTCTTTTCCCTCTGCACTGATAATAAAATGATTATCTTCACTTAGTCCATCATAAGAATAATTACGGACAATAAGCGGTGAACTTCGAAATGTATAAAGTGAGGCACGAACAGGCTTATAAAAATAGACGAACTCGTTATAATCTTTATCTGCTTCTATTGTAGCATAATCAGCTTGCCAGTTTTTCAACCTGTCAAATTGTTTGTTTTCAATCTGTAGATGCTGTAAAAAAAGATAATTATTTTTCTCACTACCAGATTTCCATGTAAACGGAAATAAAAAGATATGCTCACTTATTACATTTTTTTTCATAAAAAAGCATCCTATACCTATTTTTTATATAGAATGCCCTCAATTTTTTTTTTTATCCTCACATACTTTCTTCTACAGCTATTGTTAATTTTTTAGGATTAAGCGCTCTTGCTGTTACTCCCCCTATGACAATCACCCCTCCAATAACTGCATAAAGAGAAGGAACTTCCTTTTGAAGCAGCATAACCCATATAGGATTTAAAAGAGGTTCAATAATAGGTATAAGTACTGCTTCTAGTGCACTTACGTGCTTAATAGCTTTACTATAAAGAATATAAGATAAGCCCAATTGAAATACACCTAACAATAAAATCCCTATTACGCTCTCTGTTGTGAATGTAAGTTGACCCATAAAGGGTAAAGTAACGATACAAGTTACGATATTGCCCCAAAAAATACTTTGCACCGGATCATTATCCCTTTCCATGCGCATGAAAACACTCATCACACCAAAACTAACTCCTGATAAAAGGGCCAATACATCTCCAAGTATATTGCCAACTTTAAGACTATCAATAAAAAATAGTATCATTCCGGCAAAAATAATGCCTATACAAACTACATCTTTTTTATAAACCCGCTCCTTTAATAATCCTATCCCTAATAAAGCTGTATAAATCGGTGCGGTATACTGCAGCAAAATAGCATTGGCTGCGGTTGTCATTTTAGTTGCCATCACAAAAAGAAGCACAGTTGCGGCATAAGATATAACTGCCCCAAGCCTGGCCCACGTAAACTTAAAACTCGGTTTTCCCATAAAAATCAAAATAACAATTGCCGCAATGATACTCCGCATTCCAGCAACTGTAACGCCACTCCACTGAACGCCCTTGATAAGCACCCCTCCTAGACTCCACAAAATCGCAGTTCCTATCAGCAGTAAAATTCCTTTTTGCCTATTATGATTCATAATGCCTCCAATAAGTATGTACTTTTTAGTCCTATACAATATATTCATTATAAGGATAGTTGATACCATTTTCAATATTAAATCCCTGCTTGCTAGTTATTTAAGTTGTTTATCACTGATACACCCTATGCCAAACGCTCCTATTCCTTATTTATTACTATAATGTTATTTCTCAAAATAATTTCACATTAAATAATATCATTAATAAGTTAAATTATAAAATGTGAAATCTATATAAAGTGAAAAAAGGTGGTATAAGTATGCAATACTTATATCACCCTTTTCTTATTGATTATCTATAACCTTTTTAATGAGTATAGATAGGATTAGCAGTTTGTATTATTGTTTGTATTGTTGTTCATTTTATTGTTTGCTTTATTGTTTGTGTTATTGTTTGTGTTATTATTTGTGTTATTGTTTGCATTATTATTTGCATTGTTATTTGAATTTTTAGCCATGATTAATCCTCCTTTCAATTATCCAAGTTAGTAATTTGCATAACTCAATTACAAGGATAGTATTAGCAGCTTAATCATTTTTATACATATATTTTTCAAATTAATAATTTAAACAGTGTGTATTTCAGAAACATTATCCCTTTTAGCGACACTTATTTTTATGTCTTTATCAATAACAATGTTTTTTTCTTCTAATGCCATCTTAGCCGTTAAAAAAGCGAGATCTGGGACATTATTATCTTTACTTAAATGTCCAAGTATTGCCCACTTCATATCTTTATGATAAATATCAGTCAAAACCTCAGCTGCCGCTTCATTATTTAAATGTCCTACATTACTTAAAATACGTTTTTTAAGATAGAATGGATACGTACCAGCCTCTAACATATTAATATCATGATTAAATTCTAGAAGTATGCCGTGAGATCCTTTAAGATGATCTTTAATCCGCTCATCTACAATGCCGATATCTGTTGCAATTGTAATTTTTTTATTGTCGTATAAAAATGCATAACCTACTGGATCTACAGCATCATGATAAATACCATAAGGAAATACACTTAGGTCCTCTACCTCAAAATATTCCTCTTTAGAAATAAATCTAATATTATGCGCTTTAACATTTCCTATCATTTGATCTCCAATGATTTTATCCCATGCTTTATGTGTGGCATAGATAGGCGTATCGTACTTTCTGCTAAAAATACCTACGCCTTTAATATGATCAATATGCTCATGTGTAATAAAAACACCCTGTATATCATAAGGATTAACACCAAGTTCAGCAAGTCCAAGAACTGCCTTCTTGCCACTAATGCCAACATCTATTAAAAACATCTTGCTTCCCGCCTGTAAAAAGGTACAATTGCCGCTGCTTCCACTCGCAATAGTACATAACTTAAAATCCATAGTCAGCTTCCTCCACATGTCCTGTCGTTTCTTATTTAATTGCTATTACTATAACATATTTAGCTACTTTCGTCCAAATAAATCATTTCTTTAATATTGCTTTTTCATCATAAATATGCAATAATCTTAATAAAATATCATTATTTTACATATATTGATTTTTCCACAAATAGAGTATATGTAACAAGGTAGGAGGTACAATTTTGAAACTTAATTACCTGCTTAACAAATCTTTAAAATCTCATTCTGAGCAAGTTTTTGAAGGGATTTCAAGAGGCAGAAAAAAAGCATTAGACACTTGGTTTAAAGACACTTGGGTAGCTTTGGAGCTTACACGAGATACGATTTTAGCTTATTTTAATCAAAATGATCTAAATTACGATGAAATCACTGCAATTCTATTAACTAAAGCTGAACAATTTAAAGATTTTACAGAACTTTTCCTCATTAATCAAGAAGGTAAAGTTTATGCCTCTACTTATCAAAAAAATATTGGTACATATATGAATACTCTCCCCAATTATATCAGCGGTATAGCCCATAAACCACTTATGTATGGCCCTTATATTGATGAATGTACGCTTAAAATCGGGAAATTTAATTCTACTTTTTCAGATGAAGTTACACTGATGTTCTCATTACCTTTTAAAAATGATAATACTGGCAGAACCTCTATACTGTGTGGCAGAATTCCTAATGATGTAATGAGCGATATTATTCAAGATGAGGATACCCATATCTATAAGGATTCAGGGGACAACTACTTGTTTATGGTAAAATCTAATAGAGGTATTGCGCCTGGAACCGCTATTTCAAGAAGCCGCTTTGAAGATAATACTTTTACTTTAGGAGAAAATTTAAAACAAGGTATCAAAACAAAGCGCTGGGGTGTCATTCAAATTAAGAAGCATACTGAATTTGAAATAATATTTAATGACCCAGCTACTGGTGGACTTCATCCCGGTGTTAATAATACTATTAAAAATGGTGAAAACTTAGATTGCTGGCCGGGATACCCCGACTACAGACATATTCCAGTCGGCGGAAAAGGTATTCTTATTACGCCACCCCACTCTGAAGAAATATGGGGCATGATGTGTGAGGGCGATATCGCTGAAATCTACAATTTTTCGAGTTTAAGTTTAAAAATCCCTGTTATAAGCGGCTTAACTAGCGGCATTTTACTCTTTGGAAACTATTTATTTTCCTATTTTAATAATGATTTTGAACTTGCAAGATTAGGTCTTATCTGGCTGTTAATGATACTAACAACTTCCTATATTGTTAAAAAGTTAGTTACTTCACCGTTAAATAAAACCATTACTATCTTACAGCAAATCGCAGAAGGTGAGGGTGATCTCACGATAAGAGTCGATAAAGCTTCAAAAGATGAAATCGGTGAGCTTTCCAGATGGTTTAATAAATTTATCAATAATCAAATGAGCTTAATTAAGCGCATCGGAAGTGCTTCAACAGAGGCAAAAAACTCTGCCAAGGGTCTTTCTACAATGACTGAAAGTGTAAAAGAAAACACAAATGTTATTGAAACATCTGTATCTTATTTTATTAAGAACTTTGAGAAACAAAATAAAATATTTCAGACTGCAGAGGAAAAATTTAGCCTTATCTCCAACTCCATTAAAGATGTCAAAGAACTCATAAATGATGTTAATACTAAAACGCAGAATACTAATGAACATGCGCTTGCCAATACTGAATCTTCAAAAAAAGTTCTTGCTACTGTTAACGAACTAGAAGCCACTATGCATGATACACTCCAAAGTATTATTGTACTTCAAAAATATTCAGAAGAAATTAGCCAAGTTACAAATTTAATTAGTTCCATTAGCAAACAAACAAAGTTGCTTGCTCTTAATGCCTCAATTGAATCAGCTCGTGCTGGAGAGGCAGGCCGTGGTTTCGCAGTTGTAGCAAGTGAAATTTCAAAACTCGCAGTTGAATCCAGTGAGGCTACAGAATCTATCTCTAACCTTATTTCTTCAGTTCAAAGTGAAACTCAAAATACAATCCAAAATGTTGAAAACATCGGCCTTAAGGTAGAGGAAGAAAGTACCATTGTGAAATCTTCAATCGCTACTTTTAACAAAATCCAAGAGGATATTTCAAGTGTAACCGGCAATGTACAGTCAATTTCCGACTTAATTAAAATTCAGGCAGATGAAATCAATGAAATTTCCTTAAATATTCAAGAAACTGCGGCTATTCTAGATAAAAACACATTGAAGAGTGCAAACAGAAGTGAAACAGCTTTAGAGTTGGTACAATCAATACTCACCCAAACCTCTCAGGTAGAACAAGTTTCCAAAGTACTCTCACACTCATCTGAAAATCTTAATGATACTGTAACTGCTTTTAAATGCAAATAATTAAAATGACAGGACTTAGCTAAGTCCTGTCATTTTAATTATTTATGCATTTTCAATGGATACCTTTTTATTTTCATTACATATAATCTGCCTAGGCACTTGAGATAAGTTTGTGTTTAAAATAACTTTTCCCCCCCAAAGGGTTTGAATGTACTTAAGCGTTTCTGTTGCATAAGATAAATTAAGTTCTCTTTCATCATACACATGGGTGAGAATTAAACAATTTTCACTTTTCCTTATGTCTTTTACTTGTATCGACGGTATGCCTCCTATCCCAATAGTCTCCGCTAAAGTATTTCTGATCTTTTTCCAACCTAAATCATCGGATACTTCTGAAACGATATAATACCTTTCTTCTTCTTCAAATTCACACAGATTGCTTTCCGCAGCTAATTCATAAGTTAAATAGCTTCTGATAAATGAGGCATCTCTTTCCGTTGCGCGTATAGCCGCTAATTTTTCAAAATTTCCTTCATATTTATTATACAGACTCTGCCATATTTTAAATCCCAAAAAGTATGGATTCAAACTTCCTGGTCTTTGGCAAATAACGTTGTTATGCACTTTATAAAACTCTATTTGCATCCCTTTACTTAGACTTAGTTCATTAAGTATGTTATAATGCCAAAAAGTTGCCCATCCTTCATTCATAACTTTAGTTTCAATTTGAGGTAAAAAATAACGGCTTTCTTCCATAACAATACTCATAATATCTTTTTGCCAGTCCTCTAAGCGGCCATATCTCATTAGGAAATCCAGTACGTTTTCATAAGGATACTCTATTTTAGGATAAAAATCATAATCATAATTGACCTTGCAAAAAGCGCCGCAATGATATTTAATCGAATGGGCAGCATCTAATACTTTTTCTACCTCATTGTAACCTATACTTGGATCTTTGATGTATGTTCTTATTCTTGCTGCATGGTTTTTAAACTTTTCGAGTGTTAATTTTGCATTGGTATACTCTTTAAAAAGCCTATTATTTTTAAAAAAATCATTATGTCCATAAACGTGTGCTATTGTTAAAACTTGTAAGAGTAAGGTATTGTCTTTCATGAGATAAGCTATACACGGATCTGAGTTAATGACCATTTCATAAGGTAACCCCGCTAAGTTATACTTATAAGCCATCTTTAGCTTTTCATAATTCTTGCCATAGCTCCAGTGGGGATAATGGGCCGGCATCCCTACATATGCTTCATAACATAACATGTCTTCAAAACTTATTATTTCGAATTCCTGCGGGTAATAACTAAGACCTATGTGTCTTGCAATCTCTTCGATTCTTTCATTATATTGTTCTAAATCCTTTAGAGTATAATTCATGCTTGGTTTTCACCCCCCGAGGTCGAACGCTCTACGCTTAGCATATCAACAAATGCAGTCCATACATCTTCTTTTTTTAATATTTTTACAGTTGTGAAGTTAGGTCTATTCACATCTTCATAGTATCTATTCATAATAGTACTTGTATAAGTACTTGTTTTTATTTCTCCATAGCCAAATAAGTTGCATACACCACATAGCTTATTAGCAAGTTCTACAGCCTTATCATTGTCTTCACCCCAGTTATCTCCATCACTGCAGTGAAAAGCATATACATTCCAGTTGCTTGGATGATATCTTTCTTCAATGATATCAAGCGCTTTTTGATAGCCACTACTAATATACGTTCCACCGCTTTCTCCGCGATGGAAGAAGTCATTTTCACTAACCTCCTTAGCAACTGTAGTATGTGCAATAAAAACAATCTCTACATGTATATATTTGATAATTAGAAATTGATAAAGCAGAAAGTAGAAGCTTCTGGCTAAATATTTTTTGGTCTGTCCCATAGAGCCTGAAGTATCCATGATGCATAGTACAACCGCATTGGAATCTCTTTTTAACTTGGGTTTTTTATAAAAATATTTAAGGTCCTCTTGATGAAAAGGATTTCTATCTTCTTGCAAAATCTCTTTACTTTTTAGATTTGAATAGGTTGTATCTATTATATGTTGCTGTCTTTTTTGACGTTTTATTTTTTCCATTACAGTGTGTTTCTTAGACAATCTGCATCTTGATCCTTTATCTCTTACCCCTGATCTTTTTGAACCATACTGCGTCTCTATTTCATTAAATTTTTTATGTTGTAAGTAGGGCAGATTGAGGTCTTCAAATAGAAAATGAATGGCGTCTTCTATAGTAATTTCTGTTTCATAAATATCTTCGCCTTCCTCATTACCTGCACCATCCCCACTGCCCCCTTTTCCATAATCTCCTTTTGATATTTTTTTGCCTTTTTCTTCTTCACCACTGCCTGCTACAACTGCCTTTTGGTTTTTACCATATTTAAAATAATACTCTTTGAGCCCTTTTATTGGGATTTTAATTTTTTTATTTTTGCTTTTGCCAATAATGCTCTCTTCTGAAATAATGCTACCTATATTATCTTTAATACTCTTTTCTACAAGCTCTTTGTGCCTTCTTCTATCTTCAACACTGCGATCTCTGCTATTAGGTTGAAATTCTTTAAATATTGTACCCATAAAGTTGCACCTAATCTTTCCATAAGTTATTAGCAGCGTATTTTAAGATAACATTACAGCAGTGATCACAGTATCCATTGTTTTTCATTTCATCAACCATCGCATCGTATTTACTACTTTGTTCATTATTACGGACTTTACTTTGTGTAATAATTCTTGAGAGTTCTCTTACAGAAGAAGTTAGTTTTTTCTCAATAGCTTCTTTAAGAGGTTCATAACAATTATACTCAACCTTTCCGCCATTTCTAATAATAGAAAACATATAAGACGTCACATCCTGCCTAAAACCTTTAGCACCTGCTTGCGTTATCCCTAATTGTTCTTCAATAGAACGCATAAATTCTTCATCTGGGTTTAAATCTTCTCCAGTATTGACATCTTTAATTTTTGTTTTATTCGCATACGCTTCAGCATGATCTAGATAATTGTTAAATAAATCTTCTGCTTGTTCTTTATAGCCATGAATAAAAGCTTTAGTCACTTCTTTTTCTAACATCTTGTGATATTCCTTTTTGATAGTGTCTTGTAAAAAAGCTAAATACTTCTTCTTAATTTCATCTGAAATAGTCATTTCTTTAATTTCTTTTGTAAGTACATCCATAAGTCCTATAGGGTTAATACAATCATGTTCTGATTCTGAAAGAGCCGTGTCAATTGCTTTTGATATAAAACGGGTAGATAAACCTGTCATGCCCTCTCTTTCTGCTTCCTCCTTAAGCTCAAAAATATCAATGCGCTTGGTGGTACCTTTCTCAATAATCTCCTCACCATTATAGATCTTAAGTTTAGTGAGAGGATCGACCTTAGTGGATGGTGAAAGTCTTGATAAAATGGCAAACATTGATGCTATTTCTAAAGTATGTGGTGCCATATGAGATTTAAACTTAGAACTTCTTAACATTTTTTCATAGATTTTTATTTCTTCACTAAGTTCCAAGCAATAAGGCACTTCTACCTTAACAATACGGTCTAATATCGCTTCATTTGTATGGTCAGATTTAAACTTATTCCATTCTGCTTCATTAGAATGTGCAAGAATGACCCCATCAAAATAAATCATTGCATTCTTTCCTGGAGACGGGATACTCTTTTCTTGGGTTGCCGTGATCATAGTATGTAGATATTCTACATCGTTTTTAAATACCTCAATAAATTCTACAAGACCTCTGTTGCCTACATTAAAGGCACCATTAAGTGAAAGAACTCTTGGATCATCTTCAGGATAAAGGTCCATCTTGGAAATATCTATTGAGCCTATTAAAACAGAAGTATCTTGATTATTAGGATCAACTGGCGGCACTACACCAATACCTTTCCTTGATCTAATTGAAAAATCAGTTTGAACTACAGGGAATTTCTCATATTCGCCGGAAAACTCATTAATAAGCCTATATTTACACGCTGGACATAAATCGCCTTCTATTTTAACGTCTAATGCGTCTTCTACTGATTTTCTTAGATGCTTAGGAATAAGATGAAGCGGTTCCTCTCTCATAGGACATCCTTCTAAGGCATAAATGGGGGGGCTATCTTCAAGAAGTCCTTTAATGGCATCAATAATTGAAGATTTTCCTGCACCTACTGGACCAACTAGGTAAAGCACCTGTCTTGATTCCTCACCTTTCATCGCAGCTGAATAAAAATACCTCACAATCTTCATCAGTGTATAATCAATGCCATAAAAATTTTGTTTGAAAAAATTATACTTTTTAATAACATCTTTACCGTATATTCTCATAAGCCTTGCATCTTCTTCTGTCTTAACCATCTCAACCCCGGATTTAACTAATAAGTGATACATACGCTCATGCGCCAGTTGATATAGCGTACGATCTTCTTCAAGAATATTTAAATATTCAAGGAAACTCCCTCGAAATCCGGCTGCCTTTCTTTCTTTTCGATCCTCTAATATTAGTTTGGAAAAATCTAACATGTATTTTTCACTCCTTTGCGAAGGATAACTCTCTTTAAAAATATATGGTGACCTTTATGAATACATGATAATTTTTTAGCTTATTTATGTACATTTGCATATTAACTCTAAATAAGCACAAAATAATACTATCTTTAAGAAAGAAGGTGAGGAGTAATGCATTTAAATCCATATTATGCCACAATGCTTGATTACTATGAAGATGAAGATGATATGTGTGATCAGTTAGGCATACGCTTAAGTGACATTTATACCGACGATGACTGGGTTTAAAGCAAAAAGCAGTAGGGAAGCTCCTACTGCTTTTATCGATTATAATAAAAATCATTATATGCTTTAACATCATCTAGCTTATAAAATTTCTCACCATTTAAATCTTCTATCATTCCTATCTTTGAAAGAGGTACTTTTTTAAAAAAAGTACTCATGTACTGTTTAGATAAGTAAAGATCCTCATCAAACTGTGCGGCAACAATATCATATTTTATATAAAGTGAACTTTGTCTTTTAGCATGAATTTCTTCTATTTCATCTAAAAAAATATCATTTTTAAAAGCTTGCTTCATATACTCTGTTAATTGCTTTTGAGATGTGATACGATAATCATCTGCACCATTTTTAACAACCTCTCCCATATCCACATCTATATACAAAACGCTTTTGATGCGGGGATATAAGCTAAGTACTTTATTATAGATAACGTGCAGTTTATTTTGTGCATCATTAAGCGTGTACGTATGATCTATTGTTGAAAAATGTGAAATAGCAAGTCCAGAAATCATCATAGGCTTCGACTTTTGAAAATTTTTGTACCAAAAATCAATATCCTCTATATAGGTTGATTCGTAGGGGAGCTTATCTTTATATCTTGGAATATATATATTTATACCTACCCAGTCTACAAGCTCCTCTCCCGGATAATATAACGGCATATCATAGAGCCTACTACTATCTACACTCCATACTATAACTGCATCATCTAGGTATTTATGAATAATTTCATGCGCTCTTTGGAAAGTTTCTTTATAGACAATAGGCTGCGATATCTTACTTGTTAGTGGAAATAGTTCTATAAAAATTGGGACACTGTAAGATGCATTAATATCTGAAATCATACGATAAAGAGAAGTTAAATCAAAATCATTGCCTAAAAGAAGTTTAATATAAGGAACTTTTCTTTGCGCCATACACTTTAAAATTTCTTGTGAAGAAAGCCCTTCTCCCATTGTATATTGAAAGACTTTAAATGTCTGGCGCTGACCTACAATTTTTTCAAATGTAGTAATATCACCCTCAATATTTTTATTTTTTTCAACGTAAGCGCCTAAATAAACGCCTTCTTCTGGTTCATACAAACCAAGCTTAATATTCTGTTTGATATAAAGCTCTATAGGCGTATTTTTTTTGCTTTGTTCATTAACACTTACTGGATTATCGTTGTATTTATTTTCCTCTGTACATCCTGTAAAACTTATTAAAAGTATCAGAAGCATAAAAAGAATAATTCCTTTAGAGATAATTTTTTTCATCATGATCACCTCATAGGAATTATGGTCAATTTATGTTATTTATATACAGGTTAAGCCTCATTTAAGTACTTTTGCAGGGTTTTTAAATAATGAATATACCTGCCGCCTTCAATAGGTATTAAGTAGTTCCTATCAAATAAATCATAGGCTATAGACTTTTTACCCCCTCTAACCGCATTTTCATAATAAGTGTCCAATGTTGTAATATCAATAAAGAAATATTCTTCATGCTTTTTAAAATAGACTACCAGGAAAGCCTCTCCTCCTTGTTTTTTAAAATCTTTCATGAAATCTATCTGATGCTTATGGATATTATTAATGGGCAAAAAATTCTTACTTGTTTCTTTAGCATCAAAACATATAGCTATCCCTTGGATAACCCCCACATAGTCAACGGTACTTTTCTGTTCAAAGTAAGCAAGGGTAATAACTCTTTTTTCTTTATCAATTGTAATTGGTTTAATGGGCGTCGGAATTTTCTGTACAACACCGAGGTTTTTCTGCCGATATAATTCATTAGTGATATTAACCATTTCTTCAAGTCCGCTACCTCTTAGGCCTCTCGTATTCCAATATCCCATTATTTTTCCTCTTTTCTTGATTTTTTGTAAAATATTGGTTAAAATTAATTAAGCAGTTTATACTTCATTTTAGGGGGGATTTTATTGAGTTATTTGTTTTTTTTAATATATTGTATAAAGACTAAGTTTAGATTCTTTTTATGGTCAAATGAAAAGAAAGCTATCATTTTAGAAAAATATAAACTCTACTTTTGGGCTGGTATTTTTTATAAGGAACTTAAAAACTATTCTAAAGCTGCTGATTGCTTTGAACTTGCCCATGCCTATCCTCACCTTATCCTAGTTTATCAAAAATTAGGCTTATATTCAAAGGCCATTGAACTCGCCGATCAAAAAAAATACTATAAAAAAGGTGCATTGCTCTGTGAAAAAATAAAAAATGTGAAAAAGGCTGCCTACTTTTATGCCTATTTCAAACCCTTATATGCAGCAAGACTTTATAAAAATGAGCAGTTTTTCTATGAAGCAGGTCAGTGCTATCTTAATGCCCATCAGTATTCAAGTGCCCTTGAATGCTTCAGCTATTGTAAAGACAGCTCCAAAAAAAATGAGGGCCTTAGACAACTTGAAGAATTTTCCACTGTACTATATTTTACGAAACACTATGAAGACGCTTTTAAATTATTTGTTAAATTGCGTGATTATTACTCTGCTCTCGAATGTGCAAAAAAACTAAAGATAGATACTCTTATTCGTCAAATGCATCTTTTAATAAGCAGTTTTGAAGCAGAAAATAAAAATTATATTTTAGCTGCAAAATATATCGAACCTTATGATAAAAATAAAGCGCTTCTTTACTATTATCTCGGACAAGCAAAATCAGAAGCAATTCGCGTATTACTGGAGCTTAATAATTATGAAAAGGCTTTTAACCTATGTATTCATCATAATGATCTAGACTTAGCTTATAAACTTGCTACAGCCTACCATATTCCCCTTACTCCCGCTTTAAATTAGCTCCAATATAAAAGGTTATAGCTAGTTTAAAGCTTAGCTATAACCTATAAAAGACTTTCTCCTTTACATATTTTTGAATAAGCAGGAGGAGCTGGAACTGTAAAAACCCTGTTTTGCAGATAAGAAAAAGGCCCTGTACAAAGTTCAAATTTTATCTTGTAAGCACATAAGATTTGATACTTCAAATCATATCTATCTTTAAAATATTTATTCTCTAAGGCATCCCCATATTTAGGGTCTCCAATGATCGGATGTCCTATTTGGCTTAGATGTGCTCGTATTTGATGGGTCTTTCCTGTTACGAGCTGAACTTCAACTAATGTATATCTGCCATTTGTCTTAAGCGGTAAAATTCTTGTTTCTACAGGTTTAGCGCCCTCTACAAAATGGTTAGAAATGCTTACTTCATTTTTGCCTTCTTGTTTGAAATGATAACCTTTTAAAATAATAGGGGATGTTATCATCCCTAGCACAATACTCATATAATACTTGGAAATCTGCTTAGTTTTGAGCATCTGACTCAGACTTTGAGTCGCCATCAGATTTTTACCTACAAGTACAATCCCCGCTGTATTGCGATCAAGTCTATTGCATGGTGCAGGCGTAAAACCTTTTGAGATGACTGGATCATAACTTTTATTCTCCATGAGATAACTCAGCACTTCATCAGCCAAGCTATGCCCTGTACTTGTATCTTTTTGTGTTAAAAGCCCCATGGGTTTATCCACAATAAGAATATTGTCATCTTCATAAACTGTTTTAAAGCTGATAGCTACCTTTTCTATTTTCTTCTGTACTGTAAACTCTTCAAACTGTTCCTCAGTAAAAAAAATATTAATTAGATCACTTTCTTTTAAAATTTCATTTCCCTGTGGCTTTTTAGAATTATATTTTATTTTTTTAGTACGTATGGCACGATATATAAAACTTTTTGGACACTTACTTAAATATTTCATTAGGAATTTATCGAGTCTTTGGTTTGCTTCAATAGGTGATATCGTTATTTGTCTCATTCATTTACCTCTTTACATAAGCATAGCTTCAATTATTTTTGTATTTTGATCTAATACATCACTCCTATAACCTGCATCTTTTTCTATTTTAAATGCTGCTTTTTTGAGGCTGTTTATATCAGTGACAGATATAAAGTAGAGATCCTTGAAGGCAACACCTTTTGCTGATAACCTATTTTCCAGCCAACACCTATGTTTCGCAAGAATACTTGGATCATAAGTTAAAAAATAAATGCTTGTAGAAGTTATAATTAAGTGTTCAAATAATATAGTCGCCTCATTATCTGGTATAATCGCACTATGAAATAAATTATAACTTCCTCTCATTCCCTCGAGTATAGCTCCAAATTCATAAGGTGCATCTTTAAATCTATTAAAAGATATAAAACGTACAATATTTTGAGAAAATGGCAGAACAAATAAAGCTGCTATTAAAGTAAAGTAGCTGCTGCGTGTTTTTATAAGTATAAAACCTGCTACATATATTACGATAATAACTGCCGCCCATATCAAAGACATCTTTAAGAATTTATTTTTGCGCTGTGTAATATAATTGATTTCTTGCTTTATCATTTTAACCCCTATTCTGCATAAATCATTTTTACTGTCATACCACCATCAATAACCAAATTAGCACCTGTTATAAAGCCTGCAGCTTCACTTGTCAAATAGAGTACCGCATTTGCAATATCTTCAGGCTTACCTACCCGTCCTGTGAGATGCTGCAGATGATCTTTCTCCGCAAGTGTTGTAAATTTGCGATCTTTTTTCTTCTTCCATCCAGAATTATCTATCCATCCTGGACTAATGGCATTGACCCTTACCTTATGCGCAAGACTATTCGCTAAAGAATGCGTAAGTGCCGCCAGTGCGCCTTTAGAGGCTGAATAAGGTTCTGTATGCGGTTCACTCATAAAAGCTCTCGTTGATAGGATATTAACAATACTACTCCCCTCTGGCATATGACATGCACAATATTTCGCACACATGTACGCCCCTATTACATTCACACGCATTACATGTTCAAATGTTTCGATACTTCTTGTAAAAAGTGTATCATGTTCACTATAGGTTGTAATCGCGGCATTGTTAATTAAAATGTCTATTTTCCCATATCTTTTCACAGCACGATTTATCATTTCTTTAACGGAGGCCTCACTCCCTACATCTGTGGGAATAAATAAACAATCTCCGCCAAAGCTCTCTATAGCTGCTTTCGTTTCAAGGCCTGCTTCTTCATCAATTTCTGCAATAATAACACTAGCCTTTTTTCTAGCATAAGCTGTCGCAATACAATTACCTATACCTTGCCCACTTCCTGTAACTATAACTATTTTCCCTAAATAATCCATACCCTCACCTCACTTACTAATCTTTTGACAGTCTTCTAGGCTATTTATCTATAATTTTTTCTATTAACCCATCCATCTGGTCTTTGGTAATATGCTCTGTTATAACCATCAGCTGAGTAAGCTGTTCATTACAATAAAAATGGGCATAAAATGTTTTTGTAAAATCGATATCATCTATCATCCCAGAATAAAATAGCTCTAATAACTGTTCTTCATCTGAACCTGGTTTTACAATACAAATTCTATAGCCTATATCTTCAAATAAGTTTTGATAGCATGCATAGGTAAAGTCCTTGCTAGGTATATAGATACTTAGTCTATAAGCAGTACTTGTTTTTGATGATTTCATAGCAAACATACGCCCTACGCCTGCATCTAGCACCTCTTTTTGCGTTCTGGTTATCTTGTATTTGATGCCATATTCATTTAGTTTTAGCTGCAGCTTCTCAATATATTGAGTTGGCTGTAACCTAAGTGCTGGTAAAAAAAGAGAGGTATCTATATCTATAATAACAGCTTTTTCTGCCATAATACTTTTTATTATCTGATACCGTACATTTTCGTATTGAACTTTTGCTTTATGGTATTCAATACGATGAATTATTTCTCCCTTATTCTGCTTTGTTTGGCATTGTATCATTTTCTTACTAAATAACATAATTCCTCCCTAAAAAAGTTATTCTTCTTTTTCTTCTGTTTGCATTTGTTCTAAATCACTATCCGATTCAACTACATCTTTTTGTTTTTTAGCATCATATGTTTTTGGAAGAATGAGCAATAGATATAATGCACCAAACATAACGGTATATTCTACACCCCTTAAAATGTTTGCACTTAACGCTATACCAGTAAGCATTTGAAAAAATCCGAGTCCGACCATTAAAGAAGCTAAGAGAATAACGATTACTCTTCTGTATTTGTATAAAAAATCCATTATTTCTTTCCTTTCTATTTCCATCTAATTATCCGTATTTATTATAGCAAATAAAACCCCTATCGTATACTACTTTAAAGAATTTAGGCTTGAATTTACAAGAAAAGAGGCAGCAAAAGCCCCTCTTTTCTTGTAATTAAACCATCGTAATTTCATTAAATAACTCTTTAACTTTCTCAACATTTTGTGTGTTAGAGAATACACAATACATCTGCTGATTAATACACTCATCTATTAAGGCCGCAAAGCTTCTTAAGGTTTCATTTGTTGTTTCAAAGAGCTCATCTCTTGTTTGCTGAAGTTCTTCTTTTGTAACACCCATAATATGATAGATCTGTGCTGTTCTTCCTTCAGTTAACGGCGTAAATGGAAAATCTAAATGACTAACCGTTCCAATAAGGTATTGAAGCATTTCTCTGTTTGTTAAATTTATTTCTCTAAGATACTTTGGAATTTGTCTATAAACTTCTAACGTCTCTTTTAAGTTTGGATCCCTATAAGAAACGAAAAACATATTACCACTTTTTCTAAAATCGCAAAAGCATCCATAAGCCCCATTTTGCACTCTAACTTTACTCCATAGATAATCCATAGATAACAGTGATTTTAAGAGCATCATACCACCATGATACTTATAGCCCAATGTTTTAAAATTATAGCCCATCGCCACATAGTTAACTTGCGTTGGATAGACCAGAGCCTCTTTTATTTTGCTGACATTAAATTGCATTTTGAGCTTATCAGTAGAAATATCCGGAAGCTCGTCAATATTTTCTTGAATCACATCTATAACAGAATCTATTGCTTCTTCATCTGCTGTAAGACCTACTATCAGCCTAGACTTATTAGCTAAGCACTGATAAGCACTCTTAAGCATTGTGATTGTTTCACTCTGTCTATTGACCCAATCTTTTTCTATTTCACAGACAAAGTGATAGAAAGTAATCCCCTTAGTTTTTTCTTCAAAGTGTTCTGCATTTGAAAGATTTGAAAGAAGTCTTCCATAAGCAATGCGATGTCCTTCACTGCTTATCGCCGCTTCCATCATAGCCTTCATTTCTCTAATAACCTCAATGATTCTATTTTCATCTTCTAGTAACGTATTTTGCAAAATTTCTTTTAAAAGTGCTACTTGCTGAGGTACTTTATCAATTAACGCCTTTGATCTTAACTGAAAAACTGGCAAATATTGATTAAGTGCACGATTATCATTAAGGGCTTGTATATGGTACTCTATTCCCCCAATATTTTCATCAATTGTACTGGATAAAGCTTCATACTTATAATGCTTTGTATCAAGCTTTCCGAGCATTCCCACTATCATCCCTAAATAGGGCATATATTTATCTTCAAGATCATCCAGTTTAATATACCAATTAATGTAGGCAATTTTATTCGTAAAAATAGGTGTCACAATATAAGTTGTCTCATGCTTAGAGATTATATTATACCGTGGATATGTGACTTTTCTTCTTAAATCTTCTTTTTTCAGAAGGGGAATATTTTGACGTACTTCTTCAGAATCTAGTTGATCTTGAAACTTTTTAAATATTTCTGTATCAGCAACCATTTGTCTTATCGCATCTTCTGTCATATTTTTCTTTAATATTTCTAGTTTATGTGTTACTTCTTCTTCCAGCTCATTTTCAAGTCCAAGCTTTGGATAAAGTTCAATTTTACTGCCATGATTATTCTTTAAAAGATATTGCTTAATAAGATTTTCAAAATATCCCGTATCTATTTGCGCCTTAAGCGCCTCAATATCCTCATCATACTTTAAGTAAATATATGGGGATACATCATAAACCCAACTTTTTATAGCTGCAAGTGCATAAAAAAGCCCCTTAGAGTGCCCGCTTGAATCGCCTTCTCTAAGCTCAAACTCCTTAACTTGAATCGCACCTTTTAAAAGATGCCGTGGAATACCTTCATCTGCAATCTTCTCAAGTGTTTCTAATACCAATGTGTAGAATCTTTCTCTTTTTTCCTCGGGTACACTTTTAGCAACTATACTCAGGACAGGTTGTTTAAGATGTGTTTGGAACATGCCATATACATCTTCTCCTATACCTTCAGCTATAAGTGCTTTTTTTAGTGGCGATGCCGGTGTGTCTAAGAGCAGATACTCAAGTATTGCTACTGCCAGCACTAATTTTCTGTCAGTTACTTCTCCAATCACAAAGTTATAAGATAAAAAAAGACCTTTGTTATTCTCTTCGGTTGCTGAGTAATAACCCTTTTTTTCTATTATTTTTTCAAAAGGCTGCTGATGTTTAATTTGACTGTCAATATCTTTATACGCAAACTTGGAAAAATATTCATTATCAATATAACTTAGAGTTTCTTCAATATCTATATTACCATATAAACATAAGTAGCTATTTGAAGGATGATAATACGTTCTATGAAAGTCTAAAAAATCATCATAGCTAAGATCTGGGATATACTTTGGTGATCCTCCAGACTCATGAGAATAAGCTGTATCTGGAAATAAAGATTCTTTTATCATTCTAAATCCTATTTCTTCCTGGGATGAAAAAGCACCCTTCATTTCGTTATACACAACGCCTTTATATTCGATAGGCGCATTCTTATCTTCAATATGATAACGCCAACCTTCTTGTTTAAGTATTTCAGGATTTTCATATATTTTAGGGAAAAATACTGCATCTAAATAAACATCCATCAAGTTAGAAAAGTCTTTATCATTTTGACTTGAAATAGGATATAACGTTTTATCTGGATAAGTCATCGCATTAAGATAAGTATTTAATGAACCTTTTGCCAGTTCTACAAAAGGATCTTTAAGGGGATACTTTTTTGATCCGCATAACACAGAATGTTCTATGATATGCGGTGCGCCAGTGCTGTCATGGGGAGGTGTTCTAAATCCTATGCAAAAACTCTTGTGAACGTCATCATTTTCTATAAATAATATCCTTGCCTTTGTTTGATCGTGGCTATAAATATTAACTTTGCTATCAATTTCTTTAATGTATTCATCTTCAATTAAGGTGTAGCCTTTAACTAATTTTGCCACATATTCCCCTCCTATTATCTTCTTTTTAATTTTAATACTACGATACAATTATAAGCTTTAATATTTTTTTTGTCTATATAACAAGTTCTACCTATAGGAAAGATACTTTCTACATGACAACTTCTTGATCGCAAATCTCTTGTTAATGAGATTTATTTTTATAAATATGAGTTACTTTTATTATTATGTGTATTAAATGAAAAAAAATAACACTTTCTAGTGTTATTTTTAGTCTCTCGTCTGATTCATTTGGCTGCTCATACCTTTAAGTTCTTGACGATTATCATAAATTTCTCGGAGTACATCTGTAATATACCCTTCAAATTGCTGTACTTCTTTATGTATTGTTTCGAGCGAAACTTTCAATCTAAGTTCTACATCTTTAAATATTTCTTCTGCATATTCAACTGAACCCATATGGATTTGCCTCGCATCAAGCCTTGCAGTTTCAATGATATGTTCTGCTCGCTCAGTAGCATATTGTGTGATTTCATGCTGTTCAATGAGACTTTGAAGTTTTTCATGCGCCTCTTCTATAATAATATGTGCTTCTTTTTGAGCTTCTGCTAATATTTTGTTACGCTCTTCAACAATCCATATAGACTGCTGTACTTCTGTAGGCAATTTGAGTCTGATGTCTCTTATGACGTCAATAAGTTGCTCTCTATCTATTGCAATTTTACCTGATAAGAAGCTCGGCTTGCCCTCTTCAATAATATCTTCTAATTGATCTAATAAAATAGCTATTTCTCCGCATTTGCTGTTTTCCACTTTACATCCCCCTTACTTATATTTATCTTTTAGTTTATTTCTCACAAAGTGAGGTACCAGATCATCAAAATCTCCATGAAATAAAGCGAGCTCTTTAACTGCACTTGAACTTAGGAATGAATATTTTGCCTGAGTTACAAGAAAAACTGTTTCTACTTCTGGTGACATATTTTTATTAATTTGCGCCATTTGCATTTCAAGCTCTAAATCCATAACAGCTCTAAGTCCTCGTACAATAATACTAGCCTCTTTATACTTTGCATAATCTACTAAAAGCCCTGAGAAACTATCTATTTCAACATTTGAAAGATGTATGGTGCATTCTTTAAGCATATCTATTCTCTCATCAATTGTAAACAACCCCGTGTTTTTTCTTGGGTTCATAAGTACTGATACAATGAGTTTATCTACTACTTTTGATGCTCTCTCGATAATATCCATATGCCCATTAGTAACGGGATCAAAACTCCCTGGATAAATTCCTATTTTCACTGTCTTTTTCCTTTCTCAGAAAACTAAGTGTAGTCGTTTTATATGTCTTTTCTTTCCATAATACCAAATTTTGTGGTAAAGATACAAGAGTATTTGTGCTTCTTTCTAAAATAATATAACCTTCTTCATATAATAATTCGTTTTCAGCAATTTTACGTAGAACACTTTCAATATCACCCATAGCATATGGCGGATCTAAAAAAATAATATCAAATTTCTGAGATTTATTTTTAAGCTGATCTAAAGCAGCTCTAACATCACTTTCATAGATAACCGCCATGTCCTGTAATTTTGTTCTTTCTAAATTCTTCCTGATAGAAGCTAAAGCACTTTTATCCTTCTCAACAAATACAGCTTGCTTTGCGCCGCGGCTTAAAGCCTCAATCCCTATAGCGCCACTGCCACCAAACAAATCAAGAAATATACACTGTGGGATATCAAACGCAATAATATTAAACAAAGTTTCTTTAATACGGTCCACCGTTGGTCTTGTTAGGGTACCTTCCGGCGCAATAAGCCTCGTCCCTCTGCATTTTCCGCTAATTACTCTCAAAACTTTCCCTCCTTAATAACCGCTGCTAAAGTGCATGATGAAGTTCTTCTTTGCTGAGACGTTGTTTTATTTCATCATATAATATTTCATTTTCTGAAGATTCTAAGTCAGGATCCAGCGCAAGTATCTTTTTCACACACTTTTGAACTTCTTTTAGAACTTTTGCATCCGTATAAAGATTTGCAATCTTCATTTCAGGTAGCCCATGTTGTTTTGTTCCAAAAAATTCACCTGGGCCTCTTAATTTAAGATCTGTTTCTGCAATAACAAAACCATCTGTCGTTTCTTCCATGATTTTAAGACGCTTCTTTGTGACCTTGTTTTTTGAATCACTGACTAATATGCAGTAAGACTTATGTGTGCCTCTGCCTACTCTTCCTCTTAGCTGATGAAGTTGTGCAAGTCCAAATCGTTCTGCATTTTCGATAAGCATAATCGTTGCATTGGGTACATTCACCCCTACTTCTACAACTGTTGTGGAAACAAGAATATGCGTAATGCCTGCTGCAAACCTTCTCATGATCTCATTTTTTTCTTTGGGCTTCATTTTACCATGCAAATAGTCAATGGTAAGTGTTGGGAATATTTCGGTCTTAAGATGCTCACTATAGTCTAATACATTTTGCAGATCACTGTTTGTATCATTGTCTTCTACCATAGGACAAATAATATAACACTGCCTTCCTGATAGCACTTCCTTTTCAATGAACCGATAGATTCTTGTATGATAAGCCGAATCCACAGCATTTGTTTTAATAGGCTGTCTTCCTGGAGGCAGTTCATTGATAATGGAAATATCCATATCACCATATAGAATTAATGCTAATGTTCTTGGAATAGGCGTAGCTGTCATTACAATAACATCTGGTGTAAGGCCTTTTTCTGAAAGCTTTAACCTCTGTCTTACGCCAAATCGATGTTGTTCGTCAGTAATAACAAGTCCAAGCTTTGGTATTTCAATATGATCCTCAATGAGCGCATGGGTGCCTATTATCAGCTTAATTTTTTCTTTTCTAAGTCCCTCAATAATCTCTAGCTTCTGCTTTTTAGTTGTTGATCCAGTAAGTAACCCTACTTCTATTTTAAATGGTAGCATAAGTTCTCTTAAAAATTCATAGTGCTGAATAGCCAAAACTTCTGTAGGTGCCATAAGTGCTGCCTGATGATCATTCTGTAGTGCTAAAAATAATGCAATTGCCGCAATAACTGTTTTTCCTGATCCTACATCCCCCTGAACCAATCTGTTCATCGCCATTTTATTTTTCATATCTTCCATGATCTCATTAAGTACGTACTTTTGAGCATTCGTAAGTTCATATGGCAGTTTATCTAAAAACAGACTCAATGTATCAGGTATTTTATAAGCTATACCAAGTGTTTTTTTTGAAAAATCAGATTTAAGACTGTATAAGGCAAGCTGTAGCATAAATAGTTCTTCAAAAACCAACCTTTTTCTAGCTTCAAAAAAAGCCTCTGAATTTTGTGGGAAATGTATATTCATAACCGCATTCTTCTTATCTACCAGCTGATATTCTTTTCTGATAGACTGTGGCAAATAATCTATAATAAAAGGCATACATAAATCCAGACTTTTTTCTATAAGACCTCTTATCACCTTCTGTGATAATTTATAGGTCGCATTATAAATAGGGGTAATCTTTGCAATTTGCTCAATCTGATTAGGTACCGCTACTTTTTCATACTCTGGAGATTCCATTTCTATCTTTGCATACTTATGTTTTATTTTGCCATAAAATAAGTACTGTTCTCCCACTTCAAAGTTGTTTTTCATATAAGCTTGTCCATAAAAAACAATATAAATGCTTCCTGTTTCATCCTTTACTCTAAAGCTCACAATGATCTTGCCTGCTTTTTTAGTTATTTGAGGTTTTGAAACAATTGCTGCCAGAATATTATTATGCTCATTCATGACACACTCACTAATAGGCGTAATCTTTCTTCTGTCTTCATATTCTCTCGGGTAGTGTTCAATCATATCTTTTAATGTGTAGATTTGCAGCCTATTAAGCTTTGCAGCTACCTGGGCCCCAACTCCTTTTAAAGTAAGTATCGACTGATTTAACACCATAAAACTACCTCCTAAACTAACCTAAACTAAAAGTGCCGATAAAAATCGGCACTTCCTACTCTTTTTTCACTTCTTATTACCTATTATTCTGCCGATATCATAAAATAATAGACAGGTTGGCTGCCGTTATAAAGTTCTATATCTGCATCTTGATAGATATTTTCAGCGTCTAATTTAAAAGCCTTTGCTGTTTCTTCTGTAATATCTTCACCATAGTAGATCGTCACAACTTCAGCATCTTCTTTCATCTGTTTAAGTAATGACATAAAAGTTTCTTTAAGATCTTTGTGATGTACTACTATTTTACCTTCTAAAATCCCTAAATATTCACCCTCTATAATGTTTTCGCCTTCTATCACCGTATCTCTGACCGCTATTGTAATTTGAGCTGTTTCTACAAGCGCAATCGCTTCCTTCATATCGGCGATAACGGTACTGGCATCTTTTGACGTGCCGTCTTGTGCAATCATAGCAGCTATACCTTGCGGTAATGTTTTTGTAGGTACTACATGCACTTTAACTTCTTCCTCTATAATAGCTGCTTGCTCTGCTGCCAGAATAATATTTTTGTTATTTGGAAGAACTATGACTTCATTTGCATGACATTTTTTAATAGCACTTAGAATATCCTCTGTGCTTGGATTCATAGTCTGTCCACCTTCAATGACTACATCCACACCAAGGCTCTGCATGATTTCCGAAATGCCACTTCCGGCAGCTATCGCAACAAAAGCTAAGTCCTTTTTAGGTACGTGGCTTTCAGTTTCTTGGGAAGCATTATCATGAAAAATAGAGGAATGCTGTGTACGCATATTCTCAATTTTAATATGATTAAGTGCGCCAAACTCTAAGCCTTTTTGGAGGGCAAGCCCTGGGTTATCTGTATGAACATGTACTTTAATATAGGTTTCGTCAGATACAACAACAATACTATCTCCAATACTCTCTAAATAGGACTTAGTGCCTTCTTCATCATATTCTAAGCTCTGTACTCTTTCCACAATAAATTCGGTACAATATCCAAATGTGATGTCTTCAGTTTTGAAGTTCTTAAGCGCACTAAAGGCTGCTACACTTGAGCTGATTTCTGGTTTTTCAATTTCAACTTCAAGGTTCTCTATGATAACTCTAGCAGCACCTTCAAGAATACATAATAGTCCTTGTCCCCCAGCATCTACGACTCCAGCTTCTTTTAAAACTGGCAGCATATCAGGGGTTTGGCTTAATATCATATACCCATGTTCTAATACTACTTTTATAAATGTCTCGATATCTGAAGTCTCAAGACTAATTTCTAGTGCTTTAATCGCAACTTCTCTTGCAACGGTAAGTATTGTGCCCTCTTTAGGCTTCATAACTGCTTTGTAAGCTGTATCAACACCCTTTTGAAAAGCATTAGCAAGAACAATTGTATCTACTTCTACGTGTTCTTCAATCCCTTTTGCAAAGCCCCGAATAAGCTGTGATAAAATGACACCTGAGTTCCCCCTTGCACCTCTTAATGAACCCACAGCTGCCGCTTTAACAACTTCTGCAGCACTGCTGCCATCTACCATCCCTACTTCTTTGGCTGCAGCTAACATTGTTAGCGACATATTTGTACCTGTGTCTCCATCTGGGACTGGAAATACATTGAGTTCATTTATCATTTGTTTCTTTTCATCTAGCAGCTGGGCTCCTGCTATAATCATTGCCTGCAATTGCTTTGCCTCTATTGCTTTTAATTTCACCTTATATGCCTCCTCAAACCTTTCGTTCTTTAAAACAGCTTTTATTCTTTATCTACTCTTACACCTTCAATAAATATTTTAATGTGCTCTACGTCTATGCCTAGAATATCTTTTACTTTATATTTTACTGTACTCATTAAATTATCAGCTACTGCTGAGATCTTTGTACCGTATTCTACTACAATATGAAAATCAATGCTTACATTGTTTTCATTTAAGCGTACAGCTACACCACGGGTTAAACTATCCCCTTTTAAAAGATGAACAATACCATCTTTAACATTACGTGCTGCCATACCGACTATCCCGTAACACTCCATGGCTATGATTCCGCTTATTTGTGCAATAACATCCTCATCAATCACAATATTTCCATATTCGCTCGTAAATTTACTTGGCATATAACAGTCCTCCTAATCTCTACCCATCTCATTTATATGAGTCATATTATTTCTATAGATTTCACATCTTTAAATTTTAGTTATTCATCATAATAGGTGATGTGAAATCCTTCTGAGAAACAACATGATAGTAATGAATAACTCAAAGTTATATGTTGTTTCTCTATAATATTATCAACTTCACATCATTATATCACATAGTCTCTTGAGAAAAAAGTGGTAATCCTCTTAAAAAATTTCTAACCTAATCTATAAAAAATAAAACGCAATCAATACTTGAAATATTATCTATTATCTGCTACAATATAGTTTGTTATGTCACGGATTTAAAATCAAGGAGGTGTTCAAAGTGGCAAAATGTGAAATCTGTTCAAAAAACGTACATTTTGGTATTAAAGTTAGCCACTCTCATAGAAGATCTAATAAAATGTGGAAATCAAACGTTAGAAAAGTTAGAGTAGCTCAAAATGGAGCTGTTAAAACTATGAACGTATGTACACGTTGTTTACGTTCTAACTTAGTTGCACGTGCCTAATTAATGAATTTAAGATTGCTCTTTACTTAAAAAGCGGACATCCTTTAAGATGTTCGCTATTAATTTTTTATGCGTTTTATAATTAACATCTAAACATACCACATCCGATTCCTATAAGGATAATAGCTGTCGTAAAAATCCATCCAAGTGCGGGTATAATAATGACCATCAGCATACCTAGCCCTATACAAAAACAGCAAAGACCTGTTATTCTTCGTTTCATAACATTTCCTACCTTCTTTGTTAGTTATCTATAATTATAATATTCTTACATACAAAAAAAGAGCACGATTGGCTCATTTTTTATGAATTTATCATTAATCAACTGCTTTGATAACTAATAACAATCCTTTTTCTATTGAAATGGTCGCTTTCTCACTTACCATATAATTACTTACCCCACAAGGCTTCCCCTGTCTTAATATACCGTTTTGCAGCCTGTATCCAAGTGCTGTTGTATAAATACCTGACACTTCACTGCTAAAAGGCAATAAACTTATAAACGTACCCGGCTCACCATTTATTTCAATAAACTTATCAATAAGATATACCACATTATAAGGATTTATGAGTCTTGCAGCAACTTTTTGACCAAGCGCCTTATACAAAAGATGTACATTTGCCAGCGTATGATCTAACCTCGTTCCCACCCCGCCATAAATGTCTACCCTGCTTGCTCCTTTATCTATAGCTTTATCAAGGGCTATTTCAGTATCCGTCTCATCTTTTACAGAAGAAAAACTTTGTACACTAACATGTTTATCCTTAAAAAAATCTAGATCCTGCGCCACCCCACTATCAAAATCTCCAACTATAAGGTCTGGTACAATCCCTAAAACTTTTGCATGCTTCATGCCATTATCAGCACAAATAATATAATCATACGTATCAATATCCCTGCAAAAGGAATAGTCTCCATAGTCCCCATTCGCAAATATTAGGCATTTCATCCTCTAGTCCTCATAAGTTTTAAACGCTTGTAAAAATTTCTGTGCATTATTTGCTGTAGCCGTGCCATTAAATACTGATGAGCCAGCTACAATAAGGTTTGCCCCCGCATCTACTATCCTTTTTACGTTATCAAGGGTTACGCCGCCATCTACTTCTATTAATAAATTTTGATTATATTTATCAGCCAATTGTTTAACTTCTTGAAGTTTGCAAAGAGAATATGGAATAAATTTTTGTCCTCCAAATCCTGGATTAACCGACATAATCAGTACCAAATCAACATCTTCTATAATAGGCCTAAGATGGCTTACAGGTGTCCCAGGATTAATAGATACTCCAGCCTTCATACCCAATGCATGAATAGCTTGTATTGTTCTATGGATGTGACGGGTTGCTTCTAAATGAACTGTTAAAATATCTGTTCCCGCCTCTTTAAAATCCTCTAGAAATTTATCAGGATTATCAATCATAAGATGAACATCCATTATCCCTGTAATGTGCTTTCTTATAGACTTTGCAATAGGTGCACCAAGCGTAATATTCGGCACAAAACTGCCATCCATTACATCTACATGAATATATTTTACGCCTGCCTGCTGCACGCATTTAATATCTCTTTCTAGATTGGAAAAATCTGCTGATAATATCGAGGGTGCTAAATTAACCATTTTACCATCTCCTTATATCTTGTAATTGATTATAATAAGTTATATAACTGTCATATCTCGGTTTTAAAACCTTACCAGTTTCCAAGGCTTGTTTAACTGCACACCCAGGTTCATGTGTATGTGAGCATCCATTAAATTTGCATAATCCCTCGTAAATTTTGAACTCTCTAAAATAATATCTCAAATCATCTTTATCAATACCTTCTAATTGAAGAGAGGTAAAACCTGGCGTATCCAGAACAAACCCACCCATACTAAGTGGAATAAGCTCTACATGCCTTGTAGTGTGTTTACCTCTTTTAATCTTATGGCTCATTTCGCCTGTTTCTAGACTTAATCCTTTTTCAATTGTATTTAATAATGTAGATTTGCCTACACCTGAAGGTCCTGCAAAAACAGTAGTCCGATCTTTTAGTTTTGCTTTTAGAAGTTCAATATTGATTGCCTTTTTTGCGGATAGGCATAAGACTTCATAGCCCACTTGTGTATAAGTCTCTACCACATTGTGGTAGTCTTCTTCCTTGCCATCATCAATCTTATTAAGAACGATATAAGGTGTAATATTTTCTTTTTCAATCGTAATCAGAAATCTATCTAGGAGATCTAAATGAATTTCTGGATAAGTTACCGAAAATACAACAATGGCTTGGTCAATATTTGCAACCGGGGGCCTTATCAAGCTATTTTTTCTATCTAGTATCTCTTCTATGACTGCGACTTGGTATTTATCTCCAGAATTTTCTTCTGTACCTAATGTAATCAGAACATTATCCCCTATTAAGGGGACAATATTATCTTTTCTAAATTTACCTCGTGCTTTACACTCATAGATTGTCTGATCAGCTTCTACATAATAAAATCCTGCAATGCCCTTTATAATAGTACCTTGTACCATACTGCTACACCTCATTAAAGTCAATTTCATCCTGATAAGACGGTATCGTCTTCCCATCAAAATAAGTGTCTAGCGTACCTTTTCCTTTTCCTTTTATAGGAATATTCAATGGGAATTGATCTTTATTAACTTGTTGATCAAAAACTATTTTAGAGCCATCTTCAGTTGTAAGTTTAATCATCACATGATAAACGTCTTTTGTTTCAATATCAAAAGGTATATTGGCTAACGTAAATATTTTAGTAACAACGTTGTTATCTGATGGCTTTGGTGTATCTGGTATTGTTTCCTCCGGCTCAGGCTGAACTTCTTCTTTCTTGCCTTTGCTGATCACCACATCAATTGCAGTCCCTTCTTCAACTTGTCTGTTAGGACTAACTGTTTGACTGATAATTAGACCTTGGGAAACTGTATCACTATAATCTTCTTTACGTGCTCCTAGCCTTAACTTTTCATTGCGCAGACTTATCTCTGCATCCTGTACCGTCATATTTGCTAGATTAGGCACATTGGCTAATACCACCTGAGGACCTTTACTTACAATGAGCGTTACTCTTGTTTCTGGTGAGATACGTCCCCCAGATACTGGTGTTTGATCCATAATCTTACCTACTTCAACAATGTTATCATAGGCACCTTCGATATCATAGGATAGACCATACTCATTTAAGAGTTTTTCAGCACTCAGCCGATCTAATCCAATTAAATCAGGTATGGTTCTGTCTGGTTCTTCAGCTGTAACCTCTCCAGCTAGTGTAACCTCTATCACTGTATTAGGCTTCACACGGTTATTCTCACCAGGATTTTGTTTAAAAACAGTTCCTTCAGGTACTGTATCAGTTGCTTCTTCACCTATAACACTTAACTTTAATTTATAGGATTTAAGAAGATTTTCAGCTTGCTCTAACGTTTTACCTGTAAGATTAGGTACAAGTACTTCCTTTGATTTATTCATCCCAGGAAGCCATACAACAAGCGCTACAGTAATAATAGATATTAATACTAAAGTAGCTAATACTCCGCCTACACTCACAAGTACTTTATAAAGTGTAGAAATTTCTTCTTCCTCTTCTTCTTTTACCTCTAGATTTGGACCTTCCGTATAAATACTTGAACTTTTAAGGCTGGTATTTTTATTCAATTTATTACCATTATTTCTGATATATTCAGTTTCAACATCTGTTAACAAGATCGTATGATCCGATACTTCATTACTTTCTACAATGTATCCAGGATTACCCAGGATACCTTTCATGTCTTTTAGCATCTCATCTGCATTTTGATATCTTGCTGCTTGGCTTTTATGCGTTGCTTTTAAAATAAGCTTTTCCAAGTTAGGCATGACATCAGGGTTAAATGTAGTAGGCAGTGGTAAATCTTCATTAATATGCTTAAGTGCTATTGAAATATGCGAATCTGCTTCAAAAGGTAATTTTCTTGTGGCAAGTTCAAATAGCACAATACCAGATGAATACAAATCACTTGTTTCATTAACATATTTGCCTTTAGCCTGCTCTGGAGAAAAATAATGCACTGAACCGATGGCATTACCCGTTGCCACAACAGTAGAAGAATCAACGGCTTTAGCAATACCAAAATCAGTAACTTTTAAAACATTATCATGAGTTACTAATATATTTTGAGGTTTAATATCTCTATGAATAATCTTTTTTCTATGGGCATGTCTTAGTGCTGATACAATTTGTACACCAAACTCTAACACCATTTTAGAGTCAAATGGTCCCTCTTCGGCAATCAGATCTTTTAAAGTCTTACCTTCCACATATTCCATTACAATATAATGCAGGTCTTGATCACTCCCTACATCATAAATACCTACAATATTAGGATGCGAAAGACTCGCTGCTGCTAAGGCTTCTTTTCTAAATTTAGCTACAAATTCCTCATCTGTAACAAACTCTTCGCGAAGCACTTTAATGGCTACAAATCTTTGCAATCTATTGCACTTTGCTTTATAAACGATAGACATACCACCTGCGCCTATCTTTTCAATAACTTCATAGCGATCCCCTAGTATCGTTCCTGGTGTTATCATCATTTGTTCACCTCGTATTTCTTTGCAATTACAACTGCTATATTATCTAATCCGCCTTGTTCATTTGCTTCTTGTATTAATGTATCTACTATCTTTTCTAAATCTTCTTCATGATCATATACAATCTTGTGTATAACAGAATCCGTAATCATAGATGTGAGGCCGTCTGAACATAATATGATATACTCTACTTTACCCATATCATACATCAAAGTATCTATCTTTACTTTTTCATATGTACCAACCGCCCGCGTAATAATGTGCCTTTGTGGATGCTCTTTAAGTTCAATTTCTGAAATATAACCCTGTGTAAGCATTTCCTGAACCAACGAGTGATCAGTAGTTGCTTGAAAAATACTATTACGATTGATAAGATACAAACGCGTATCACCCACATGGGCTAAATATAAAATATCCTCAATGACAGTTGCCACAGTAAAGGTGGTACCCATGCCTTTATAGCTCTCATCATGCATTGCCTGTTCGTAAATCATATGGTTAGCATGCAAAATGCCCATTTTAATAAGTCTTATAATATCTTCTCTTGTTTTAATATCCAGTGTATCATGTGTCTCAACATAGCTGCAAAAAGATTCAATAGCTAGTTTGCTCGCTGTTCCACCAGCTTTATGCCCACCCATGCCATCTGCCACAATGTATAGATTAGGTAGAATGCCTACAGGCTTATCTGAAACAAATAAAGCATCTTCATTTTTTTTTCTTTTCTTGCCAATATCTACTTTGCCAATAGCTATCACGCTATTCACCTCGCTCTTTAATATACCTGTTACGTAGTTGTCCACAGGCCGCATCAATATCTGACCCAAGCTTTCTGCGCAAGGTAGTTTGTATACCATATGCACTTAATAATTTCATAAATTTCTCTATACTTGAAACATGGCTGCTTTTATACGTCCTCTCTTCTACCTGATTAACAGGTATGAGATTAACATGGCATAAAAGACCGCTTAAAAGCTTGCCTAATTCTCTGGCATCTTCTTCTGTATCATTCTCTCCCTCTATAAGTGCATACTCAAAAGTAATTCTTCTGCTTGTTTTTTCTGTATAATATCTGCAAGCCTTTAGTATATCAGCTATTAAATATTTGTGTGCTATAGGCATGATCCTTTTTCTTTTTTCATCTGTAGGTGCATGGAGTGATACAGCTAAAGTAACTTGCATCATCATATCCGCAAGTTCATAAATAGCCGGTACAAGTCCGCAAGTAGACAATGTAATGTGTCTTTGCCCAATATTCTGTCCAAGCTTACTATTAATCAGCTGAATAAATTGCATCGTAATATCAAGCTTTTCTAACGGCTCACCACTTCCCATTATAACAATGTTAGAAATACGCTCTTTGATGTCTTCCTGTACTTTATAAATCTGTGCCAGCATTTCTCCCGCTGAAAGATTTCTAACAAGTCCGCCTATAGTCGACGCGCAAAACTTACATCCCATTCTGCATCCTACTTGAGATGAGATACATATAGAATTCCCATGTTTATATCGCATCAAAACACCTTCTATTATATGTGAATCTTGGAGTTCAAACAAGTATTTTATGGTTCCGTCTAATTGAGAAGTATATTTTTTTGCTATTTTCATCTGAATGATAGGATAATCCTGCTTTAACTTTTCTCTAAGACCATGGGGAATGTTGGTCATTTCATCGTAATCCCATATCATCTTTTTATGAAGCCACTCAAAAAGCTGCTTAGCTCTAAAGGCACTTTCTCCATAAGTTTTCATAAGCTCTTGCAGCGTCGTTAAATCTTTGCTTGTAATATCGTTCATAGATTATATCCTCTTTTTCTTAAAGGCTGCTATAAAAAACCCATCTGTGTCTGCTACAAAAGGTAAAATTTGAACCATGCCTTGATTCTTGATATAAGCATGCAGTTCTTTAGGTATAGTATCTGCTATATCGTATAATTCTAAACCTAATTCATCTGCAATATAGGAGGCCATCTCTTCATTTTCCGGCTTTGAAAGGGTACAAGTACTATAAACTAAAACCCCTCCTTCTTTAACATACTTTACAGCATGATTAACCAATGCCTTTTGCAGCTGAACAATTCCCTTTAAATCCTGAAGACTCTTGCTATAGCGTATATCAGGCTTTCGCTTCATAATACCAAGACCCGAACAGGGCGCATCTAAAAGCACACGGTCAAATGCCCCTATCCATTCTTTACGAAATAGTGTCCCATCTTGAAGTACGGGTTTAATAATATCTACGCCCATTCTTTTTGCATTTTTTTCAATAAGCTCAAGCTTATGAGCGTGGACGTCTGCACTTATGATTTCGCCTTTGTTTTGCATAAGTTCTGCCATATGAATAGATTTACCGCCCGGTGCACTGCACATATCTAAAATATGCTCACCTGGTTTTGGTCTGACTACTTTAGCAACTAACATCGCACTTTCATCTTGCACCGTCCACATCCCTTCTTTAAACGAAGAAAGATTTTGCAAATTATCTACCTGTTTAATATACAAAGCTTCATCTAATAAATTGCCTGGTTCAAATAAAATGTTTTCTTGATTTAAAATTTCCATAACTTCTTTTTTTGATGTACATAATGTGTTAATACGAATACATACTCGGGCTCTCTCATTAAGTGCACTGCAGATCTTTTCAACTAAGTCTTCCGGATATACCGCTAACCATTCTTTTATAATCCAATCGGGTATCGCATAAATAATGCTTAGATAACCTGTTAAATCTTTATTTTTATCAGGATAAGCTATTTTTTCTTTATTTCTATCTATCTCACGCAGCACCCCGTTAATAAATCCTGACAAGTTACCAAATTTTCTTTTTTTAACAATATTAACAGCCTCATTAATAACAGCAGAAACGGGTACTTTATCTAAATAAAACATTTGATAAACACTCATTCTCATTACGTTTCTTATAAGAGGCTTCATCTTACGGATAGGTGTCTTTGAAAAAGAATTAATAATATAGTCTAATTTCAATCTATATTTTAAGGTACCGTATACAACTTCAGTAATAAAAGGCTTGCTTTTTGGTTCTGTATGATTTAACGCTTGTTTTAGCAGAAGTTGTGCATAAGTTTTATCTTTTTCTATCTCCATAAGTAGATCCACAACTTGTTCTCTTGCGTTTTTAGTATTCATAATAATTCCTTTCTCTCTTGCCTCTTTATCATCCTAGCTAGAAGTCTAAAGAGAGCTGTCCGGCTATGTTATTTATTATATAAACAATAAGTAAAAGACGCTAAATTAAGCGCCTTTTAGTTATTTCTTCTGTTACTCATCAAAATAAGTCTTAATAAAGATAAAATAGATACCATTGCAGCTGCAACATAAGTAAGCGCCGCTGCATTAAGTACTTTTTTGGCGCCGTCTAGTTCCTGTGGTCCTAAAATTCCGCTCGCCTCCAAGCTAACTAACGCTCTTTTTGAAGCATCAAACTCAACAGGAAGTGTAATAATTGTAAATAAAGTGGTTATTGCAAATAAAAGAATACCTATCTGAAGAAACGGCCCTGCAGTAATAAGCCCTAAAATGACAAGCGGCATAGACAATCTGCTTGCAAAATTAGTTGCAGGATATAATGCATGTCTAAATCTTAAAAAAGCATAATCATCTGCATCTTGAATGGCATGACCTACCTCGTGGGCCGCAACACCTAATGCTGCAATGGAATTTGCTCCATATACCGTTTGTGAGAGGGCTAGTTCTTTTTTAATAGGATCATAAAAATCGGTCATTGATCCTCTTATAGGCTTAATAGGAATGTTAATGTTATTCATCATTAAAATACGTTTTGCCGCCTCTTCTCCATTATACCCCGATAAACTTCTTATCTTGGAATACTTATTAAAAGTATTTTGCACCTTCATGCTTGCATATAATGGGATAATCATAATGATAATTGCCATTAATAAAAATATTCCACTGCCGCCATAACCATAGCCCAAGTATCCAAAACCCATAATATTCACTCCTTATCATTATATTCCAAGCATAATACCTTCATCAATTGTATTACCTTTAATATACTCTGATACTGGCATACGCTTTTTATTTGGCATTTGTATTTCTTGTATCAGTAAGCTTCCCTCTCCTGTTTGCACGCATATTCCCTTTTTATCTGCACTAATAATAGTCCCAGCTTTAAATTCAGTTGTAGTGTCTATAGGCTGTACCTGCCAGATTTTCATGGTCTCCCCTTTATAATAGGTATAACCAGTTGGCCAAGGATTTAAACCTCGCACCAACGCATCTATAACATAACTTGGTTTATTCCAGTCTATTTCTCCTAAAACTTTACTGATCATAGGAGCATAAGTACTTTTAGTATCATCCTGTTTTTGCCTTGTGAGGCCGCCTCCTGTTATTATAGGCAATGCTTCTTTTAAGGTTTGGGCACCTACTATTTTCATTTTATCATGTAAGCTGGCATAGGTATCTTCTTGAGTAATAGGTATTTCTTTTTTTAGAAGCATATCACCCGTATCCATGCCTTGATCCATGTACATAATCGTTACCCCTGTAACTGTATCTCTGTTAATAATAGACCATTGAATAGGCGCAGCCCCTCTATACTTAGGTAAGAGTGACCCATGTATATTAATGCATCCATACTTAGGAATATCCAGAACATTTTGTGGAAGTATTTGACCAAATGCTACTACTATTATAAGATCCGGATTTAAAGATTGTATGTCGTTATAAAATACTTCATCGCCCTTTATTCTTACCGGCTGCAAAACTGGGATATTATGTTTTAAAGCTATTTCTTTAACAGGAGGCATTGTTTCTTTGCCACCTCTGCCTTTTGGTTTATCTGGCTGTGTCACGACTGCGCAAATATGGTGTTTTTCATCAATTAACATCTCAAGCGTCGGAACAGCAAAGTCTGGTGTTCCCATAAATACAATATTCATAGAACCCTCCTATTTTTATTGATCTGTAACATCAATTAGATCGCCTTCTACAAGATCTACAAATAACTTGCCCTCTAAATGATCATACTCATGAAGCATGGCTCTCGCCATTAGTTCTTCTCCCTCTAATTCAAAAAACTCCCCGTTTCTATCTTGCGCTCTTATTTTAACATGGTTAGCCCGCCTCACTTGCCCATACTTTTTGGGGACACTAAGGCATCCTTCCTCTCCAAACTGTTCACCTTCAGCTTCTACTATCTCTGGATTAATAAACTCAATGAGCCCTTCACCTATATCAATAATAAAAATGCGTCTTAATATTCCTATTTGTGGTGCAGCAAGGCCTATTCCGTCTGCCATATACATTGTTTCTTTCATGTCCTCCAAAAGTACCCATAAGTTTGCGTCAAACTTTTTAACTGATTTCGATACTTTTCTTAGAACCTCTTCTTTTTCTGTCCTTATTGTTCTTATTCCCATAAGCTCCTCCTTATTTACATCATACTAAGCGGATTAATATCCCATTGTATTTTTATGCTTTCGCGGGTTTGAATAGTATTAAATTTTTGAAGACAATACTTCCCAAATATAAGCAGCCTGTCTCTTTCCTCCGATAGAATAATGATTCTCCATCTATATTCATCAGCCACTTTACTGATAACTGCCGGACTCGGCCCAACTATGCGAAACACCCCCCGGCCTCTTTGGCTGTAGTGGCGATAATACTGCGTGAGGGCATGGGCTGCATCTATAACTTCGTGTTCACTCTTTCCTGAAATCAGTACTGTAAAAACATTTGCAAAAGGAGGATAGCCCATCAGTTCTCTATTTTTTAGCTCTTCTTTATAAAAAAGTTCACCATTATTATATTTGATTCTTTCGAGTACAATATGTTCTGGATTATAAGTTTGTATAATCACTTGGCCTTTTGTGTCACTCCTTCCAGCTCTTCCCATAGCTTGAGTAATGAGCTGAAAGGTTCTTTCATTACTTCTAAAATCCTGCATATAAAGTGATAAGTCAGCTGAAATAATACCAACTAATGCAACTTCTTTAAAATCATGCCCTTTTGCTATCATTTGCGTACCTATTAAAAGATTGATTTTTCTCAGGCTAAAGGCCTCTAAAATTTTATGATGTCCCGTCTTACCTGTAGTTGTGTCTAAATCCATCCGGCCTATACCATAACTTTCAAAATGCTCAGTCAAATACTCCTCAACTTTTTCAGTACCACTTCCAAAAAAGCGTATATATTTTGAATTACAAGCCGGACACTTTTCAGGGACTGGCTGCTTTTTACCACAATAGTGACACTCAAGCGTACGACTGCTTAAATGATAGGTCATAGATACATCACAGTGCTTACACTTTATAACATGTCCACAACTTCTGCAATTTATAAAAGAAGAGTGTCCTCTGCGATTAATAAGGAGCATAACTTGCTTGCCCTCTCTAAGTGTAGTACTTATTGCCTCAAATAATTGCTGACTGATTACCCCATTATTACCTCGTTTTAACTCTAAGCGCATATCTACAGTAATTACTTCCGGCAACACTGCATTGCCAATTCTATGATTAAGTTCTACTTTTTGGTAGATGCTACTTAGGCAATTGTAATAAGTTTCTATACTAGGTGTTGCTGATGCTAAAAGCACAACACCATTTTCTCTTTTCATCCGCATTTGGGCAATATCAATAGCATGGTACTTTGGCATATTTTCAGATTTATAAGTTGATTCATGTTCTTCATCAACTACAATAAGCTTTAAGTTTTCAAAAGGCATAAAAACTGCACTTCTGGGTCCAATAATAACTGATATCTCTCCCCTTTTAGCCTTTATATAAAGCTTCTGCCTTTCTTTAGGGGTCATACGGCTGTGAGTAAGCGCAACTTGATTGCCAAATCTTTCCTGAAATCTTTCTAAAGTTTGTTTGGTAAGCGCAATTTCTGGTACAAGTACAATGGCTGAACCACCCATCTCTATGACCTCTTTGATAGCATAAAGAAAAACCTCCGTCTTTCCGCTGCCAGTTACCCCTTGCAATAAAATCGTATCGTATTGTTTCTTAGTAAGCATGCTTAGAATGCTTTGCTTAGCCTTAAACTGTTCTTCATTAAGACTCTTAAATGCTGTATAATTAATCGCATCTTTTATCAGTGTTTTTTCTTCTTTAAGTTTTACCACCAGCTCATTTTGAATAAGCGTCTTGAGAGAAGATTTACTCGTTTCCGGGAGATTCTCCAGTTCTTTTTGCAATACCTTATGATGCACCAGTAAATACTCTAATAAATATCTTTGACGTGCAAAAGTTTTTTTGTGAGCATTTTGACTGATATAGTTATGAACTTTGCCAGTATCTTCAGTAAGTGCAATATAATCTTCATAATCAGCACCTTGCTCAAAAGGTTTTTGCGAAAGACCTGGGGGGAGTATCACGTCAATAGCCGCAGCGAAGCTTGTACCATAATAATTAACAATAAATTCAGCCATATCAAGCTGCATAAGAGATAAAACAGGTTCAGTTTCAATCATTTCAGCTATGGCTTTTAGTCTGTAGTCTACAGCTTCCATTTCTTCTTGGAGCCCAATAACATACCCAGTCTGCAGTGCATTATACCTGCCAAAAGGAACTTTAACTCTATGACCTAACTGCACTTTACCTATAAGATGTGTCTCTATCTTATAAGTAAAGATTTTATCTATCTCTGTTGTCGTTGCAAAGTTAATAATGACCTGTGCATACTTATGCATAACATTCCCCTGTTCTTTCTATTAAAACGCCTCGCTTAGCAACTCATTTAAGCTTTTATATTTTAATTAGATTAAGAATAAGATATAAGGCATATGCCTTATATCTTATTCTTAATCTGTAAAAAACAATATTATTATTCTTGTTCCTGCTCTTCTGAATAATACTCACTCATTAAAATTTTACCGTTATAAATTTCGTCTACCGCAATTGACGTAGGCTTTTTGGTTTTCAGCCTTTCATTAAGTTCACTCGCTTGTCTGAGTCTTGCAGGGCTTATCACTTTTTCTCCTGTTTTATCTGCTTCCTTATTAAGCGCTGCTTGTTCATTAACAATGTCAATGATCTGCCTTGCTCTTCTAGCTGTAGCAATAACAATAGAATACCTGCTTGTAAGCTTTGAAGCACCTTCATCATTTAATTTTTTCATAAGTTGTGTATAAGATGGTTGTAACATTTAATAGCCTCCTTGATAATTTAACATAGTTTCTATAGCTTGTTCAAACCTACTGCTTTTTAACTTTTCTGCGCATACGATCTTTTCGATATAATCTGCTGCACGTACTATATTATCATTAATAATCACATAATCATATTCTTTATACAAATAAAGTTCTTCTTTTGCACGTTCTAACCGTTTCTTAATCACATCACCTGTTTCTGTATTTCTTCCGACAAGTCTGTTTTGAAGTTCAGCAAGTGAAGGAGGGATAACGAAAATAAAAATAGCCTCTGGATAAATAGCTTTAACCTGCGCTGCCCCTTGCACTTCTATTTCCAATATAACATCCTTTCCATTTTCCACACACTCATCAATAAAAGATTTAGGTGTGCCGTAATAGTTATCACAAAACACTGCATATTCAAGAAGCTGTTCCCCTTTAATCATTTCACAAAATTCGTCTTTTGTTTTAAAAAAATAGTGGATACCCTCTTCTTCACCTTGCCTCGGCATACGTGTTGTAGCAGATACTGAAAGTACAAAGGTCTCATTTTTGATAAGCTCCTTAACAATAGTCCCCTTGCCTGAACCCGAGGGTCCTGATAAAACAATTTTCAATCCTTCTTTCAACATAAGTATCTCCTTAAATCCTTTATAATTATTCTTTCGTAACAATAAGTCTGCTTGCCATGGTGTCTGGCTGAAGTGCCGATAAAATAACTTGATTACTATCTGTAATAATAACACCTCTTGTTTTTCTGCCTTGTGTTGCATCAATGAGGCTGGATTTATCCCTAGCCTCTGCTATCAGCCGCTTAATCGGTGCTGATTCTGCAGCAACTATAGCTACGATTCTATCTACTGCTACAATATTTCCATACCCAATATTAATAAAATTACTCACCCTAACACCTACTCAATATTTTGAACTTGTTCTCTTATTTTTTCAACTTCTGTCTTAAGGCTCACAACATATTTTGTAATTGTATAGTCATTGGCTTTAGAGCCTATTGTATTTGCTTCTCTATTAATTTCCTGCATTAAAAAATCAAGTTTCCTGCCTACAGCACCGTCTTCTTCTAAGATGCTTACAAGCTGAACAATGTGACTTTTAAGTCTTGTGAGTTCCTCATCCACAGCACATTTATCTGCAAAAAGTACTACCTCAGCTGCAATACGACCCGGATCTACTGATACATTTTCTAGAAGAGATGCTATTCTTGCTTCTAGCTTTCTCTTATATTCATCAACTACTAAATAACTTCGGCTGCTAATAGCCTCTATAAGCTTATTGAGCCCTTCTGTTTTCTGAAGAATATCTGCTTTAAGTGCTTCACCTTCTCTAAGGCGCATGACTAAAAGTTCATCTAATGCAGTCTCTAGTGCCTTAGTAAGCGTTGCCATTACTTCATCATTGTCTCCAGATTTTTTTTGAATAGTTATTAAATCATTTACTTGCATTAAATGTGATAACTTCATATCGTTTTCAATATTAAAAGTTTCAGCTATTTTTGAAAACCCCTCTATATAGCCTTTGCATATATTTTCATTAACTATGATGTCGATATCTTCTGTTGCCATACTATAGCAGTAAATATTGAGATCCAGCTTGCCTCTTGCTACTTTTTTTTTGATGATTTTACGTATATCCTCCTCAAAATGAGCCAGTAACTTAGGCATTCTCATATTAATATCTAAGTAACGATGATTAATGGCACTCATTTCGACTGTAACTTTACGTTGATTTTCTTCTATCTCACATCTTCCATAGCCTGTCATGCTATAAATCATATTTTTCCCTGCTTCCTCATCTAAAGTACACTGCATACAGTTTATAAAAATCAATTGTATTATATTATAGCATAGATTCCTTTTATTTTCAAAAAAATTATGCTATACTTTGCCATATATCTAAAGGAGGCATACTTACTATGGCTTTAGACGGCATTGTACTTGCAAATATTGTCCATGAACTTGATACACTACTTGTAAATGGACGCATTGATAAAATTTATCAAATTGAAAAAGAAGATATTCTCCTATCTATTAGGAATAACAGTACTTCTTATAAATTACTTTTAACAGCTAACAGTAATTACCCAAGACTACATCTTTCTACCCTTGCAAAAAACCCTTCGCTTGAACCACCTATGTTTTGCATGATGCTAAGGAAGCATCTAAGCGGGGGCAGAATCTTAAAAATCGAGCAGCCTCATTTTGAAAGAATCGTTAAGCTTCATATAGAAGCCACTAATGAACTTGGAGATAAAGAGGTTAAATACCTTATTATCGAAATTATGGGCAGACACAGCAATATTATGCTTGTTAGGCCAGACGGCATTTTACTAGACAGTATCAAGCATATTTCTGCGGATAAGAGCAGTGTCCGCCAGGTACTTCCCAATAAACTTTATAGTTATCCGCCCCAACAAGGTAAGCTTAATCCCCTTGAGACAACAAAAGATTGTTTTATAGAGTGCATACGTTCAAAAAACATGCCGCTTTTCAAATGCATCTATCTGTCTTACAGTGGTTTAAGCCCACTTATTGCAAATGAAATATGTTTAAGCGCCAAAGTTGATGCTGAACTTATCGGAAATACCGCAGATGAAAATACCTGCCTAAACCTCTACGAAGCATTTGACAAAGTGATATCACGTGTTAGGACTAACAGCTTTGATCCTAGTTTATTCTTAAATACAGAAGAACTTCCTATAGATTTTTATAGTATGATACTTGATTTGTATAGTTTATACACTTTAAAACATTTTTCTTCTGTAAGCGAACTTGTAGAAGGCTATTATTATGAAAAAAACAGCCGATTTAATATCGCGCAGAAAACAACAGATATTAAAAAACTGCTCCATACTTTTATTGACCGCGCAGTAAGAAAAAAGCATATTCAGCAAAAAGCCCTAGCAGATTCTCAAAATAAAGATTTGTATAAAATATACGGAGAACTCTTAACAGCATACTCTCATCAGGTTCCACCTCAGTCTAAATCTTTTGTTACTACAAATTATTACGAGGAGCCTTATGATGAGATCACAATCCCCCTAGATGAAAAACTTAATGCGATCCAAAATGCGCAGTACTATTTTAAACTATATAGTAAAGCTAAACGCACAGAAATAGCAGCAGCTCAACAGCTTGATCAAATTGAAGAAGACCTAAAATATCTAGATTCTGTACTACTCTCCCTTGATTTATTAGAAACAAAGGAAGATATTGCGCAGCTAAGAGCAGAACTTGTTGCAATGGGTTATCTCAAAAAACGTAAGGGTATTTCCAAAAAACAGGCTTCTAAAAAAACACTCCCCTATTTACACTTTAAATCTGCTTCAGGGCATGATATTTATGTTGGGAAAAATAACTACCAAAATGATGAGCTCACTATGAAATTTGCAAAAGCAACTGATCTATGGCTTCATATTAAAGACGGTCCTGGCTCTCATGTCATTGTCAAGCTTGAACATAATACCGCTGTAGATGATTTAACCCTTGAACAAGCGGCATCTCTTGCAGCTTTCTATAGCAGCGGCAGACTCTCAAGCCATGTACCTATCGACTACACACTTAGAAAAAATGTTAAAAAAATTCCGAATGCCAAACCTGGAATGGTAATTTATAACCACTTCAAAACAATTTACGTTACGCCCGTGGAGTCAGAAGTAAAAAGATTGATGGTATAGTGCGCATTATACGTTATAATGTCTACATTTTATATTATTTACATTTTTTGTATTTTATAAATATTCAATACGTTGATTTTTTTATCAAATCATGATAAATTTAATATAATCTATATAACAAATACAAAATATTTTATGAAGGAAGGTGACTAAACTGATTACCAATAATTGTCCTGCAAACGAATTAGAACTGCTCCAAAAACTGACTATGTTATCAGAAAGCAGCAACTACATTAACCCAGAATTATTTAAGAAGTATGAAGTAAAAAGGGGGCTACGTGACTTAGATGGCCGTGGCGTATTAGTTGGATTGACTGAAATAGGGGAAGTGCATTCTTATATTGTTGATGAGAATGAAATGATTCCAGTCCCTGGAAGGTTAAGTTACAGAGGTATTGATGTCCGTGATATTACTGCTGGGTATTTAAAAGATGAACGCTACGGTTTTGAAGAAACGACCTATCTGTTGCTGTTTGGCAAATTACCTACTAAAGACGAACTAGCAGAGTTTGAGGAACTACTCGGAAACTATAGAAAATTGCCTGATAATTTTGCAAATGATATGATTTTTAAAGCGCCAAGTAAAGATGTTATGAACGTATTGGCGAGAAGTGTTCTTGCACTGTATAGTTTTGATGATAAAGCAGATGATACTTCCATGCCTAATGTATTAAGACAATGTATTCAACTCATAGCTCGTTTCCCGACCATAGCAGTATACGGCTATCAAGCCTATGCGCATTACCATGGTAATAAAAGCTTATATATCCATCCGCCAAGACCAGATTTGTCTACGGCAGAAAATATTTTATATATGCTAAGACCTAATAAAAAGTACACTAAGCTTGAAGCAACATTGCTGGATCTTGCACTTATTCTACACGCTGAGCATGGCGGCGGTAATAACTCATCTTTTACCACCCATCTAGTAACTTCATCCGGAACCGATACTTATTCTGTTATAGCCGCAGCACTCGGCTCTCTTAAAGGCCCAAAACACGGAGGCGCTAACATTAAGGTTGTTCATATGTTTGAAGATATGAAACAAAATATTTCAGATTGGTCAGATGATGCAGAAATAGAAAACTACTTAATCAAGCTTCTCAGTAAAGAAGCCTTTGATAAATCAGGTCTTATTTATGGTATAGGTCATGCCGTTTATTCTGTATCTGACCCTAGAGCCATAGTCCTTAAAGAGTATGCAGCGCAGCTTGCAAAAGAGAAAGGGTTAGAAAATGAGTTTAACTTCTATGCAAAGGTAGAAGCATTAGCCCCTAAAGTTATTGGAGATGTCAGGAAGATGTATAAAGGCGTAAGTGCCAATGTTGACTTCTATTCAGGGTTTGTCTATAGCATGCTTAACTTACCAATGGAACTTTATACGCCACTCTTTGCAATTGCGCGTATCACCGGTTGGAGCGCACATCGCATGGAAGAACTTGTAAACAAGGGTAAAATTATACGCCCCGCTTATAAGAGTGTTGCTAAACGCAGAGATTATGTCGCTTTAGATGAACGTTCACTAACCGAAGAAGCAGCTCAGTAATATAAGTAAAATATATTTCACAACATAAGATAAAATATGAGCCATAGAAAGTCGCGGATGACATTCTATGGCTCATATTTTATGTAAGCATCAAATGCAAGAATTTATCGTTTGAGCTTTACCCTTATTGCAATAAGTCTCTTTATATCATCAAGTACAGACTTATCTTTCACCTCTATCATCAACCAACGTCCACCACAAGAAAAAGATGTTTTCCTGTATAAGTTTTGTACATATGGGGTAAATGCTCCTAGCGCCATTTCTACCGCGTTCTCCTCTTTTGTACCTACCACTACCAATGCGATAAAATACCCGTCCATAGGATATAGCGTACATAAGGATTTACTACTCTTTTGATATTTCACATTCCAACCAGGCTGTGCAGAACATTTACTATATGACATTTTGGGTTGAATTTGATATGTCGAATCAATATAAGTTAGTAGTTCCGACCATAACGGTTCGTCTTCACCAATAAACTTTTTAATGTCTCCATAAGATGGCTGGTTATTGGCGTTAAATAACTCATCCCACTTCATAAGCTCACTCTCCTATTAAATTTACTATATTGCACACAAGTGTTTTCTATTCAATACGATTCCAATACTAAATAGCCTCTATTTACGCACCACAACGTCAACTGGTCAATTAACTCCTACTTGTCCTCTTGATAGTTCGTTCAATTAATTAAATAAAAATTTATTATTTAAAAATTAAAACTAATAAGATACATTATGGTTATAACTATGCCATTCGAAGTGATATTAGCAAGAAATGTCCCTATAGCTATTTGCTTAGCGCTATACTTTCTATGAAGTATGATCATATTAGATCCTAATTCAATAACTATTGATAAAAATATTGCTATAATAAAATAAATAACAAAACTATTTATATCTTCAAATCGAATTTCATTACTACTAACCCAAGGAAACCACCAAACTAACCACCAACCACCATTATGAGTCACTGAAAGAAAAACACCGATAATCCCACTTACAATATTACTAATAACTGTTGTTATCATTATTGATTTATTAAATCTTTCCTTCGTTAAAAATTGACTCATCAGAAATGATTCAAGAACTAAAACAAAAAATATGACCACCCATCCTGGTGGCATAAATAATAAGATACCAAAGGATACATTATATAACTTTAAATATTCTTTTTTCAAATTACCATCCTCTTTCACTTTCCAATCATAATAGATGTTTCTATACGTATACTTAAAAACACAAATGATAAATTCATTACAATCCTAACTATAGTTTAAACCTGCACAATATACTTTTCAGAATATTATACATCCATTATTATATTTTGTCTATTTTATGACAAAATCTACTTTAGAGACTCAAGATTAATCCATATAACATCATGTCTTTATATAATATAACGCGATTCAAAAAACTAAGTATACAAAAAAGACTTTTAATGCCTCACCGCTATCGGTGAATGCGTTAAAAGTCCTTTTAAATCTAAATAGGTTAATATTGACTATCCAACTTGCATTTCAAGACGCAATCTATCTGCGATAAGTGCAATAAATTCACTGTTTGTAGGCTTACCTTTACCGTTATTAACAGTATAGCCGAAAAGCTTATCAATCGTATCCATTTTACCGCGGCTCCATGCTACTTCGATGGCATGACGAATAGCACGCTCTACTCTGCTTGGCGTTGTATTATATTGTTTTGCAATATTAGGATAAAGTTGTTTTGTTATTGAATTAAGTACATCCATATCATTGATGACCATAATGATAGCATCTCTTAGATATTGATAGCCTTTAATATGTGCTGGAACCCCTATTTCATGAATCACACTTGTCACTTCTGTTTCTAGACTATGCTGTGTGGGCATACCTTTTGCTTTTGGCAGGAGCGATCTAGAGCTTGTAAGGTTGCTATTTGTAGTCATACTGTTTATTCTTGTAGAACTAGACATCGCTTTAAGCTGTCTAATTCTGTTAATAAGTGTGTCCATATCAAAAGGCTTAACAATATAGTACTCAGCCCCCAAAGCAAGTGCTCTTTCTGTTATTTTATCTTGTCCTACAGCTGACAACATTACAAATAGAGGTCTTTTTTTAAGTTCCATTGTGACCACTCTTTCAAGTACACCTATTCCATCTAAATAAGGCATAATAACATCTAATATCACAATATCTGGCTCTGTCTGCTGAATCAGCGTACAAGCTTCTTCACCATTTGCAGCTACATCTACCACCTGCATATCTTCTTGTCTATCTATAAACTCCATTAAAATATCCGAAAAGTCTTTATTATCATCTGCTATCAGTATTTTCATTTTTTGTTCAAACAAAAAATATCCCCCCTAAAAATTATATGTTATTTTGAAAAATCTTAAATTAATTATACATAATAATCTGGAAAATATCAATACCATTTTCTGTAATTTTTATTTTATTTTTACAATTCCCACTATCTTTTTTCATTATTAATCATATTTTCTATAAATATACCATATCCCCTTGTTGGGTCTTGTATAAAAACATGTGTCACTGCACCGATAAGTTTACCATCTTGAAGAATAGGACTGCCACTCATCCCCTGTATAATACCATTTGTAAGATTCAATAATCTTTCATCTACTATTTTTATAATCATTCCTTTAGCAGGTTCATTACTATACTTTGATACTTTTTGTATATAAACCTCATATTCCTGAACTTTGTCATTTGTTAGATCAACCAAAATAGAAGCTTTCCCTTCATGCACTTCATCCTGAAATGCAATTGGCACTTTTTTTTCATTGATATCCTGAGTTTTATTTTTATCAAGTTCACCATAGATGCCGATAGGTGTATTATTTATGACTTCACCAATGATATTTTTGTCTTCATATTCAATTATACCACTTATTTCTCCGGGAATACCTTTTTTTCCTTTTTTAATATGTGTAATTGTTGTAGTAATAATATTCCCTTCTCGGATAGGCATTAATTTTTTAGTATCTGTATCTGTAATGCCATGTCCTAGCGCACCAAAAGACCCTGTTTCTGGATCTATATAGGTAAGCGTCCCAATCCCTTGTGTACTGTCTCTAATCCAGAGACCAATTTTATATTCATTGTCAAACATAGAGTATGAGGGCTGTACCATCACTTCTTTAATCTCCTTATTTCTTAAAACAGTAAGCTTTATTTTTTCTTTTTGCGTCGTTTCAATGATATCTCTTAAATCTTCTTTTGCTTTAAGTTCCATATCATTACACTTTAATATCATATCTCCTGGCTCAATAAGGCCTTTGCAAGGCGAAATAATCTTACCTTCTATTTCAAACTGACCTATTCCCAGAACTAATATCCCTTTTGTATCTACTTTAATCCCCACAATTTTACCACAAGGGATAACTTCTCTATTCGGAATAGCTTGTATAGATACTGTTTTTAAGGGAATAAATCCTAAAAGTGATAAAGTAACATCTGTTTTGCCAGCCTCATTCATGCTAACATATAATGGTTTATTGAGACTAATAGACCCAGTATCAATAACGCTCTCGTGTTCCCCTTTAACGGTAATCATCTGATCTTTTAACAGATTTGCCTTAAGGGGTATATCAAAATTAAAGATATGCTCTTTACCTACAATAAGTTTAACTTCTTTAGGAAGATAGTAATGAGATATAATAATAGGACTAGATATAATTAAGCATACAACTAAACTTATAAAACAAATAAAAAATACCCTTTTTTTTCTATGTTTCATCCGGCTTCACATCCTATGTTTTTTTGCTGTCATATTTTTAAAATGTCCTTTTTCACAGTCATTTATACAATATGAAAAACTATTTTTGCAATTCAACATAGCATTAAATATTGAAGCCGATTTTATTTACATAAATCATGTCTTATCACAAACACTAGGGAGATATTTGCCAACTCAACTTATTACAAGAAAAGGTGTAGATATTATTACTGTAGATCCATTTGAAAAACACGTTTAACTAAAAAAGTATATGCATTTTATCTACATATACTTTTTTTATAGTTATTGGCTAATTCTTTTATTTCTTTAGCACTTTGCATCGTATTTTGTGTAACAATCCCGCCCATAAGTCTGCATAGTTCTTCTTGTATCTTAAGGTCATTTAATGATTTGAGGTTTGTTAATGTCTTTTCTTTTATAACTTCTTTTTCAATTAAATAATGAATATCTCCCATAGCAGCTATCTGTGGCAGGTGGGTAATGCAGATAACCTGTCTGCCTTTTGATATGACCGCTAACTTTTCCGCTACCTTTTGTGCAGCTATCCCACTTATCCCTGTGTCAATTTCATCAAAAATCACGGTATCAATCACATCTCCAAGGACAAGTACTGCTTTAATAGCCAACATTACCCTAGATATTTCTCCGCCAGAAGCGATTTTAGAAAGTGGATGCACGTCATCTCCTAAATTTGTACGAATAAGAAACTCAACATCATTTTTTCCTGAACGATTAAATGTCTCTAGGTCATTAATTGCCACTTCAAACTTAGCATAAGGCATTTGTAGATCATGTAGATGCGCATCTATTGCTTTTTCTATCTTTTGTGCTATAATTTTGCGCTTTTTTGATATTTCATCTGCAAGTTCATGGAGTTCTTCTTCAAGCATAGCTACTTCTACAAGCAGTTTCTCCTCATTATACTCACCATCCACAAGCTCTTTTAATTCTGCTTCACATGTATACTTATACTCCAAAATTTCAGCTATAGAATTACCATATTTTTGCTTCAATCTATAAATTGTATCTAATCTATTTTGTACCTCTATCAATGTTTCCGGTGCATAATCAATATTATCTGTATAAGTTCTAATTTGATAGGTTGCATCCTGCAGGTTGGCTTCAATAGAAAGCAATTGTTCATAAAGTGCATTAATTTCACCACTGATTCCGCTGATATCCCCTATAGCATGAATGGCTTTTCCCAAAAACAAGGAGGCACTGAGTTCATTTTCTCCATCAAGAAATTCATACGCTTTTTGGGCATTTCGCATAATCTTTTCTGCATGTGAAAGTATCTCGTACTGTTCTTTAAGCTGTTCTTCTTCATGAAGTTTTAAATGCGCAGATGCAATCTCATTAATTTGAAAAGTTAGCATATCCTTAAGCTGAAGCCTTTTTCTATCGTTGTCACCAAGTTTATCCAAGTTGGATTTGGCACTTTGCCACTTCTCATAAACCTTTTTATAATGATTTTTTTTAGCACTAAAAGCCTCTTCACCAAAACTATCCAGCATTTTAATATGCTTAGAAACGTCTAAAAGTGACTGAGGCTCATGTTGTCCATGTACATCGATTAAAAGTGCTGATAATTCCTTGACCATTTGCCTTGTTGCTGTCTGCTCATTAATCTTATAAAGTGTTCTTCCTGATTGGTAGAGTACTCTTTCAATCTTTATCGTGTCATTCTCACATGTAATATGATGTGCCTTAAGATATTTTAATCCCAGCCCTGACTTATCACAAAAAATGAGTTCTACCAATGCATAGTCCTGCCCTTTTCGTATAATTTGCTTTGAAGTTCTATTGCCTATAGCAAATTGTATCGAATCTATCAGCATAGACTTTCCCGCTCCTGTTTCACCGCTAAAAATATTTAGATGAGGATGAAGCGTTAGTTCTACTTGTTCAATAAGCGCAATATTGCTTGCTTTAAGATGGGTTAGCATAAATACTCACTCCTAAATTTAAGAACTTAATATATCTTTAAATTTGTTCATTACTGTTTTTATATGTTCCGGGTGCCTCACAAGGCAAAAGATCGTATCATCTCCAGCAAGTGTCCCGACGATCTCTTCAAGATGAAAAGCATCAATAGCAGAAGCAACTGCATTGCCCATACCTATTAAAGTACGAATGACGATCATATTGCCCGCAAAGTCCATACCTACAAAAGCATCCTTAAACACACGAATAACTTTTTCAGAAACTTGTTGCTCATAATTTGATAATACTACATACTTCTGTCCGCCGTTTTTACTGGCCACTTTTGTAAGTTTAAGTTCTCTTATATCTCTTGATACAGTAGCTTGTGTTACACTAAACCCTTGTTCTTCAAGAGCTGTCGCTAAATCTTCCTGTGTTTCGATTTCTTGATTTTGAATTAAACCTAATATAGTCGATTGTCTTTGTTCTTTCATTCCCATTTTATCTGCGCCTTTCTACTATTTTTTTCCTTAGAATTTCAAAAAATTTCAGCTCTGACAGTTTAACGAGTCTTGTAACATAAGTTGATTTTTGTATCTGTACAAAATGATTAGGCGTTAAATACATCTTCATTTTACCATCAATATTGAGTTCTATATTCATGCTATCATTTTGACCAATCTTAATTTGCACAGTGTCTTCTTCTGACATAATAATAGACTTTGAGTAAATAGTATGCGGACAGATAGGTGTAACGATATAGGCCTTTGCATGAGGCACTACAATAGGCCCTCCCGCTGATAAGTTATAGGCAGTTGACCCTGTAGGTGTAGATACGATGACGCCATCAGCCGGATAGACATCACAAAATGTCCCGTTCACTAAGATTTCAAACTCAGCTATACGCGCAGAACTGCCCCTAGTAATACTTACGTCATTTAGTGCATGAAAAACATATTCATGTCCATTAGGTGCGATAATTTTAGCCTCAAGCATCATTCTTTCTTCAATTTCATAGTCCTTATCAAGTAATTTTTTTAGTGAAGAAGCAATATCAGAGGGCTCAATATCTGCCAAAAAACCTAACCGGCCTAGATTGACACCTACAATGGGCACATTAAAACTATAAGCTTTTTCAGCTACACTTAAGATTGTACCGTCTCCGCCTATAGCTATAACAATATCGCACAGCTTATAAATCTCTTCTTCATTTAAAGCGTTAGGAATATCTTGAACTTGTTCAGCAATATGCCTAGCCCCATATACCTCGAATCCTTCTTGCACCAGCCACTTGGCAACGATCTTAGTAATCTCTAAGTGATTATCTTTTAATAAGTTCGGCATAATACCTATATGCTTCATGAAATACCTCCGTTTATAAGTTATCATGAGATGCTTTTACGATTTTCTCAATGGTGAGTGCTTGATCTTCCAGCACATCTTCACTATTTTTTTGTAAGTAAATCAGATATTCTCTGTTGCCCTCTGGTCCTTTAATGGGGGAGAAATCAAGGCCTAATACACCCATTCCAATACTATTTGCATAGTGCCATACATCACTTATAACTTGGCTGTGCACTTTTGGATTTTTAACAACTCCATGTTTTTCAACTTGTTCTCTGCCTGCTTCAAATTGAGGTTTAATAAGCGCCATAATCTGCCCATTTACAGTAATAATCTGTGAAATTGGAAGCAATACTTTAGTTAAAGAAATAAAAGAAACATCTATCGAACTAAAATGCACTGCATCCTTAATATCTTCCGGCGTCACATATCTTATATTTGTTTTTTCCATGCAGACTACACGTTCGTCTTGTCTAAGTTTCCAAGCCAACTGCCCGTAGCCTACATCAACAGCATAAACTTTGTCCGCTCCATTTTGAAGCATACAGTCTGTAAATCCGCCAGTAGACGCCCCTACATCCATACAAGTTTTTTGTTGGAGATCAATATTAAATGCCGCAATAGCTTTTTCAAGTTTATACCCGCCACGACTAACATATTTCATCTTTTCCCGCACTTCAATTGCTGCACTGCGTTTAACTTGCAATCCAGGTTTGTCTTCTTTTTGTCCATTGACATAGACAACACCTGCCATAATATAAGCTTTTGCCTTTTCTCTGGATTCAGCTAGGTTTCTTTCTGTAATGAGTATATCTAGTCTTTCTTTGCTTTCCATTTATTTGCTCTCCTTCTGGAGTATTGTCATAATTTGACGAGCGATTGCATCCTCTGCAAGCCCTTCTCTAATGAATAAATTCTTAATATCACCTTGATTAATAATTCCATTTTGGAAACCCAAACATCTTCCGTGTGGATTATAGTCATGATTTACAAGATAAGAAAATACTTTTTCTCCAAAACCTCCACTTATTATACCATCTTCTATTGTAAAGATATAGCGATGTCTTTTTGCAAGAGCTTGCAAACCCGTCTCATCCAATGGATAGACGCAAGGCACTTCAACAATAGCAGCCTCAATGTTTTGTTTAATGAGATATTCATGGGTTAAAAGAGCTTGTTCTACCATACGTCCTACCGCTAAAATCACTAAATCATTGCCTTTTTTTAGAGTCTTAAATCCAATCTCTTGATAATCATTTATAAATTCACTATTTATATGGGTTGTTCCTTTGGGATATCTAATAGCTACTGGCCCTTTTAAGGTAAGGGCATATCTGAGAGCAGCTTCTATTTCTTCGGGCATTTTAGGAGACAAAACCTTCATATGAGGCATGCTGCTTAAATACGCTATATCATAAACACCTTGATGTGTGGCGCCATCTTCTCCCACAAGTCCAGCCCTGTCAACTGCGAAAATAACGGGTAAATTCTGCAGGCATACATCATGCAATATTTGATCATAAGCTCTTTGTAAAAAAGAAGAATAAATAGCTACAACAGGCCTGTATCCTTCAGTTGCTAATCCTGCAGCAAAAGTTACCGCATGCTGTTCAGCAATGCCTACATCAAAAAATCTTCTTGGGTAGGCCCTCGCAAAATCTAAAAGCCCTGTTCCATCCGGCATAGCAGCTGATATAGCAACTAAATTATCTTGTTCTTGGGCCAAAGTGCACATGGCACTTCCAAAAGACGCAGAAAAATTAAGTGGGTTACTTTTACTTTTAAGCTCCCCTGTTGTAATATCAAAGGGTCCAATACCATGAAATAAACTAGGATTTTGTTCTGCCAGTTTATAGCCCTTCCCTTTCTTCGTTTTAACATGAATAAGCACTGGTCCCTTCATAATCTTCGCATTCTCTAAAAGTGCAATAAGCTCTTCATAGCAATGCCCGTCTACTGGTCCTAAGTAGGTAATGCCTAACTGCTCAAATAACGTATTTTGTATCAATAGACTTTTAAGACTGCCTTTTGTGCGCTTAATAACTTTTACAACATTCATCCCTACAACAGGTACCTTTTCAAGTACTTCTTCTACATCTTCTTTGACTTTTAAGTAATCTTTACTAGAACGAAGCTTATTTAAGTACTTACAAAGCCCTCCAACATTTTTAGAGATAGACATTTCATTATCATTTAGAATAACAATGAGATTATTATGTCCTCTTCCTGCATGATTAAGTGCTTCAAATGCCATGCCGCCAGTCAGGGCGCCATCACCGATAACGGCGATAACCTTATGATCTTCTCCTTTTAAATCTCGTGCTGCTGCCATGCCTAAGGCTGCTGAGATCGAAGTGGAACTATGTCCTGTTTCAAAAACATCATAGGAACTTTCCTTCTTTTTTGGAAAACCACTTAACCCATCTAACTTTCTTAAATGCTTAAAGTACTTTCTTCTCCCAGTTAATAGTTTATGCACATAGGCTTGATGACCTACATCCCATATAATCTTATCTTGTGGCAAATCAAAAACATAGTGCAGTGCAACTGTTAATTCAACTACTCCTAAATTTGAAGCTAAATGCCCTCCAGTTTGAGACAAAGATCCAACTAAAAAATTTCTGATATCTTTTGCTAGTTGTATAAGCTCATGCGTTTTTAGCTTTTTAACATCTTCTGGAGAGTAAATAGACTTTAAAAGATCTAACATATAAGTTCCTCTTTCTACTAATATCTATTCTATTTAAAAAAAGACAATCTTGAAGGATTGTCATCTTAGTTCTTATTTTTGTGCAATATGACCTTCGTGTAATAGATAAAAATGCCAACATAATAAACAATATAACGGGAGCGCCGAATAGCGAAGGTTTTACCAAGGGCTTTACCGCCTACCGTCAAGGCCGCAACAAAGCCACTCATCGCAATAGAAAGCAAGACTGATTTCATACCAAAGCCTTCTTCTATTGCAAGAACAATAGCCGTTGCTGTACTCCCAGATATAATGCCTGCAATATCTCCTATAACATCATTAAATAAATTGGCTACCATAGGGGCATTTCTTATCAGCATAATAGCATCTTTTGCACCCTTTACTTTTTGAGCTGCCATTGAGTGAAAAGTTATTTCGTCTGCAGAAACAACTGCATTGCCAATACCATCAAAAAATATCCCTGTTAAAATAATAGTAATTAACATAAAAAAAGCTATAATAAGGGGTACATCTCCGAGCAACACCTCAAAGATATAACTAAAACACATTGCAATTGTAAAAGTCGCCAGCACAATAATGCCTAAACTCTTTAAAGATTGCTTTTTGACTCTCACTTTTTTAAATTTTACTCTTTTATGTGCAGGCACCTTCTAAGACTCCTTTAATCATCGACTTATCACCCACTTTTCAAAATTTAAGACAATAGAACCTGTAAATTTTGTGGTATATGGTCTAGCAGGTTTTCCCAGGTACATACTTCCTTGTCACCAAAGCAGTGGTTTCCCTTTAAATATACCTTAGATGTGTTGCCATCATCTACGCCAGATCGCCTTTAGCCACACTGTAATCCAAGAACTACCTCAAACTGAACGGTCTAGGAGTTTTCCTCAAGCAATATATTATGTTCCTATCCTCTTTTGCGAATTAGGTTTCTATCAACAATCCTGCCTTCTTTTTGGCCGAAAAGAAGGCAAGTAAATTGATGTCCCCCCGCCTTCACTCAAGGCAGGCTACACTACCCACAGCCGATACCGCATGGTAGGTTTAATCCTAAGTCATACTTTATTCCCATAGGAATAAGCACAATCATAGGTCTCCACGGTAAAAGGGTCAACGCCCATATGCCCTTATGGATCGCCCTTAAACCTTAACCCCCAGTATCAGCCCATAACGGGGCGTTACAAGCCAACACCAGGAACTTCATCGATATGCCCTAAAACGGATTTTTAGGCCCGTCTTCAAAACATAATATCTTGACTAGAATACCGCATCTTATTTTTTGAAAAGTACGTCATAAGCCGCTTTTAACACATTATAGCAGTTAACCTCTGATTTTTCAACTAGATTAACCGCCAAAAAAGAATAGCGCCACAAGAATCCCAAGTATGCCGCCTGCTATCACTTGCAAAGGGGTATGCCCTAATATTTCCTTCAATCTCTCTTCTGGATTAAGATTAGGGTCTTCTAATACCGCAATAATTTGATTAATCATCGCTGCCTGTTTGCCTGCATGCAGCCTCACGTTGGCGGCATCATACATGACAATAAAGCTAAATACTGCAGCTATAGCAAAAAGTACATGATCGTAACCATAAAGCTGTCCAATACTAATAGTTAAGGCGACTACAAAAGAACTATGTGAACTTGGCATGCCTCCTGAAGCAAAAAACTGCCTAAAATCAAGTTTATGTTCATATACAAGTGTAATAACTACTTTGAGTGATTGTGCTATAAACCAGCTTACTATAGCTACCCATAATATATTATTATTTGAAATCTGTTTAATATAATGCATCTTCTTCCCCCTTTAACTTCTACGTTTGATAAGCTCTGCAGCTATTTCTTTTAAGAGTAAGGTATTACCTTTTAAAACGTCTAATGAACTTAAGGCCTTATCTGTCAATGTGCCTGCTATTTCATAACATTGTTCTACTGTATAGAAACTTAAGTAAGTATTTTTATGATTTTTCTGGTCACTTTTTATAGGTTTACCTAATTCTTCATCCGTAGATGTTTCATCAAGTATATCATCTATAATTTGAAATGTTTTTCCAATAAATAGACCATAGTTTTCTAAAGCTTCAATTTCTTCTTCAGTGCCCCCACCTAAGACTGCTCCCATTTTTGTTGCCGCTGCTATTAAGGCCCCTGTTTTATGAAGTTGGATCGCATTGAGCGTGGTCAAATCAATGGTTTTATTTTCACTTTCAATATCTAGGATTTGACCGCCTATCATGCCCTTTACACCACTTGCCTGAGAGAGTATGTACGCTGCCCTCACTCTTTGGGCACCGCCGTATTTTAGTGCATCTTCCAACATATATCTAAACGCTTCTGTAAGTAGTGCATCTCCAGCCAAAATGGCTGCAGCTTCTCCAAAAACAACGTGGTTAGTCGGCATACCTCTTCTTAACGCATCATCATCCATAGCTGGAAGATCATCGTGTATCAGTGAATAGGTATGAATCATCTCAATTGCACATAAATAGGCCGAAATATCTTCACTTCCGCCAACCGCTTCATAAGCAAGCTGCATCAAAACGGGTCTAATTCGCTTCCCCCCAGCACTTAGACTATAGTTCATCGCTTCATATATTGTTTTAAAATACCTATTTTCCACTGGGAGTGCTGACCTTAAACAACTACCCACAAGCTCTTGATATTGTTTTATACTGTCTCTCACTCCCAATTCTCTCCTTCTATCTTTTTGTAAGTTTCTTGCTCATAAACATAAATCTCTTGTTCTGCCTTTTTGAGTACAGACATGCAGTAAGCTGCAAGATCCATACCTTCTTTATAGTTTTTAATACTCTCTTCCAGTGCAATATCTCCTTGTTCTAAACAACCTACGATATGCTGCAGTGCTTTGAGGGCTTCTTCAAAATTTTTTTGTGCTTTCTTAGCCATACTTACGACTCCTCATTATAAACTTTTGCTTTAAATGTACCGTCTGTAACGGTAATCTGAAGTACTTCTTCAGGTTCTATATCGTGAATAGATTTGATAATACCATTATTTACTTTTGTAATTAAGCTATACCCTCTTTTTAAGGTGGTAAACGGAGATAATTTTTCTAGTTGTCCTATTGCAAGCTCATAATCATTAAAGGCCTTTGTTAGTATATACTTATAACGATTATTTAATGCTTGTATGAGTAGATCCACTTCTTGCATCTTATCTTTATAAAATCTATCCTTTACCTTAAATACTGGACGTTCAATCAGATAGTTAAGCTTTTCTTTAGAATATTTTATGTTTTGCAGTGTCATATAGCTTAAGGCATTTGTACAACGTTTTATCATCTCTTCAATTTCGCTTTTTGAAGGAATCACAATCTCAGCTGCCGCTGATGGCGTAGCTGCACGTTTATCGCTTACAAAGTCTGCTATTGTAAAATCTACTTCGTGTCCTACTGCTGATACGATAGGAATTTCTGACGCAAAAATAGCCCTCGCGACAAGTTCTTCATTAAATGCCCATAGATCTTCTATAGAGCCTCCGCCTCTTCCTAATATGATGACCTCTGCAAGTTTATCCCTATTTGCTTGATCGATAGCGGCGGTAATTTCTTTAACAGCCAGTTCTCCTTGAACATGCGCAGGATAAATATAAATTGAAACACTTGGGTTTCTTCTTTTAGCAACTTGAATAATATCTTTAATCGCTGCGCCTGTAACGGAAGTAATAACACCTATCCTTTTAGGAAATAAGGGAATGTTTTTTTTATATTTAGTTTCAAACAAGCCTTCCTTAGACAATTTCGCCTTAAGTTCTTCAAATCTTTCATACAATAGACCTTTGCCTTGTTTTTCAATATCATATACATAAGCTTGGTAAGTTCCCGTTTTCTCATAAATAGTTATTTTTACTCTTGCATAGATTTTAGTACCTTCAATAAGCTTAAAATTAAGTTTTGAAGCATCTCTTGAAAACATCACCGCACCAAGACTTGCACGTTCATCTTTAAGCGTAAAATAAATATGTCCTGAGTGATGATATTTACAGTTAGATACTTCTCCGGCTAACCATACATCACCTAACATATAATCATCTTCAATGAGTCTATTTACATAATTATTAATTTCGGATACAGAAACTATCTTTCTTTTCATTTTTATCCCTCAATGAGTTTAATAACATTTCCCAATATACCATTGATAAATTGTGGTGATTTGTCTGTACTATATGCTTTTGCAATTTCAAGTGCTTCATTAACAACCACTTTATGAGGCACATCACTTCGCCACTTAAGTTCATAGGTTGCAAGCCTCAAAATACCTAGGTCAACCTTTGCAATTCTGCTTACAGTCCAATGTTGCGTGCTTTTATTAATGAGCTCGTCAATTTCATCCAAATGTTCTAAGACCCCATAATATTCTTCTTCTATAAATTTAATTACTGCTTTATTTGACCCATCTTCATTCGCTCTAATCTCACTCAGCTTTTCACCTATTAAACGATCTGCGTCTTCCTCATTGTGAAAAGTATATTCATAAAGCATCTGCATGATCAATTCTCTTGCATTACGTCTAGTCATTTTTTCCTCCTTATTAAGTAAGCTAACCCTATCTCTCTTGCTCCGTTAGGGTTAGCTTACTTTGTTACCTCTCATTAGACTTCTTTTTCTTTATCAAAAAACACACCTGCCACATGTATATTAACTGAGGCAACATGTAGTCCTGTCATGGTTTCAACTGAATTCTTTACTTTTTCTTGAACTTCTAAACACACTTTTTGAATTCTAATACCATACTTAACAACTGCGGTAATATCTATGAACACTTCGCCCTCACCTACTTCGACCTTTACACCCTTTGGCCCTTTTTTACGACTGATAACTTGTACAAAATCATTTTTGGGCTGAAGGGTGCTTACCATACCATCTACCTCTAAAGTTGCTATTTCTGCTATAACCGCTATAACATCATCTGCAATCTGAACTTGATCCATTTCATGAGCAGCCTCCATTGCTGCTGCTAAGTCTATATTTTTTTGATCATCCATAGCAAATACCTCCTACATCATATCTTTATGCTTATTATCCTATTATATACAAAAAACTTAAGGGTTGCAAATTTATTCTTCAAAAAAGGCTGACTATCACAGTCAGCCCTTCTTAATATTAATTTGTGCCTTCTTTAACAATACCTTTTAGCGGTGTAATTTTAATTTTGCCTACACTATATCCTGTTTTTCTATTAACTATTTCTTCAATCTGGGCAATATCAGATTCTGTTAAGTCTTCCTTGTTAATAACGACATCTACACTATTATCATCTATTCTTACATAAACTTCTCTAAACCCTTTAGCACGAAGTAGTGCTTCGGCGCTACTTTCTTTTTCAATACGCTCTTGGATAGCAAGCAAGTTTTCTGCTGCTTTTGATTTTGCTTCTTTATCAAGATTTTGATTCGCTACATATTGCGTAAGTTCTTCAACTTGGAGAGCACGGCTTTGTTCTCTTAGCATTTTTTCTTCAACAAAATAGCTTACATCCATATTTTTATCAACTGCTGCAACCGCATTATTTAGTGGACTGTCTGAACTTGTAATAATACTATCTTTCTTAGTAATAACAGCTTCAAACTTTTGCATTTGTGGAATAGTGTTCTGTGTCACCTCAGCAGATGCTTGCTGATTATTTTCTGTACGCATAGTCTCTGATATTTCTTCCTCTGCATCTGGAGGCAAAGTTTGGATTTCATCATAGCCTTCAAAAAAGTCTTTTTCTTCTGCTATCACTTCTTGGCTCATGTCTGTTTCTTGTACGAGATTAGGTTGTACACCAACTTCTCCGTCTTTCGTGTTTAAATATGCCGCAATCGCAATCATAAAAACAAGTACTGTAATAATAATTTGATTTCTTTTAAATGTAAACATGATATATCCCCCTTATTTTTGCTTTTTAAATACTGATACTTTATGTACTGGAACCTGTAATACATTAGATACTGACTCTATAATCTGAGCCCTCACCACGCCATTATCAGCTCCCTCAGCTAATACAAGAACTCCTTCTATTTGAGGTCTATTTTCTTTAATGATAAAAGGAGTATTTCCACTTTGAAGAATAATCTTGTTGCGTGTATCATTTTTTTCAGTTATCCTAGTGCCTCCTGCCTCATCTTTTTCCTCCTGATGCTCATAATTTTGTGTTTTTTCTTCTGCCAATACCTTTTCTTCGTTAGAAAAGGTTGTAAGCATTACATTAACCTGACCAACCCCCTCCATTTTTTCTAAAATATTCGTTAATCTTTTTTCTAGCGCTTCTTCATAGCTTATAGCATCACTAGAAGCATTTAATATTGGAGCATTTTGAGGTTTATTCTGATTGGATGGTTTGTTTGTAGGTATGTATGTTATTGCTATGCCCAATATTGCTATGCCTATTGCTAAGTATAAATATTTTTGCTTTTTAGTTTCTTTTGCATCCTTTAGAAATTTATCAAGCATTCCCCTACCCCCTTTTAATTCTTCTGTACTGTAATATATATATTACGACTTGGCACATTATAGAAGTTTTGCAGACAAGTTTTTATTTTAATTTTTAATTTTTCTGTATCACCACTTAGACTTTGGCTTTTATCTCCTATCCTAATTTTAGGAAGTATCACATTTTTAGTATTATTATTCTCAGATTCTCCTACTACAATATGTATCTCTTCTATTTGCTCTTCTCCCCCCTCATCATGCCACTCAATATGAACACGCTGCACGCTCACATCTATTTCTTTTTCTATAATACCTTTAATACTCGACTTCAGAGTCTCTTTTAATAGACTTTGCTGGCTTTTAACCTGTTCATCATATCCCTGTACTGAATCGTTATAGTTTATGCCTTCACTAAGTCTTTTTTGATACTCACTTACATAAGTATCATAGCCTTTTCCTTGTACCGGAATAAACTGAACAATAGGTTGAATGATCGTATAGATAATGATGCATCCTAACACCAGCTTAAGGTATTTCTTATAATCTGAATCCGGAAAGATCATCTCAATAACAATTACAAATAACATAATCCATATAAACATTTGCATATATTCTCTCAATTTTATCCCTCCTAGATCATGTTTCCTCCTACACTTATACAGATAAGGAGTACAACAATACATAGTATCGTAATAATACCTACGCTGCTCATAATAAATTCACAGCCTTTTGCAAGCTTAGTTGCAATATGTGCCATCTTTTTATCGCCAATAGGTTCTATAGCAGCAGCTGCTACATGGTACACAACTACATAAGCTAAAATTTTTATAAGGGGCAAACTTACTATAACTATAATCCAGATAATTACACCTACTGAAAAAGCATTTTTAACCAGAAAAGAACAGTTCACCACAAAATCTACAGCGCCTCCTACCGCATCTCCTATAACTGGAATAAATGTCGTAGAAATATTAAGCGCAGCTTTTTTTACCGTAGTGTCTACATAAGGCAGCGTCATCTTATAAATACTTAATATCCCTATACTGATGGCAACAATAGCTCTTAGTGCCCATTTCATGCTCTTATAAAATAATTGTATAAGTTTATCAATCTTAAATTCATCACTCATTGTACTGATAACATCTAGTACAACAATAGAGACAATACAAGGAAATACTATGGTTTTAATGACGTATGTGCTTAAATTAAGTCCTCCGATTATAACAGGGGCAATAGATGCTGCTGATGAAACATAGCCCGATGTCGTCATAAAAGCCAGTAAACTAGGAATACATGCAAACATAATTCCAGACATTTTATCTACCGCATCTCTGGCAAGTTCTACCATAATAAAGAAGGATTGTATCACGCTATATAGCACCACAATATAGCAAACAAAAAAAGAAACTTTGGCGGTATTCTTCGTTTTAAAAGAAGTACTTAGAGTTTCAAGCAAGTTGCATAAGAGAACAATAAGAATAAAACGCACACCGAGTTTAATAAACACGCCAATTTCTTCGAATAAAAGAATGCCTATGGCATTTAAGACTGTCTGCAACGAAAATCTTTTCTCTCCTTTAATCAGCCCCACTACTTCTTCTTTTAAATTGAATGTCGTAAAACTTGGCATAGATCCTTTTAAATCTTCTTGCAGCTGATTGATCTCATCCCAGTTAAAAAAATTTACCTGATAATCTATAATCTGCTGCTTTTGTACTTCTGTTTTTTCTACCTCTGGTGTTTCTATACTTTGTCCCAAAGCAGGTGTCCTGCAGCCTAAAAAACAAATCCACATCATAAGTAACATATACCCTATTTTCTTTTGTCGCATTTTTACACCTCGTCACTTTATAAAAGCTCTGTAATAAGTGCTACCAGAGCCAGAATAACAGGAGATGAGATAACAAAAATCATCACTTTTCCTGCAAATTGAATTTTTGATCCAATAGCTTCTTCTCCCGCGTCCTTGCAAAGCTGATAGCCAAACTCTGCTAAATAGGCAATCCCTATTATCTTTAAGATAATGTTTAAATAACTGCTGTCCATCTGTGCCTTTAAAGACAAATCCCGTATGACGCTAAAAACACTGCTTAATTGTTCTAAAATAAAGATCATGAAGATAATGACTGTAACAATCCTTAAAATCATACTAAATAAGGCTGAGTGTTCGCTGTACTTTCCCATTGTAATAATTAAAATGGTTGCAACAATTCCAAAGCTAACTAATTTGAGCATTTCCATGTTATCCCCTCCTAAAATGCAAACATGGTTTGAACGACCTCAAACAGCTTTAAGATATATTCAATCACTACTAAAAGCGCCATAACAACACCTACAATTGTTATAGGAAATATCCATTCTTCTGCCCCTGTTTTTTTAAGTACTGTATTAATGATCGTAATACCAAGTCCAAGTCCCGCGAGTTTAAAGATAATCTCTATATCAAACATCCCTTTATCCTCCTATATTAAAAATATACTGATACATGCACCAATAAGAACACCTAGGTATTTATTGAGCTTAGTATTTTTCTGATATTTGCTTTTAGACATTATCAACTCCTGCTCGAGTTTATAGATCAGCATATCTATATTTTTTTTTTGCATATTTTTATCTAAGTAACCACATGCATTACTAAATTCAAAGAGTAAGCTGTAGTCTTGCTGGCTTAAATGAAAGGATGTTTTATGATGATTTAACGCTTGTTCCCACATCACATTTAAATCCGTCGTATTTCTATCTCCTAGTGCTCCTGCAAATGTTTCAAAAACTTTTTTAATCCCCTCACTACTGAGCTTACTTACATAAATGGCGGCTTCTTGTAAAGGTGTCAGCCTATAGTCGATTTCTGCTTTTAAGATTTCAAAAGCATAAATAAACTTTTCAAGTTCCTTAAGTCTTTTGTTTTCATGCCAATCTATAATAAACCCACACGTACTGCAGCTCACAAACATCAGTATAATCCCTAATAATTTCATCTGTGCCCCCTTATCTTAGCCTGTTAAAGTGATTACAGGCATCTAAAATACCCTCAATTGTACAAGGTCCATATTTGTTAGATAAAATAATAATCCTTTCAAAAAAAGAATTTTTTATTAAATCGTAAAGGATAGGTTTCTTTTTACAGTCTTCTATGTCTTTACCGTGCACAGTGCTTAATATGGTAATGCCTGCACTTAGTACTTCCCCCAGTGCATGGATATCCTCATTTTTACCAATCTCATCTACAGCAATAACATGTGGCGACATAGCTCTTAAAAGCATTCGCATTCCCTCAACCTTTGGACATCCATCTAAAACATCCGTTCTGATGCCCACATCATTCTGTGGAACTCCCTGATAACAACCGGCTATTTCTGATCTTTCATCTACCACGCCTACCGTATAAGGCCCATAGCCACTATAGCCATTGCTTAAATTCCTTATAATATCTCTAAGAAGCGTTGTCTTGCCGCACTTTGGCGGCGAAACAATGAGCGTATGATACACCTTGTCCCGACTTAGGATATAAGGCATAACTTCCTTACTGCAATTAAGCACCTGATGCGCAATTCTTATATTAATGGCACTGATATATTTCATGGTTTTTATCCCATTATTCTCCATAACCACTTTACCTGCAAGCCCTACTCTATGTCCGCCTTCAATCGTAATATAGCCTTGTCTCATTTCATCTTCTAACGCATAGAGCGAAAAACCACTTATGTATTTAAGTATGCCTGTCACATCTTGCTCACTCACCTTATAGCTTTCTTTGATTTGACAAATCCCTTCTTTATTTAAGCCATATTCTTCTCCCTTTATAAGCAAAATAAGAGGTTGATGTACTCTCATGCGTACTTCTTGTAAAACTTCATAGTGTTTATCACTCATCTGAAGTATCATTTCTTTAAGCGTATGGGGCATGATTTTCATAATCGCTTCTCTTTTCATAGTTGTCCTCCTTTGTATCGTTAATCATAGTTAAATATATGCACTATATTTAGGGACTAGAACTTTGTGCACAAAAAAAGACCTATAAGCAATTTTTTGCTTATAAGTCTTTTAAAACAAGTAGGATTAACGTATTAATTTATCTTAGATATTTCTCTATAATTAAGCTCAATCATTTCTGTCTTACTCTCTTCTATACCATATTTTTCGTCTTCCCTGGTGCCATCTTCTTTAGTATAGGCTTCTTGTATCCTTGGCGTAGCCTTAACCGTTACTTGTATGTTATTTGTTTTTTTAGGCATGATGTATTGATTTAAATAACTTTTTTCAGTATTGCCATAAGCAATCTCTGCCCCCATATTGGTTGGTATATAAATATCAAATACTTGTGTCGATCCAGCTGCTGCATTAAAGCTCTCATTTAAAGTAATAATTAATCTATTGCCTTCAACACGCGTCGTATAATCAGTGCCATTTCTTAATTTCTCTATACTTCCGCCATCTATACTAATAGCAACTATGGCCTTATTAAGATCAAACTGCATTAATGTTTTACCATCTAGCTCAGTTTCTTTAACAACTTTAAAATCTACTTCATACTTAATCCCCTTAGAATACTCCTGAAAATAAGTATTAAAAGAAACATTAGAAAGTGCCTCTGGAGCAATAAAGTTCTTTGTAGTAGAGATACTGGTAATCTGCGGTAGGATGCTTTGTATTTTAAACGGTCCATTAAGTACTTGTCTTGCAGTGCCATCCCGGCTTATAACTTGAATGGCTGCGTAATATGTGCCTTCTTTTGACGGCAGCGGTATTTGGTTTTCTAAAGTATAAGCATCAAAATAGGCCTCATTCACATCTCCAGGTGTTGTATTTGCGCTTGCATAAAACCAACTTGTTGGGATATTTGTCCACGTACCGCCTGATGCTGCTTTATAGCTTGGTATAAAAGCCTTATGCGTCGGACAGCCTTCATACCATTCCATATAAATAGGATATACTTTTCCCTCTTCTAGCCTTAATACTGGCGTATTGGGATCATCTTTTTTAATACCTGATCTATTGTACGCAGCAGCAACCGTCCAATCTTCTACAAATACTTTCTTTTCATTGTCAATAATAACATAGCCATAGGCCCCATCATCAGAATAGGCTCCAAAATTATAATTGCCTGTTTCATTTGGAATAATATATCCCCAAAATTTAACCGCCTTATTTGCCCCGCCTGTTTCAGCAATCTTACTATTGCCAAAAAAAGCATTGCCTTCAGCTTGTGAATGATATCTGTCGCCAGGATCTTTGACAGCCTTTTGCTTAACAAGATTTTCACCTAATGGCGATCCAAAAGTTTCATGTCTTGGCGGGGTAGTTCCTGAAGGATATTTCGATGTGTCAAATTTATACTCATAATGTCTTGTAGATATATATCCCGGTTCATCTATCAAATCTGGATAGGCTTCTTTTGTATTTGGAAGCACTTTAGGTATATCGCCCAGACTCCTCCACTCACTATCAGATTTATTTGGAAACGCTGGTTCAGCTTGACTTTCTATAATTTGATACTGCTGTTTATCGATCTCTTTTCCTTCAATCGTAACTGCTATCTTAGCGCCAGCATCTAAAGTAATAGGTGCTTTAAAGATTTGTTTTTGTTGTGTAGCATTTTTATCAAAGGCTGCTAGGTAATCATTGATAACTTGCCTATGCCTATTAATAGTCTGCATTTGCACCTTTGGATAACTTACAGCAATAGGAACATGAAGCGGCAAGGATTCATTGTTATTATTATCAACTGCCACAATATGCACATAACTATTTGGGATACTAAAATGAGCTCCTAGATCATTAGATATCCATTGCAGTCTGTCCTCTAGAGCAGTTATGTTATCTATCACTTCTCCGCTTGGATTAGTGAGTTCATTGTTATCTATAGTTATTTTATAGCCTTTAATGCCTGATGCTACAATGCCCTGTGCTGTGTTCTCATAGGTTTTTTGATTGTTTTGAGCGGTAATTTTATAGGTGTGAGTAGTCTGTACATCCTGAGCTGGTAAAAAATCTAAGATAACCTTACCGTTCTGATAAGCTGCTTGAATAACTTCCGGTGTATGAGGCTTTATAGTATCCTCACGATCTACATATGTATTACTTGCTGGGGTAAACGGTGTATCATTGTCTCGAGAAAGCTTATAGTCTTTGAGCCACTCAGGCTTTGTCCATGTGAGCTCTACCCATTTAGCACCTTTACCATCTTGTTTTTGGATACTTGTAAGTTCTAAAGCTTGAGGATCATAAACATATCTCACAGGCTCTGAAACATTATTAGCTGCATCAACACTCGCTAGATAAATATACACAATTTGATCTAAATTCGCATCTACCTGATTAATCTGAAGGGAACTTGCTTGAGCGCCTGCATCTACACTGACAACGCCCCATCCATCAGCTTTTAGTGTCTTTAGATCTTGTAATGTCAGATTAGCATTGTTGCTTGCAAAAGCAATATAACCTTTTAGCCCTACTGCAATCGTCGCAGTAGCTTCTTGACTTTCAATGGGATCGTGCAGCTTGTTAGCTTCTTCAGCTTTAACTTTATAAATATAGGTGGTACCTTGATCTACGGCTTTAGTAAAATCAATATGTATTTTTTTCTCAGCATTCATTTGTACACCTGTAACTACTGGCTGTGTAGGCGGCGTAGTATCTTGACCTGCTCTATCTGTTAAATGTGTATCCATTGTTTTTTGAGCTAGATAGAACAGTACGTTAGCCAGTATTTTCTGCTCATCTGCAGTTGCAGCTCCATTACTATGACCAGTCTGAATAATAGCGGTATTGTTCCATGTGGTTAGATAAAAATTAATAGCTCCGCCATTTACCTGCTGTGCTGTAGGATAATCGCTTCGTCCACTGAATGCTCCGCCATTTTTGAAGGTAAACCATACATCACCATAAGCAATCTGAGCCGCTGTATGGGTATAGGGAATAGTTAACGGGTTTTTGATCACCCAAGGATAGTTCATTAAAGCACCAGTCTTCGCTACTTCAATCTCAGATCCACCCCAGTTAAATTTCTTAGCAAAATCTATTTTACCGTTACTCACTAAAGTAGCTGCATTATTTATACTTGCTGAATAGCCTGTCTTAATATTAAATAAAGTCCTAAACTCTTTTGTACTTCCTAAACTAAATTTGTTGTTTTTATCCAGAATATCTGCCGCTGTAGTATCATGACCTACTAAAAACCCTTTTCCTGACTCAATAAACACCTTTATTCTTCTTAAAGCTTCTTCAGTAAATCCTTCATCTGCATTAGAGTCCCAATGCCCGACATAAATAACATCATATTCATCTAAATGATACTGATTAGGGTTGCTATTGAAGTTATCTATTTTAACTGGATTTATACTTAAAACACCTTTTCCATAACCATTATTCTCCATCCAAGTCTTTAAACTAGCAGCCCCTGATTTATTAGGATGAAGATTTAAAACCTTAACTTTTTTACCTGCCTCTTTATAGGCATCGATATTAATCGAACTTATAGATTGAAACGTATTTGTATTTTCCTGCTTGCGATATACTGTATAATTATAAAAGTTAGATGTGCTTGGTGCATTCCATTTAAGTTCTATAGCATTTTCTTCTGACTTTGGCTTAGCCGTAAGGTGAATAAATCTTGATACTGTATAAACAAAATTATTGCCTCCCCCTTCTGTACCAGTCGCTTTTTCAAACCCATACGATTCAAGATCTTGTTTAGCCCCCCCATGGCTCTTAAAAGCCTCACCTAGCCACCCCATAAGCGTAGATTCTAGAGTCCCAAAACCATCTTGTCCAAGTATAGCTTTCCCCTCTTTAGTTAAAAAGATCGTGGTATTTTTATCATTTCCATTACCTTGAGGATGATTAGTTTTGATTAAGATTTCAATACCTGATGGACTCTCAACTGTCACATTAGCCTGGGCTAAGACTTTTTCTATAAAGTTTAACATCCCTTGTTCTTGTTGAATGTTTTCCCCTGCCGCATAAGTCACAAGAGATGACATGACCAGCGAAACGATTACCAAAAGCAAAATATAGTTGTTTTTAGATCTTTTTTTATACACACTTTCTCCCCCTTATATTTTAAAGCTTTTTTCTAGTTTTCTAACGCTATAGTACTCTCCTATGGTAAAATATGTTTATAATAATATATTAATATTATTTCACCTCTTTTTCAACTAATTTAAACATTTATATACGACATTTTAAACACTTTATAATTTACTTATATTTTATCGGCAAAAATAAAGACTTATGCGTTCGTTTTTGAACACATAAGTCTTTATTTGCATTATATAATAGATACTTTTAAGGCATTCCTAATTGCAATGCTGATGTCGGATAAAGGTCTTTTCCCTGTGTTATATAGCGCTCACCCATTAGCAAGTCATATGCTGCTAAATCCAGTTGCTGAAAATAATCTTGCTCCTTTTCAAAAACATGATGCACAGAGGAAATAATCCCTCCTCTTATGCCAATACTATCTAGTACTTGTGTATAGAGCTTATATGTTGGAATAAGCGGCGCAGCTTTTCCTCGAAGTTTATAATTACTTACAATAAAGTAAGGGACTTGATCTTTAATATAATCTTCATCATAGGTAATGCTATCTAAAGCTGGAATATGATCACTATATACTACAAGTACAGTAGGCTCTTTTAATTGATAAATAAATGTAATAAGTGCACCAACGAACTGATCAGTTTCTGCAAGCCGGTCAATATAATCTTGTATTTGATGACGTATAGGATCTTCTAGATCTCCAGTAATAGTAATATCACTTGTATTTCCCTCATAATCATAGTCATAACTCGAATGCGTGCCCACAGTAACAGTAAAGATAAAATCCCTATTTGATGTAGCTTGTAAAGTTTCTTGAATATATTTAAGCAATATGTTATCTTTAGGCCAGTTCTTAGTATACTCAGCCCCTTCCATATATTCAATAGGGATAAAATGATCAAATCCAAAAACTTTATAAACTTCATCCCGTTTATAAAAACTGCCTTCATGATTATGAATAGCTGTTGTGTGGTATTTTTTATATTTCTTTAACACATGTACAATAGATTCAATCGGTCTGCCATCTAGTGCATCACTCGTATAAGGTACTTCATACTTAAATAGCTGCGCAATTCTCATCCCTGTTAATATCTCAAACTCTGTACGTGCAGTATTAATACCAGGCACTTCTATAGATCCACACCAGTCTCCTGTCATATATTTACGCATATTGGGTATAGGATCTTTACTATAGCTAATGTTTTTTAACGTAAGCGGATCTATGAACGATTCTACTTGCAAAAAAATGATATTAGGCTTTTTATCAGTTGCAGTAGTTTTGGGCTGATGCCTGAGCTTTTCTTGAAGTACTCTTAGTGATTGCTCACTATAGTTTTCTGGCATACTGTGGTTTTTAGCTTCGTAGGAAGCAACAAAAGAATAGATGGGTCCCTCTTCACTATAATCTATACTCTCTTTAACTTCAGACGTATCCTTTTTCTGAGCTTTAGAAATAACAGTTAAATTTAAACTTGTAATAAGTATAATAAAACAAACCATTAACATGGGATGATAAATATTCAAATGACATGAATAAGATTTAGCAAGAAAAAATAATCCTATCATTACAAGAATGATAATGAGCATAATAATATCAAAAGATAAGTATTTATTGGCAATTGATAGACCTTCTTTGGCTATAAAGAAATCTGGCCATCTAAGAGGCATACCCCTGATAACCATTAAAATTCTGCTGGCGTAAACAATGCTTAATATCCCCACTGCAAACAGATTAAACACAAAGGTCATTTTCGTAAATAATAAGCAGGGACACGTAATAATAAGCAAAATAATATAATTAATTAGAAAGATATCTACATGTGTTAAAAGATATTGGAATCTTTCTAATGGATTAAACGAACTAATACATTCTATAACAATATAGAGCAACAAGTTTAAAAAAAGCCATATCTTAATACGTACATACTCTTTCTCATACGTATTCTTACTTAAATCGCTCATTGCATCTCCCCTAAACTTATAAAATATTTTAAAAAGCAGCAGATTAAAATTAATCTACTGCTTAGCCATTCATTTATTAAGCTCTTCCTGTATATTCTCCCGTACGTGTATCAATACGAATAACTTCTCCTTGCTCAATAAAGAGTGGTACCATTACTCTCGCTCCTGTTTCTACAATAGCAGCCTTAGTTGCTCCTGTAGCTGTATCTCCCTTTAATCCTGGTTCAGTATCTGTAATTTTAAGTTCAACACTAAGTGGTGGTTCTATATCAAAAACATTCCCTTGATGTGAGAGTACCTTAACCATTTCGTTTTCTTTAACAAACTTAAGATTATCTCCAATAGATGAAGCATTAAGTGCTATTTGGTCATAAGTATTCACATCCATGAAATGATAAAGTTCACCATCTGCATAGAGATATTGCATGTCTTTACGTTCTATGTGAGCTTTTGGCATTTTTTCATTGGGGCGGAAAGTCTTTTCTAATACACTGCCTGTTTTTATATTTTTAATTTTACAACGTACGAACGCTGCCCCTTTACCTGGCTTTACATGTTGAAATTCAATGATTTGGTATAAATTGTTCTCGTATTCAATTGTAACGCCATTCCTAAATTCACCTGCTGAAATCATTACAGTTCCTCCTAATTATCTTTATCTAATATAGTGTAAACTACATTTTTCAATTTTTCAACGATTTTTTTACTTACTTAATGACAATAAGTTCTTTAGAGGAATGTGTGAGATTTTCTATGCCGTCATCTGTGATCACAATTAAGTCTTCTATACGTACTCCCCCAAAGCCTGGGATGTAAATACCAGGTTCAACCGTCATTATCATCCCTTTTTTTAATACGGTAGCATCTAAAGGCGAAAATCTGGGACTTTCATGAATATCAACACCCGTTGAGTGCCCAAGTCCATGTCCAAAATACTCTCCATATCCAGCCTTAGTTATAATATCCCGCGCTACTTGATCTACCTCCCGGCCTAACATCCCCGGCTTTATAGCTCTCAGTGCCGCAAGCTGAGCCTGTAAAACAACGTCGTAAATTGCTTTATGTTTTTCGGTAGCTTCTCCTATAACTAGTGTTCGTGTCATATCAGAACAATACCCTTTGTAGATACATCCAAAATCAATAACTACAAAATCACCCTGTTTTAATACTTCACTACCTGGTTCAGCATGGGGTAAAGCTGATTTAACACCTGCTGCAACAATAGATGCAAAAGAAGTGCCTGATGCACCGTTTGTTCTCATTACACGTTCAAGCTCAAGTGCTACCTCGTTTTCTGTAAGTCCTTTTTGATAGTTTGCTGTAATAAAGGATACAATATGAGAAAAAGCTAGATCTCCAATACGCTCAGCTTGTCGCAACCTATTTATTTCTTCTTCATCTTTAATCTGTCTAAACGCTTCTACAATATGCGAAGTTGGAACAAAATTAAAATTCTTATGATTACTTAGTTCTAAATAGGTTGTATAGTTAGTATGATCACTTTCAAAACCAATATACCTGGCACCATCTTCTTGTGCCATTTTTAAGGCTGTTTTAATCAGCCCTTCAGTGCCTTGATTTGCAACTTGAAAATCTTTACACTGTTCCTTTACTTGTTCTAGATATCTAAAATCGGTAATGATAACCTGTTTGCTCTTTGATATATACAGCATTGCATTTGAACCTGTAAAACCACTCATATAAAGTCTGTTAGACTTACTTCCAATCAGCATTGCATCTATTTTAAGATCATTCATTTTAAGTAATAATTTTTGGACGCGCTCACTCATTATTAGCCTTCTTTCTTATGCTTATTAATATATCTAACTAGTGCATCTAAAGCAATCAAATAACTGTCAAATCCAAACCCTTCTACAACGCCTACACAGGAAGCAGCTGTTACAGAATTTTTTCTGAAATCTTCTCTGCTGTGTATATGGGAAATATGCACCTCTACAGCAGGCTTACCTATGCTTTTTATAGCATCTGATACCGCATAGCTATAATGCGTATAAGCTCCTGGATTAATAATAATTCCTGCTACATCATCATGATAACATTGCTGTAAAAAATCTATAATTGCGCCCTCAAAGTTAGATTGAAAACAGGTGATGGTTATGTTTTTTTCCTGTCCGTAACTTGTGATTTCTTTTTCTAGATCAGCTAGGGAATGACTGCCGTATATATGAGGTTCCCGTATCCCTAGGAAATTCAGATTGGGCCCATTAATAACTGCTATTTTCATCTTCTACCTCCATTAATCTTATGATTTCTTGCGTAATAACCTCAATACTTTTACCTTCACAGGCTATTACCTTAGTGCAGGCTTCTTTATAAAGCTGTTCTCTTTTATTATAAAGTGCCAATAATTGCTCATAACTTTTAACTAATGGCCTGTTTTTATCATCACATACCCTATTGTATAACGTATCAAAATGCCACTTCAAATAAAAAGTGGTCTGACTTTTTAATAGACTAATATTTTCAGGCGTAACAATAATGCCTCCACCTGTTGAAACAACTAACTGCCTCTTAGGTATTAAATCTTTCAGACTGGAGGTCTCGAGCTTTCTAAAGGTACTTTCTCCAAAACGGTCAAACAATTCTTTTATCGTCGTTTTTTGATGTGCTTCTATATAATGATCCAGATCAACCCAGTTGTAGTCAAGTGTCGTGGCTATCTCTTTGCCTAATGTGGATTTACCGCTCCCCATAAAACCAATTAAATAAATATTTTCACTCATGTCTAACCTCATTATGAACTATTTTTATTGCGGCATTAATAGCTAGTACAACATCCGTTGCATATTGGGGATTAAAAGTGGTATTGGCCTTAACATAGACCGAGCCTGCGTCTGTTGCTATGTACATAGGTTTAAGGTTATTCAGTGCCAAGGCCATAATGTCTCTTTTGCACTTTTCGCATGTACACAGATCGTCCCACTCCTCCATTACGCTTTCTAAGTACTTTTCTACTAATATCTCCATGTAATTACTAATATGTTCCATCTCACACTCCTACTATAGCTTTTCAAAATAGACTGTTGTTTTACCTGTAGCTACGCGAATCGTAATTCTTGCCCTTTTTGATAAGGCCTTATTAACAAGTTCAATCGTTCCGCCTTTTGAAGGTGCCATTTTTCCTGCAAAGCTTATTTGCTTACCAGTTATGTCTCTTGGAATGGTTACATGCTTATCCATACTGAACTTATAGATAGCTGGCTGAATTCCGGATCTAATATAAACTGCTTTTTCTGTACATACAATATTATACTCTCTTCCGGTTAAATTTGCCATATGCTGTGCACTTCTTATGCCGCGTTCCACTTCTTTTACAAGAGCCGTAAAGCGTATTTCTTCTGCATAACCCATGCCAAGCTTGATACAAGAACCGCCTATTGTAACAAGCAAAGTAACAACCACTATCTCAAGTAATGTAAAACCCTTTTGGTTCATCAAACCTCCGCATATTCTAAAAGTTCTCTTTTTATATTTAAGATACTCTCTTTATCACAGCTTATCCCGTGCATCAGTTCAAATGCGCTTACCGCTTGATAAAACAGCATACTAAAGCCATTAGCAGCTCTACACCCTTTAGCTTTTGCAGCCTTCAAAAATTGTGTTTCTTTAGGGTGATAGATCATATCTACTGCTGCATGAGCTTTATTTAATACGGATTCTGTACAGCTAGGGATTTGTCCTATATATTTACCCATCCCTATTCCTGTTGTCTGAATCACAATATCAATTTCTTCTTCACATACTTCATCCTGTGCATAAATAAATGTAGGTGTGTCAAAGTACTGCTTCATATGCTCTTTAAGCGCTGTCGCATTTGCCAAAGTACGGTTAAAAATATGTATCCCTTTAGCCTCACCGGCTACCGATACATAAGCTGCATAAGCTGCCCCTCCACTCCCTATAATTGCCACATTTTGATCTTTCCATTCAATATGATTTTCTTTTAGCAGCTCTCTTAACCCTATATAATCTGTATTATAGCCTATATAGCCCTCTAGGCTGTAAACTAAGGTATTAATAGCCCCTATCATTTGAGCAGACGCATCTACTTTTGCAACATATTTAAAAAGCTCCTGCTTATGCGGCATCGTTACATTCAGCCCTTTTATATTAAGTGCATAGGCCCCTCGTATAGCATCCTCTAAACTTTGCTCTGTTACATGAAAAGGTACATAAATTGCTTCTTTATTCATTGCCTCAGCAAGCGCATTGTGTATGAGAGGAGAGAGGGTATGTTCTATAGGATCACCTATTACCCCGAGCACATGATGCTTACCCGTTATTATTCCGTTGTTTTTTTTCATAATAGCTAATCACCTTTTTCTCAAGTCCTCGTTTTATTTTTGTAATCCATTCATCCTTATCACTGACAGGCACAACAAGAATCGTTTTGATCCCTGCCTTATTGCCCCCATAAATATCTGTAAAAATCTGATCGCCTACTATAATAGCTTCTTCTTTTTGACAATCCATCAGGCGAAGCGCCTTTTTAAAACTCTTTGTAAGTGGCTTCTTAGATTTATGAATAGCAAATACTTTGAGCTTCTCATTAAATTTTATTACTCTGTCTTCTGTATTATTGGATACCAAAGTTATTTTAAAACCTGCTTCTCTAAGCTTCCCAAAAAATGTGATAATCTTATCATTAGGTTCTGCCTCATCATAGGGAACCAGGGTATTATCTATATCAAAGATAATACCCTTAATGCCCTCTTCTTGCAATGCTTTTATGTCGATTTCATAAATAGATTTTAAATAGTGGGTTGGAAAAAACTTTTTAATCATCTGTAACCTCTTATCTCTTAGTTTAATGAGTCTATCTTGTTTTGGTGCTATTTATTTGCTGTTTATTTATTTTTCTCCAGCTTTATCTTGCGCTTCTTGTGTCGGTTCAGAGTCACTGCTTTCATTTAAATAAACTTCCTCAGCAAGCGCCTCTCTATGCATAAACTGTATAAATTCAATCTTATTTTGCTCCATACCTATATAATACTTATAGTTATAGTATACTGTTTCATTGTTAGTAAGTATTGCTTTTACTGGTACATCAACAATAAATCTAGGTTGTTTCTTTGTGCCATAAACACTAGGTCTTATCGTTATCTTTGCATCATTTGGCTCTAGTTTTTTAACGGTATGCTTATAAGGATTAATTACACTATGAAAAGCTTCTTTATAAGACGCTTCAGAAATAACAACCTCTTTTACAAGTTCTAAATCTTTTTCCCATATTAATTTAAATACATCATAACCTGTATGAAAAGCTTTCTCGTAGTAGGAATAGAAGTCATCAGACTGCGTCATAAGCTTATTCATAACTATTTTAATAGTATTTTGCTCTCTTGCAGAGACCTCTTTTGAGTAGGGCACCCGCTCTATATGTTTTGTGTTATGCGCCAGCTGCCTTGTCTGTTCACTTACTAAAATAGCTGTAGCCTCTTTCACGCTCTCTATCTGAAGTTTTGTGCCTGGACTTATTTCTACCCAATAGTACTGTATGAGTTTTATTTCATCTGCAACATCACCTGAAATCTCTGCATACAAATAAACATGCTCAGCAGTTGCTTCTGATAGCTGATTAACAGAAAAAGTATATTTATTGCGTATTTGATCCTCTGCCTTTACATAATAGTTTTTCTCTGCATCCCACTCATACTTTTTGTTTGCTTCATTTAAGGTGTCTACTTGAGTATGGGTGGTGACAGCTACCCGATAAGTGGTATTTTCACCCGTTGGCCTCGAATCCACAATATGTACCGCTTCAACAATAGCAGGTCCCAAGGTCACATATTCATTAAGCTGAAGCTTCTTAGGCAGATGAAAATCATAAGTGAGATATTGTTCTTTTATTTTTGCACTTGCAGCAGGCGTTAAATAATCACCTATAAGTTTTAAAAGATTTTCTTTATATGCCTTATAGGTCTCCCAGTACGCACTGTCAACCTTTGAAGGATTTTGATTGAGCAGCAAAACCTCCTCTTCTGAGAGTGAAAAATAAGTTTTAAAAAACAATTTGAGTCCCATTTCTACAACTTCCTGCCCTTGGACCTCGCTGTCAGATTGCTCTCTAACACTCTCAGTAAACTGCGGAAAAGGTGTAGGTGTTATTTTTGTACATCCTGTTAATAAGCCTATCATCAGTAGTATAACCCTTTGATATATCTTTTTCATCGTTGACCCCCTTTCAATCATTAACTTTTCTCATCGTTTTTATTTTAACTTTAATATTTTGAGTCGTTACATCTAGAATGGATTGGTTAGAAAGTTTGACTCTGCCTTGTGTATAGTGTAAGGCATTTTTTGTGTAAGGCCCGAATATTACAGCTATATCTTTATTATCGCTATGACTAGATGGATCTTTAAACTGGGTTATTTTAAGCGCGTCTAGGATGGCTCTTAAAAGCATTTTATCCGAAGCTTGTATGCTAAGCAGTATATCCGGGTTATGTATAATAGTAACGTCTGTAGTACTACCTGATAATCTCAAGCCTACATCTTGTCCTAACATGATATTATCTCTTGCTCTTACATCAGTATTGCTGCTATGATCATATCCGCCTATGATAATAGCTCCTTCTATACTCAGCTTGCCTTTTATTTTTACATTACCTTGACTGATAATAATACCTTTAAATAGGCTGCCGCTAGTTCCTGTAACCTCTAATACATTGGAAGAAGGATTAATAATAATAGAAGGATAAGGTCTGTTCCCTTGTTCATCTTCAACATAATATTTATCAATATCAATGCTTCCGCCATTAACTACTTGTATAGGTGTTTCATAAGACCAGCTTTTATCACTCATCCCTCCTAAATCTACGACTTGTTCAAAACTTAAATTTCCAGGAGCTTTTGTTGCCTCGTTAAATGATCCATAAAAAATACTTCTTTTAGATAACATATAGCCTCTTAATCCCCTATAATCCTTTGTCAAATCTGGCCAATCAGGATCACTTAGATCCTTTATATAATGTTTATAATAGCCTTCTGAAAGATTAGCGGCACCATATTCTGCTATATAATATTTATTGAAACTGTCAAACATTTCTTGGATATGATCATATTTTTCATCCTTTGATCTGCCTGTCAGATCTTTTATAGATTTTGCCGAGCCACCTGTATAAAAAAACTTCAAAGCTTCTTCTTTATTTCCTAAATGAAAATTATTATAGGTTTTTGTAAACCCATTCGCTGACACAAAAGTCCCATTTGGTGTATATGTCTTTCCCTCTATGTTACTAATCGTTACTTTATCTTTCTTGATATTTTCATATAACTGCGCTTCACTATCTAAATAACTAGGGTTTCCAGCTGGGTCAGGGGGCACTTCACTATAACCTGTAAAAGAACTTACATCTTGGAAAGGTTCCCCAATGCTTTCCCATAAAGCATAAAAGATGCCTTTTCCAAAATCAATAAAGGGCTGTCCATTTATAAACATACCATCTGCCTTAATAAAAGATAAAGAATCGCCTCTATTAAAAATTCCACTGCTTGTATTAGGATCTCTGAATTCTCTGGTTCCTACTTTTAACGTAGGCCCAAGGGTACCATCCGAAATACCAAATATACTGCCTTCATTGCATAAGATACTGCTGTCTTTTACGTATTTATCTATTTTAACATCATTATCAACAAAGATATTGCCATCTACACGTATTTTATTGCCGCTTACGACACGCTCACCATCCCAAGGGCTTTGATTAGGTCCTCCCACATAGAAATCATCATAAATGGCCAGTGTATTCGCAACAATATCTCCCTCCACGTTAATGGCTGATTTGATTGCTTCTGCACTATCATTATATTTATCTAGATCAGTATTAGTCCCCTCCGCATTTAGTGCCCACCCATGGGTGGTCGCTACATTGTTCACACAATAAATGCTGCCTGTATTTGTTGTATAATTATCCCCGCTCGTATAACTGGCAGCACTGGCTGGCGCCAGCATCATTATTTTATTGCTGATAATAATATTACCTTGACTATAATAAGAACTCTCTGGTCTTGAGGTTACGGTTGTCAAGGTCGCTGATGGTGATTTCACTTCTAAGCGCCCGCCGTTACTTGCAATAATCCCTCCTATTTCATTCATGTCAGGTACTTTGAGTACAGGTTCACCCCCTACAGTTTGCAGGGTTGTCTGCCGGCTTGTCCCTTTAACCCTTATATCCCCTATAACAGTAAGTTTAGCCCCCTCTGTTATAACAACATCCGAAAAACATGTAATTGCGCTATCTAGAATCTCCGGTGGGTTATAAAGCCAATTATAAGCTTCATGTATTTCATTGTCTATTTCACTGGGAACTTCTATCGTAATGATTGCCTCTACCCTTTTAATGTCTTTGCCATCAGCTGTTTTGGCACTAGAATCGATTATAAAGTGTGACGTATTTACTGGACTTGCCGCTTTAAATGCTATAGTAATCTGAGTAGGCGATGTCTCTGTCTGCCCATCCCCTTGAACCTGATACTTCACTTCTTTATCAAAGTAATTTGCAGCTATAAAGTCATAGATCTTAGTATGTAAAACGCTCGCCACTACTTTTTTATCAATTAAAAACTTATCACCTTTATACTGCATCTTTTTAAGTGCCGCTTCATTACTTGAATAATAAAAATCTTCATGCTGTCCACTTAGTCTCACTTCGTTTAGATCGGTTAAGGGCTTTAAGTATTGATCCCGTATTTCCTGAATAAAAATGGGGATTTGTGCCTGTATGGCTTTGTTAACCGTATCCGCTCCCTTTTCTACCCCAGATTTAGCCAGATAGTAGGTATTGCTCGTATTTTTTTGCATATATACCATATCCCACTGCATGCCAGCTACGTTCATACTGGTTCCTACGATCAGCATCATCACTAGGATAAGGATGGTAGTGATAAGCATCGCTTCCCCTTTTTCATTTTTTCTGCAGCCCCTTGCTTTCAGCTTCATCCTTACACCCCCTTAGTACGCTGGACTTTCAAAAGTATAAACATCCATCATTGTTTTAACAATTTTACCGGACAAGCCAAGTCTTGGCGCCTTATCACGAATAATAACTGCAATTAAGTAATCATCTTCTCTATCGAGTGCGGTAATTCTTTCTATTGTTGTTTTCTTACCTTGATTGTCCGATATGATAAGATGTATTTTATTATCAAACTTCCCTAGATCCTCTTCGTTCATCAATATTTTAAGATTTATAAAAAAATCTGTATGATTAATAAACTTGAGAACTGCTGGCTGCAGTGTACCTAGATTAAGCGATCTTATATCTAAAATAACTATGGCCGTCCCTGTTGTGGCTAAGGACGTATCACTCTTTTCAATGGTATAGGTATAGCCTTTCTGGCTTGAGGGCACACGTGTAGTAATACTGTTTTTCTTAAACTGAACTGCTTGTCCTAACTGTGTAAAAGATGTACTTGATTCTAGGAGCACACCGCCCGTTTCCATTTTAAGGTCTAAGAGACCAACATCCACAATCTGAGTGGTACGCGCATCCGTCTCTGTATACGCAGGAATAAACTGTTTAAAAAACAATTCATCCGTAAATAAGTTTTTATGTTCTTTCCCCAGCTTGAATGTTGGAAGTTTATCTAAATCATCCGATCCTAATTGATAAGTTTCATCTGTATAAAATTTCACTGCTTTTTCTAATACATCGGCGGAAATAACTATTTTCTCCTCAACCTCTGGTATGTCTTTTATATTCCATATCGCTGCTTCATAGGCATATTGATCTGTAGGATACTTTTTATTAAAATCTTCTGCTGCAACTTCAAAAAACTCATTAAGAGAATATAAATTTGCTTTGTTTGAGTAGCTGGTTTCTATTTTCCTCACACCAATTAAATCTTTTTCTAACTGCTGCTTGATCTCATCTAGTAAGTTTTCTGCATAAAAGGTACTTTGACTGATACTTTCTGCTTCTTCTCTCATTTTAACTGAAGCTACAAATGCTTGTGATATTGGCAAAATACTGATAGAAACTATAAATAAACATACTGCTACTTCTACATAAGACATGCCTCTACTATTATCTGATTTTCTTAACATCTTTTCACATCCTTACTTACCTTTTAAGTAAGTTTTACTTTTCCCTTGGTCTGTCCTTGAAAAACCTCTTCTTCAAATTCATTATAAACGTGGATAGTCTCTAGCAAAGAACCTTGCAGGGTTACATTAACAACATCCTTTGTATAATTATTAATATAAATATGAATATCTGGCATATTTTCATGAATCTTCACAATATCTGATATAATATTAAAACTTGGCTGTGCTATAGGGATTAATGCACCATTTTGTTTGACATTACCTTGCTCATCTTCTAAAACCACAGAATACCCATCTTCTCTTATATTAAGTGTAATAAAGGTGTCTTTAGAGGATTTTAAGCCTGTATAGAGCGCATCATTTACACCGGGTCCAACAAAACTATAATTATCTCCAGATGCGAGGACATCCCATAATTCCAACTTAAACGTACTGTTTGACTGCGGCTTTGGCTGAGAGGACTGTGCAGGTGTTTGTTCTTCTTTTCTTTCATCTATTGGTACAATTGGTTCTTCATTGACTCCTTCTGTATTTAAAAAGGCATCTTCAGCATTATTAAGGCTATTAAAAGTAGTCGTATAAATTTCATCTTCCGAGTGTTCTCCCGCTGACATCACCATAGAAAATTCAACTGTAGATGCAACCACACGCTTCATCTGGCTGCCATAACGCATCCATAGCCTTATGTTATTTTTATCTTTCTGTGGGCTATTATCAATCTTAAAAGAAGCAATATTTATAAGCTGATAAGAATTATTGAGATTTTGTATAAACATTCTCGTCTCACCATAAGTGGATGTATAGCTTAGCCTATACTTTTTATCTAAAAAATGACCTGCTTCATTTTGATAAACAGTCTCTTCTAACTTTTCTATCTTCACATCAACAAATTGATTGTTTTCTATAAGTCTGATAAACTCTATAAACTCCTTGGCAGCAGAAGTAGTTGTCGGTATACTGTTCTTGGCAGCATTTTTTTCAGCGTTTATTTGATCAAGCTCCTTCTGTAAAACCGGAAGTTTTTTTAAATTTTTCTCTTGAGCTGCGAGTTCTGCATATTTTAAAGCACTCTGACTTTGTAGTTCTATAATTTCTTCTGTTATTTTTTTTTGAAAAGTAAAAACATACATAGTCTGTGCAATAATGATCAGTACACCTATCCCTATAAATATGATATTCTTAAGTCGATTCATTCTAGCTCACCTCCTCTTGATTCTAGTTGTGCTTCTTCTGAGGAAGTGCTTGATGGCTTAGCTTCTTCTAGAATAGGTAGCGTGATGGTCAGGGTGTAGGGTCTTTGTGATTTTAAAAAACCCTGTTCGTCTTTCTGCCCCTCAGATATATCAAATTCTATTTGGGACTGCTTATAAATACTTTCTAGAATAACCACATAATTAAGTAAATCTTCTATTCTATCTGTTTTACCAGCGATACTCATTTTTTGCTCACTGCTTATTATCTCAAGACTATCAATGGTCATCCCCACTGGTAGCCGTGCTGTAAGGCTGTCTAATAATTCTGTATGAATGAAATCTTTTTGTTTCATTGTAGTATACTGCTGTGTCCAAATATTAAATTCTGTTTTGGCAGTTTCTAGTTGTTTAAGTATATCATTGACCTCTGAAAATTTCGCATCGCCTTTCATAAGTTCAAGTTCAAGCAGTACCTTTTGTTCGTACTTCTTAAGAGAAAGCGGCGGCATAACAACCGCGGCTATAAACACTAAACACTCTAACAAAATAAACGCTGCAGCTATAGCTATGTATCTCTTGACTTTTTGTGCTTGTATGTATTCTTTAGGTAATAAATTTATTCCCCGTGTTTTAGTTTTCATAACGCTCCCCCTAAATCCCATGAATAGCCCCCAGAATATTAACAAAAAATCTTCTGTATTCCTCAAATTCTAATCCTGGACCTTCAATCACATTACTAAATGTATTAAATACTTTTGTATCTATGTTCAGTGCATCTTGTATGTAGGTTTTAATCCCCTCTACATTTGCCCCGCCTCCAATTAAATAAACCTTACTAATAGGTCTGTTTTCAAAGCGGGAATAGTAAAACTGCAAAACACGCTCAAGTTCAGATAAAATATTATACTCTATTTGTGGTTTAATCAACTCTATCAAATACTCATCATATTCTTTTTTAGCATCTTTTGACATTTCTTGTTCTTCTGGACTTATAAAAGAACTGTCAATGGCTTCATGGATGACATCTACCCCAAATTCAATAATTCTTGTAAGTACAGCATGTCCTTGCGCAATGATCGTCACCGTTGTTGATTTACCCCCTATATCAATAACAAGGATATCTGCGTCTATAGCATCCACCATACGTTCCTGCTGCCCAAATACTTTCTCTAAAGCTTGTGAAGGAATACTGATTTGTATCGGCACCCACTTTAAACTCTCAATAAGATTAACCATCGGCAGCACAATACTATTTGGCGCAGCCACTAGCACAACTTCCTGTTTATCTTCTCCCTTTTCCTCAAATTCTCTTACGATTTTAAAATCAATTTGATATTGGGCAGTATCCACCGGCAAGTATTCCTCAGGTCGGATCGCAATAAGCTGTCTGATCACCTTTTCTGATTGTTTAGCCATTACTATGTTTCTAATGATAATCGCATTGCCTTGTATGAGTATAATAGCCTTTTTAGCTTTATATTTTTTCTGGCTTATTTCCTTGGCAATAGTCTGGTAAATTGGTTCAATATTATGCATAGTCCCATCAAGTATACAATTCTTAGGTGTCTCTAAAAGCGAGAATCGTTCTACTTTAAGGCTAGTCCCCTTTTTTATAACTTCTATCAGTTTAATGGTATTGTTACCTATTTCTATCCCTATCACACTTCCTAGCATTTGATTCCCTCTTTTCTTTGAAAATACTTATGGTGTAACTTCATATGCTATTTTATATTGTAGAGATTCGCTAAAAACATTTTGAACCTCTTGGAATATCTCCCCATCTCTTGTGATGGCAAGTATACATTCAAACTGCACAATAGATGCGTCTTTCTCTCTTATCACTTTTATCTGCTCGATCTTATCTGATATAAGTGACTCAGTAAAATTTGCTTTATAAAACAGACGGTATTTGCCCTGATCTTTTTCAGTAGAAGTATTTTCTCTTAATATAATCTGACGTTTGCCTTTTTTAGTCCCTGTACCAGATGCAGTGTTAAGATCTATTGTGACAAACTCTCCCTCAATTAGATCACTTGATTCAGAGGTTTTAGGATGCTCTGGCGGGCTAATCTTTTTATCACTCCCATCTACTGTCTTAACTGTTAGCGTGACCTCATCTGCCAGCCTTATTTCTTCTCTTATAAAGCTGGTTATTATCCTTGCTTGTTCACTTAAATCACTCTTATGATCAAACTTGATATACAGACTGTAAGTCTCTCCAAAAAAATGCCACAGACTTCCCATCAGTAGGGAGAATAATAAAAGGGCTACGATAACTTCTAAAACTGTGAAGCCTTTTTGATTAGGTGTTTTTTTCATCATTCTCCCTCCTTATTGAAGTATTGTTTTTTGTCATTCTTAGTATTCGATTTATAGGTGAAAAGGGCTTTCATGGCTTAGGGTAGAAGATTTCATATAGAAAACGATTAAATGAGTGTGCTTAGTAATCTTTATGATTTAGGTGGATTATTTTAAGGGCCGCTTGGCAGGCAGGAGATGTTTTTTGTCTTTCCCGCCTACCCACTGCCATACCCGAGTCAAGTCAAAAAACATCTCCTGCCTACCTCGCTATGCTCTATTATAAATAAGTTTATGGATAAGAAGATTTTCTCTATAAGCAATAAATTAAGTTGTAGGTATACTTGTTAAATCTAAAAAGCAGTCATAATTCTTGCCGCCATATTAAACCAAAAGTTGTTTATATAAAAACTGATTAAAATGTTATACTGAGTAATACTCTAATCATTTTCTATATAAATACCTCATAATAATTGCTTCATTAATCAATGCTATAATATCCTGTAACACCATTAAAAACAATTTTGGTTTCTGCTAGATCATAGGTCAATTTTATAGTAAGTTCTTCAATTTCTTGAGTTGAAAATTCATCAATCTTCAGCATAGAACCGTAGTTATCAAAATAGACAGTATGAATAACCTCTCTAAGAGGTACCTCTTCAGCAAATGTTTTTATATGTAATGCTTCCATAGTAATATGTATATTGTTTGAATTATCCTTATTTACTTTTCTTACTTGCCCGCTAGCTGTATCAAAAGACGGCGTTAATTCGTAACTATAATAATGACCTGACTCTAAGTCCTCAACCAACTCAAAACCATAAGACGAACTGCCCGTCATTTTCCCAGCAGTCATTGCACGCATTCTTTGAGTGGTAAGATCCAGGCACATCTCCTTAGCGAGTTTTCTAACCTCTTGCTTTCTTACCATTCCTACACTAGGAATAACTGCTATACCAATAATCCCTATAAGGATAACTATTATCATCATTTCTAAGACCGTAAATCCCTTGATGTCCTTTGCAAACATAGCCCCTCCTGATTTTAAAAGCCTATAAACCCTAAATACCACCCAATAATCCTATCTCCATAAAATAGTGCAAGAAGCGCCGCTATATTTAAAAATGGCCCAAATGGAAAAGGTTCACTTGCTTTTTTTCTATAGAATAACACAATGCCATAAAAAGACGCCAGTAAAGAAGCTATAAACATTGTAAAAAACAAAAGATTAACTGATAAATAAAGACCCAGCATCCCCATAAGCCTTACATCCCCAAAACCTAATCCTTCTTTTTTCAATAAAAGCTTTGCCCCATAAAAAAGCATCCCAAAAAGCCCATAACCCAATCCAGCTGCTAAAACAGCACTGCCTACAAGCATCATATCCTGATAAATCACTGCCTGCATGACTCTAAAAACAATACCAACACCTACGCCAAACATAATTATCTTCGTAGGCAGCAGCATATGATCTATATCAATCATTGTAAGCGTTACAAGTACTGCTGCAAAAACAGCATACATTATAGTTTCTATACTTAGCCCAAATTTCAAATACACTATGCCAAATAGCACGCCTGTCAATAGTTCAATAAGCATATAGCGACTGGCAATCTTATGCCCGCAATATCTGCATTTACCTTTTAGTATCAAAAAACTAATAACTGGTATGAGATCCATATATCCTAATGAATGATTACAATTCGTGCAGTGAGAACCTGGAAAAACAATACTTGTTTCTTTTGGTATACGATAGATGCATACATTTAGAAAACTTCCTATAATCATTCCAAATAATAAGATAAATAATATAGTCAATATACGTTTCTCCTTTAAAATAAGCAGACATCCTCCAGAATATCTGCTTATTTACATATTTTTTAATATCATACTTAAGTACTAGTGTCTATATATTATTTCACAACAATCCAGTCTTTATTAGAATCTTTAGCATCCATTTTTCCAGCTAAGGTCGCATAAACTGTACCTGATTTAAGTTCTAAAAAGCATCTACCATTAACAGCTTTAAGTATTGCATCACCAGACGTTGCATTAGTTTGTAATTTCAGTGCATATAGTGTCTCATCAGTTGAATTCGCCAAATCTTTCTTGTCAATGTACCCTTTGTCTACTAAAGCTTTTAACATTGTAGCGGTAACAGTTACTTCAGCTGTTTCAGGGTTTGTTGTTGGAACAAATCCTGTTGGATAATCTCCCAGTTCAGCTTTATAGACGTCAAATTGTCTTTGCAGTGTCTTAACGGATGTAATATCACTTGTTAATCTCGCTTTAGTGGACATATTATTAAATGTCGGAACCAACACAGCTCCTATAATCCCCATAATCGCAACTACAATAATTAACTCGATCATTGTAAAACCTTTTTCATTTCTTTTTCTGTTTGTATTTTCCCTATTCATTTGCTTCACTCCCTTATGTTTTTTATGAAATTTATTTATGTAAAGCCTTTTGGGCATTTACTACATCATGGCTGCTGCTGCTGTAAAAGTTGGTAAGATAACAGCCAGCATAATGCCTCCTACAATGAAGGCTATAAATATGGTAAGTATGGGTTCAATAAGTACCATGAGACTATCGATCGTTGTTTGTACCTCATCATTAAAATAGTTACCTATTTTAACCAGCATTTCATCTAAGGCACCTGTTTCTTCTCCGATACTAATCATACTATACATAATTGGTGGATAAATTTGACTGCCTCTTAACGCTTCATGCAGGGTATTGCCGTGTTTAAGTAGTTCTATAGCGTCATCTAATTCATCTTCTGCTATGGCATTATTGAGTACTTTCTTAATAATTTCCATAGCCTGCAGCATGGGAAGCCCTGAGGCTACCAACATTGACAAAGTTTTTGCAAATAATGCAGACATTGTCTTCTTATTAAGCGGACCAAAAAGCGGTAGCTTAAGTGACAGTTGATCGACGGTTTTTCTGCCCCCGGGTATCTTTTTTATGTTAAATCCCAGCACAGCCAAAAGTGCTGTGAAAATAATAATGCCTAACCAGTTGGCTGCAAAAAAGTTACTGAGTGCTATAACGATTTGAGTCGGCAGCGGCAGTTCAATATCTGCATCTTGAAACATGGCTACAAAGTTAGGAATAACTTTGACCATCATGACAAAGACCACAATGCCTACAACGACCAAAACCAGTGCTGGATAAGTCAATGCTTTTTTGAGTTTCCTTGTGGTGCCCAGCTGAATATCAAAATGATCTACTACTTGATTTAAGACCACATCTAAATTACCCGAAGCCTCCCCACACTCGATCATACTCACCAGTAAATCTGGAAAAATCTTTTCATCTGCTGCCGCTTCAGATAAGGTTTTACCCCGATTAACCTCCTCATGAAGATTCATAATATGTTTTTTTAAAGTCTTATGAGAGGCTTGCTCTGCACAAATCTCAAGCGATCTCCCCACGCTGATCCCAGCCTGAACCATCGCTGCAAACTGTTTGCAAAAAAATGTAATATCAGCCATTTTAATAGGCTTTTGAAAAAATGCTATATCTCCAACATCACTATTAAGTGCTGTTTTTTTACGAATAGAAAGTGGGTAAAGATACTTGTCCGCTAAAAATCGTTTAACTTGCTCTTCACTTTCTGTTTCTATCTCTCCTCTTACAACCTTATTCTTTAGTACATCCTTAGCCTTATATAAATAAGTTTCCAAGCTAGCCCTCCCTTCCTCTATACTCTTTTATTATGTAAATTTCGCTCTAATTATAAGCTCCATCAAGTTAAACTTTTTATATTTTGCTTTTTGCTCTTTATACACTTTATATGATTTATCAAAAATATAAGTCCCTACTATCGCTTTTAAAATGCGATAACCTTACCATTGTCAATGACTAGCAGGGGAGATTTTAGGGTTCGGCAGTTGCCTCTGAAGTATTTTGTTAAGAAAATCTTAGCAGTTTATTCAAATGGTTCTTAGGGAGACTGTTTGAGCGGCACTTATCCCTTGGGATAAGTCGCGAGTTTCGACCGTTCATTTGAAGAAAGTGCTTAGATTTTTAAAAATACGCAAGTGAGCAACTGGAGAACCCTAAAATTCTCCTGCGGACCTAATCCAACTTTTTAAAAGCGATCCACCAACCGTTTAAACTCCTCTTTAATCTGCGCATGATTCATCGCAATCTCTAGAGAAATCTTTCCTTCACGATAAAGCTTCACAATAGAACTATCCATAGTCACCATGCCATTTAATCCGCCTGTCTGAATCTGAGAATAAATCTGATGTGTTTTACCCTCTCTTATCATATTGCTAATAGCAGGATTACCGACCATAATTTCAAGTGCTATACATCTGCCTTTTACATCTGTACGGGGAATAAGCTGCTGTGAAATAACCCCTTTTAAAATATTAGAAAGCTGAACTTTAATCTGCTGCTGCTGATGTGGCGGAAAAACGTCTATAATCCTATCTATAGTCTGTGGCGCCCCTATCGTATGGAGCGTACTTAGTACAAGATGTCCCGTTTCTGCTGCCGTAATAGCTGTGGCGATTGTTTCCTGATCCCGCATCTCACCGACTAAAATAACATCTGGATCTTCTCTTAAGGCAGCCCGCAAAGCTTCTGAGTAATTCTTACTATCTATACCAATTTCTCTTTGATTCACAATACTATTTTTATGCTTATGCAAATATTCAATAGGATCTTCGAGCGTTAAAATATGCCCTTTTCTTTTTTCATTAATATAATTAATCATCGTTGCAAGCGTTGTTGACTTACCACTGCCTGTAGGTCCAGTTACAAGGACCAACCCCCTCGTATTATTAGAAAGTGTTTCTAAAATATGTCTAGGTAGTCCTAGTTGTTCCATAGATGGAATATTAATACCTACTGCCCTTAGGGCTGCAGCATAAGTACCTCTTTGCTTAAAAACATTGACTCTGAATCTTCCAATCTGAGGAATAGCGTAAGAAAAATCTACTTCTCCCCGTTCCTCAAATTTTTTACAGATACTTTCATCCTTCATCAACAACTGTTCTATAAGTTCTTTAGACTCTTTTGGCCCAAGAGCCGGCATATCCAAACGCATAAGATTGCCATTGATCCTTAGCGTGGGTGGAATACCTGTTGTAATATGAAGGTCAGACGCACCTCTATCATTAACGATTTCTAATAAGGCATCTATATTCATCATTTATCTCCTAACCCTCTACTGTTCATAAGCTATTCTTAGCATTTCTTCCATCGTAGTATGTCCACGGAAAACATTATAATAAGCATTATCCCACAAGGTACGCATGCCTCTTTCAACGGCTTTCTCTTTAATCTCATCCGTAGTTAAACTTCCGGCTGCTATGGCCTCTTGAAGCATATTATCTAAAACTAATACTTCATGTACGGCAATCCTGCCCTTATAGCCTGTATGGCTGCAAACACTGCATCCTCTAGGTTTATAAACTAGCGTACCCGCTTTAATTTTATAAATGAGCTCTTCTGTAGGTGTTACAGTGTGTTTTGTCTTGCAGTTTGGGCAGACCTTTCTAACTAAACGCTGAGAAACCACGCCTTTTACAGCTGCCCCTACCATAAAGGGTTCGGTACCCATATCAATAAGCCTCGCAATAGAACTTGCTGCATCATTAGTATGCAGTGTGCTAAGTACAAGATGTCCCGTTACCGCTGCTCTTATAGCAATACTGCTTGTTTCACTATCTCTCATTTCTCCTACCATGATTATATCTGGATCTTGTCTTAATATAGATCTTAAACAGCTTGCAAAGGTTAACCCTATTTTAGTGTTTACAGCTACTTGATTGATACCTTCTATCATATTTTCAACTGGATCTTCTACTGTCACTATATTAATATGATCATGATTGAGTTCTTTAAGTGCTGCTGAAAGCGTCGTAGATTTACCACTTCCTGTGGGTCCTGTAACCAAAATAATACCATGTGGATTTTTAAGCAGATTTTTAATCTTTTCAAAATCTTCTGGATGGAAACCAAGATCTTGTAATCCTAAGTTAGTTCCATTGCGGTAAATAAAACGAATAACTGTTTTTTCTCCGTAAACAGTAGGTAAAACACTTACACGCAGATCTACTTGCTGTCCATTAGAGTATTTTGACATTCTGCCATCTTGTGGCAGTCTTCTCTCAGCAATATCTAGACTGGACAAAATTTTAATTCTTGTTGTGATGGCATTAAGCATTTCTTTCTTTACGCGTTCCATTTCATGGAGCTGCCCATCAACTCTATACCGAATACGTACGTAATGTTCAAAGGGTTCAACATGCAAATCTGATGCCCCCTTTAAAATCGCTCTTTGCAGAAAATTATTCACTAATTGAATCATAGGTGCATTTTCTGCATTTTCATCTACTTCCTCTAAAATTTGTTTATGGCCTTCTTCTTGTAGCTGCCTCTCTGCCTCAAATACAATATTTTTAGTCTTAGCAGAAGTATAGGTTTGGTTAATAAGATTTTCGATCTCATGGGCTAGAGCAAGCAGCGGTATTATCTCCATTTTAGTCGAAAGCTTCAGGTCATCAAGCGCAAACATATCCAGAGGGTCTTTCATTGCAACTTTTAGTTTGGTGCCATCTAGCCCTACTGCAATAACAGTATATCTCCTTGCAACACCTTCAGGTACTTTAGATGCAATGTTATAATCTATTGTATATTTTTCTAAATCCATATGCGGAATGCCTAGCTGAAACTCTAACGCCCCTAATATGTCCTTATCAGTAATAATTCCCTTCTCAACTAATATCTCACCTATTTTTTTATTGGTACGATGCTGTTCTTCAATCCCCCAGTCTAATTGCTCTTTTGTAATCATACCCGTTTCATAAAGCAAATCACCTAATCTTTTTCTCTCTACCTTCTTCATAGGCATCTCCTTACACTCTATCTTACTTACTTTTAGCATTATTCACTCATTCTTAACATTTAAATCACTATTTTTTATATTTTGATACATACTTTGTATATTTTTAATTTTATTATAAGCGATTTTAATCATTTTACCAAGACTTTTAGAAAAATTAACCATCTTTAACATTTTCATCTAAATTTCTACAAAAATTTTATACTTTCTTTATTATGACCTATCCATTTTTTGATTTATAATCTTCACCATACACCCCTATAAGTTGGCAATATACTTATGCAGCGTCATTTTTATGTAAACTTTAGCGCGATTTTTAGATAAAAAAAACCAACAATTAGTAGACTAATTGTTGGCCGGTTGCACCATAAGCTCCAATTCTCCAGGTGCCCATCTACAGAGAATTCTTCATTGCTTCCAACTTTTTTCCGATTATATATTGCATTAAATAAAATCTAAAAATCTTTCTTTTTATATCAGAAAAAGCCAAAATATATGAAAACATTATCTTTTTCTTAATAAGGTAAATTATAACATATTTTTTCACTTTTAAGCAAGCAAACAATTAAATATTAAATATCAAAAAATTTTGCTATTTATTGATATATCTAGCGTTCTTAAATTGACGTATTGCATATAACATGATAAATTATATAGGAATAACATATCATTATGTTAGACTAAAAGGATAGAGGTGCGGTACTTATCAGTATATATACCAAGGTGAGCACAGTGACGTATATAGAAAGGAAGTATTGCCGAAGCATAATCCTATTGCTTAAATGGATTATGCTGGTACTAAATAAAATATATTTAGTACTGTCATACAATATTTTGTATGGAGAACTATCTACCATGTGAATTTACATATGAATCTCACATCCTTTTTGTTCTATACACATAAAACTAAAAAGGAGGATTTATGTTATGAAAAAAAAGAATTTTAAGGTACTTCTCACAATGATTTTTTTTATCACCCTTTTAGCAGCCACACAACTTATGGCTTCTGATGCTGTAGAAAATGCCAAGGCGGCCAATGCACTTAAATATGGCTTTTTAACACTCATTCCACCGCTTACGGCTATTGTACTTGCTTTTATTACAAAAAATGTTATTACTTCTTTATTCCTTGGTGTTTTATCAGGAACATTCATGCTTGCACTTAATGATAACAATGTTTTCGCATCTATTTATGTTGCTTTTGAAAAATTTACTTATGCAGCACTTGGGTCTCTGGCTGATTCTTGGAATGCCGGTATTGTCCTTCAAGTACTGACAATCGGTGGTCTTATTGCACTTATATCTAAACTGGGCGGGGCAAAAGCTGTGGCTGAATCCCTTGCAAAACATGCTAAAACGGCTAAAAGTTCTCAGCTTATCACCTGGGTATTAGGCCTTTTTATCTTCTTTGATGATTATGCTAATTCACTTATAGTTGGTCCTATTATGAGACCTGTTACAGATAAACAAAATGTATCCCGAGAAAAATTAAGCTTCATTATTGATGCAACAGCTGCACCTATTGCAGGAATTATGTTCGTATCCACTTGGATAGGTTATGAACTAAGTGTTATAAAAGATGGTTTTGGCCAAATAGGTCAAGAGATTTCACCATTTAATGTATTTATTGAAACGATTCCTTTTAGATTCTATAATATTTTAATGTTACTTTTTGTTGTTTTTCTTGTAGTAACACTTAGAGACTTCGGTCCTATGTATCAAGCTGAAAAACGTGCAAGACTTACTGGTAAAGTTATAAAAGACGGTGCCGTTCCGCTTATCGGCAATGAACTTGATGAACTTGTACCTAAAAGTAACGTAAAACTTTCTATATGGAATGCTATTATTCCTATCGGTTCATTAATTATAGGCTCTCTTCTTCTATTTTATTTTAACGGCAGAGGCGCAATCTTAGGTGGCGATGATGCTGAGATGATTGCCATACTGCAAAATTCACCGCTTTCTTTTGTAGCTGTTCGTGAGTCTTTTGGTGCTTCTGATGCGGCAATTGTTCTTTTCCAAGCTGCACTTATCGCTTCGATTGTTACAATCGTTATGGGGCTCATTCAAAAAGCATGGACACTTAAAGAATCTTTGGATATCTGGGTTATGGGGATGAAATCTTTACTTATAACAGGTGTTATTCTTATTCTTGCCTGGTCACTTTCTGGCGTTATTAAAGAACTTGGTACAGCACACTTTTTATCTAACTTCTTAGAAGGAGCTATTCCACAGTTCTTACTGCCTTCACTTATTTTTATCTTTGCTTGTATTATTTCTTTTGCAACAGGGACAAGCTATGGAACTATGGGTATTTTGATGCCTCTAACTATTCCTATAGCCCATCAAATCGGTGGAGGATCTTACGAACTTATTATCTTTAGTATCAGTGCAGTACTTTCAGGTGCTATACTTGGAGATCATTCTTCACCTATATCTGATACAACTATTCTCTCTTCAATGGGAGCAGCATGTGATCACCTTGACCACGTTAATACACAGCTGCCTTATGCACTAACGATAGGCGCCCTTTCTATTCTAGTAGGCTACCTGCCACTGGGTCTAGGACTTCCTATTTACATCGTGCTACCTGTGGCTATTCTTGTTACTTTCCTAATCGTAAGATTTGTAGGCAAACGTGTTGATACACCAGAAGCAACAAAATAATACGACTTATTATAGGGCAAGCGCTAAGCTTGCCCTATTTTTAATGCTTCATAAAATCATTTTAGTAAGTATAGCTTCAAATTTTTGTAAAATTAAATAATTAAATATTGCTAAGATTAACAAGGGGAGGGAGGAGAGTATCTTTAGACGCGACTTGGATACATGTGACGGAGCGGAGAAAGATAGCTCTCCTCCCTCCCCTTGCGGCCCTCATCCAAAACATCCCCTCCCCAACAATCCAGCCATAATTCATTAATCATTTTCCACAAACTAAAAAAGGCAGACCCGAAAGTCTGCCTTCTTCTTAAGCTATCCTAGATTTACTTATTTAGTCATTGCTTCTTCAATAGCAACGGTAACTTACATATTTCCAATGTTTTATCTTCAATTGTATATTACTTGTGTATTATTTTTAGATGCTGCAACTAACTTACTAATAACCAGTTGAATTGATAAATATTTAAAACTATCTAATGACATTAGCTTAGTGAATGCCTAGCTCTCCCATGTAAAACAATACTTTTATTAATACTATCCACTATTTAATATATTTTCTAATTACTTATTTCTCTAACAAGACTATTATTAGAGGCTTTTTGCCATATTCCTTTATATTTTTTTCACCTATTATCCATCATTAGGTATAGTAAATGAGTATATATACTTCTATCTAAAGATTATCTATTAGTTGTTTTAACTTTTCGTATCCCAACTCACGTACTATTGATATCATTTTATCAGAATAAATCTCTTCATATTTTATTCCCTCAACTGATAAAATAAATGACTGCATTCCTTTTACTTTATTTATTTCTCCCTGTAATCTAATATCCTTATTCTTTTTAGCTAAAGAAATTGCTTTATTATAAAGTTCATTCTTTCTTTTTCTTCCTACTGTAAGGCTTCTATTATTATCACTATCTTTACTAATAATAATCCCAGTAAGTCTTACATGGTTAGATCTATTCAAACTAATAATTTTTGTTTTTTCTTTATTAAGTTCTAATTTATATCTCTTTAATAAGGTTGTTACAGCATTAACTATATCAACCACATTGTAGTTCTCAGTATCCTTAAATGATATTATCATATCATCTGCATATCTCGTATATCGTATATTTTCCAAATGCATCTTATTTAAATATCCATATAAAATATTATCAAATTCTTTTAAGTAGATATTAGATAGTGTAGGTGAAGGAATTACTCCTTCAGCCAACCCTTTACTTGATATAGCACATGATTTTACTATTTTGTAACAAGTGTCTTTAGTAATAATTATTTTTGGCTTTCTTTTATTTATTTCTTTAAATAATAGATTAACCATCATAGTATGATTAATGCTAGCGAAAAACTTTTTTATATCCATATATATAAAAATATCATTATACATATGCATTTTTGCATTTAAAATGATAGATCTGTTTTTTATATACGCCTTAGCAAATTTAGACGGTATTGTTTCATCACATATAAATTTATTAATATGTTTATGTTCTTGCCTTAATTTTTGATTGGCTACATTATAAGATACAATTTTTCTATATCCTTTTTTTTTGGGAATATACTTAATTAATAATTCATCTTTCATAATTAATCTCCTAGAAAACTAATATCTTTTGTAGTATCTATTAATTTGCCTAATTCTGTATAAATAGGCTTAAATTCATGGCTAATAGAAAATCTTTCAGTTTTACTTTTTCGGGGTATTCTTACGAATTTCATAGCATGTAAAATATACAATACATACCCTACAATAGCCTTAGCATTAATGTTTTGGTATTCTATATCAGTGAATCTAAAACTATACTCACAATTTTTGTCTATCGCTGACTCTTGTTTCTTTATAGTATTTATCAATATCTCTTTATAAAGTTTTTCAGTCATTGAAACCGTATCTTCAACATTTGTAGCTCTTATTATATCTGTTCTAAACTCAGCTATTCCAAATAATGCTATTATTTGATATTTTACAGTTGCACTTTCTAATAATATTGTGCATCTATCTCTAGATTTATTAAAAAAATATGTGGTCGTTCCTTTGATGTATTTCTTATAAGTATTATTTTTAAAAGCTAACTGTATATTTTTCACCCTTGTATCGTTTATAAACTTGTTTATGTTGTTCCCTAAGTTGTTAGATATATTACCATTTAAAAACCTAGTATAATACCCTTTTTTATTCATTGAGGTTTTATTTACTTGTACTTGGGGATAAAAGGTTATATTTTTTATATTAATATCTTTATTAAAAAAAGCTAACTTTATGAACCCAGATATCTTATCTTCTTCCACATTTAATCTATCTGGCGTAATTAAACATAATTTATCTATTATATTAGGATTAGAAGCAAAAATTCCGAGTTCTGCAGCTGTAGATAAACTCTCATGTATTATAAATATTGTATCAGCTAATAGTGCTGTTAAGTTTTCTATCTGAAACAAATTAGTTAATCCAGTATCTCCATAAGTTAATGTTCTTTCATCTAATTTACTAAAGTTGAAGCTTTCTTCTAAAATTACAGCCTTATTACTTGGATCTGTTTCCAGAAAATTTTTCAAAATTCTTCTCTTATCACTAGGTAAACTTCTTTTAAAATATATCCCACATAAAAATATAATATTAAGATTGTTGCTTATTTCTTTTGTATTATAAGAATGTATATTCATTTATCCTCCTAAGAAAAAGGAACCCTACTGAAATTTGAAATATTTGTTTTGTAAATTGTTTTGATTTCTTTGCTCCTTGTAAGTACAAGAGTGAAGAAATTGAAATAATTTATCGTCAAAATTATGCGCGTAGCAAATACAAATTGAGCATTCTTTTGTTATTACTATTACCTTAAAATGTTAAGGTGACATATAGTCGTGCTAGGGTTCCTTCTTATATTATATCATACATAGAAAGTTTTATGAATCTTTATTCGCAAAACAACTTAATAATTCTTGATATTCTATTAGTAATTTATGATCTTTATCTTTATTTATTATTTTAGAATTGTATTCTATATCAACATTTGTATTGATATTATAACTACCTAAAAGAGTTTTCACCTTTTTTCTTTCAGTTGTTGAAAGGATATCTGCATAATATTTAGATACTGCAATATATTTACACAAAGTGCCTTGTACATGATTTGCATATCTTTCTTTTTCTATAACTAAATTTAGTAATGTAATAAAATCATAAATATTAATAGAAATATCCATAGGTGTATCTATGTCAAAATTAAGGTTATTTTCCAAATTAATCCCTTTAATATCATACTTATTTGATTCTATATAAAAACTAGTTTCATTTCCTGCTTCTTTTATTAACGATTCCATCTGCTCAAAAATATTTTTTGCAATTTCTAAATGTTTTTTACTTAAAAAGATTAATATATTTATAATATCATAATCTGATAAGTAAATTTTTATTTTACTATTTCTATCTTTCATTATTATAGATAGTGTATTAACTTTAAGAAAATAAAAATCCTTAGATAATAATTTCTCATCCTCATCCTCAAACTCCAATTTAATATAATAATAATATTCTTTTTCATTCAAAATATTATTTTTTACTATGTATTCTGCTTTTTTTTCATCTATTTCTTTTAAAAAGTGCATATTACCCCTCAATTATTATACTTTTTTATTTTACTTTATATCATTTCTTTTATATATACAATAAATATTATATATTCTTGAAAACTTACTAATACATTAAAGGCTTATTTTACTGATACTTCTAAGTTGTATGTATATACTAAAAGAGCTTGTTTTAAAATGAAAATATAAAAAGACTTTCTTAAGTTTGGGCATCACGAAACAAGGGTCGGTACCCTTACATTCTTTTTTATTTACTTTTTTATGCCATCATATCTTTTTATATATTGTCTATTTATATAATAAAATCCGCCTTCTAAACGTATAAAAAGACAGCGCCTAAGCCCTATCTAATTTAAAATGATATTTTTATTAATCTAGGATACAAATTCTTTCTTATTAATATTTTTATGCATTCTCTAATAAAGTTCGGTAGAAACAAAGATACTAATAAATTAGTTTACCCCTCTTGATTGAGCTCTTGTCAACAACATATTGGTTGTTTTCACATTTCACATTTCCAATTAGGCAGTAATTATCGTCTTCTACGATATATCGTTCATTAAGCTCTACCTCCCTAAAAAAACCTGCGTATTCTGGCCTACCATTATTTATTATAACGTTGTTATCCTTATCAATGATGCAATTAAAAAACATACCTTCTACTTCGACGCCTTTTTCTACTTGTCCTTCAAAATATAATTTATTATCTTCTTTACTAAATAACTTTATATATCCCGTATAGGGCTTACCATTATAAAAATTACAGCTACATATTTTTTCGTTATCTTTATCATAAACAGTATATTTATTATTATCTTTAGTGTACATTAAGTTTCCATTTGTATATCTAGCCTCTAATGTATTATCTAAAAAATCATAATCAGACAGCTTATTTAATACTTCTAGGTATTTACTATTTAAAATGCTATTAAGTTTTATATTTGTGCCTAATTTACTTTTGTAAATATAATAAACTTCCAATGTTATTTTTTCAAATAATTCTTCGAGATGACGCTTTATATTTCTCCCATCTTCTTTTAAAAGTTTAATATTCTGTATATCAGTATATAATTCTCTATAAATTTTAATAAACTTACTATCCATATCTAAATTTACTAGATATTCTTCCCAACTTTTATCTATTAAAATATATTTATCTAATATCTTATAGGTAGGATTTATTTGCCGCAAATACAGTTGAAACAAGTATTCTAAAGAATTAGTCAAGTCAATGCTAACTTTATTTCTACATATCCTTGTTTTTTCATCCCTCTCTTGCGTTGCTTTTGATATGGAAAAGCGATGAATAACCCATGTAAGTATGGCTGTTACTTCAATGCTTAGTATCCCTATGTATATGGTAATATACTCTGATAATTTTATTCCTTCGCTGAAATTTATAAGTGGAAGTTGTATTTGAAAATCATGCCCTACTACAAAAGTTGCAATAACTAAATTTAAAATAAAAATCAGTATACTAGGAAAGATAAGAATTATTATCCCTATTAAGCACAACTCTATATCTAGTCCTTTTTTAGTTTTCATTTTCTACCTCCATTATAAATCAATACCTGTCAATATATCCGCTTCTTCTATTTATTAACTACAAAAATTATATATGAAATAATATGTATTGTCTATTTATATAATAAAATTTGTCTTTTAAACATAGAAAAAGACAGTGCTTAAGCCCTGCCTAACTTAAAATGACATTTTTATTTGATTCGTTTTTTAATATGATAGATATTTAAAACCTATTATAAAAACACTATTATAATTGCAATAAGCCAATATTATTAGCTAATATGATTTTTAAATCATCTGAGGTTATCTCCTCACTTTTAAACATTTCAAATAGCTTTAATAAAGTCACAGTTTCAATGATAAGAGTTCCATTTCTCTTCGCTAGGTTTATTTGATTATCATGTACCGGCTGTCGTTTGTCTATTGAAGAACTTCTTTGATGATTCATAATAAGTAATGTCTTGACTTTTTCATTTACGCCACTTTCCTGAATTTTATCCAAATAAGCTTGCATATGAACATCTAATTGAGAGATGTGTTCTGACTTTACATTAGATGTAACCCCTTTTATTTCACCAATAAACGTAATATCCTCCAATTTTATCAAAAAATCCTCTTTTTTTTCATCCGTAAAGTGAGATAGATCATATCCTAGTATTTGTTCTAGTATTTTAAAAACAATAGTGACTAATTCTTCCCCATTAGTATAAAGAATTGACTTATATTCATTATTTTGGTAGAGCATCCCTCGAGCTTCTGCAATAGCATAGTTAGCCGATTTAATAACGGCTGCTTGATCTTCAATTATTTTTTTATAATCTAAATCATCAAACATATTAATGTCCTTAAACCACTCAGGCACCTCTTGTTTATATCCAATAAGATTAATCTCTTCTAAAAAAGCTATTAAATATTCATAGTCCTCAAATTTTAGCGTTGTAACGTGTATATTATTTAAAACCATAGTGGTTACTTTCTTACTAATATTAGATCTAGTTAATACTCCTTGCTCTTTTCCGAAATAGAAGGAAGCAGAATATTTTTTATTATTAATTACTGTTTCTGTATTTTCGTAAACTAACTCTGGTATCGAAAAGCTTAGCAATTGCTCCACCATTTCTTTTCTTAATATATCAAGCATATTCTTCAAATTAATTCCCTTTTCATAACTTGTACCAGTTCTAGTTTTAATAGGATTATATTTATATCTACAATCTTGTGGCAGAAGAATTACTATCTTTGTTTTATGTATCCGCTCTATCATAATACTAAGATTCTTAAAATCCTCTTTGACACGAAGAGAACCTATATGGGATGAATTACCTATCCATATATCCTCATCATTTAAATCAATTATGTTTATATCAAATTCGTCCAATGATTTGGGAGAACTTAGCGTACTAATAATTAGATCTTTGTGCTTTATTTTATTAATACGACTAGCTGAATATACTATATATTGAATCATGCATCTTTACTCCTTATCTATAATATCTAATTAAAAAACGTATCATTCAGATTACATTTACTAAAACATGCATATTTAAACCTATCCGACATAATATTACCCCCTAAAGTTATAATTAATAGTTATTTTACATTATTAACTATTTTCAGTCAATTAATTACAGTTTTTAAATGGGCTACTTTAATCACAGAACATCTGTTCATTATTGTAAACGATTGTTTTATTCTTTTTAGTTTTATATTTGTACTTAATAAAATTCGCCTTCTACCTGGACATGTTACTATAACCTCTTATAAAGTATTTAGCGGTTTCGCTCATGTATTAATTTGTATTACAAACCTATAAAAATTGTATAAAAAAAGCTCTAGTGCATGTCTTCCACGCTAGAGCTTTACTAAGTTTGTATTCATTCTTACACCTTCAAAAAAGCTATATATTTTCGTTTCTATACTGCGTATATCCTCATAATATGTACTTTTTGTGATATAGAGGATACTGTAAACAGAAATAACACTTAAACATTGATCATATCTGAATTTAACTATTTGCTTCTCCCTTTCCGTAAGAAGCTGAAATGCTACTTCATATTTATTTATTTCTTCAGTAATCTCTTTAAATTGCTCTTCAATATTCTCTTCTAGTGCTTCTCCCGGTAACTGTAATTTAATTCTAAGTTCTCTTTCCTTATCCTTCAACGACTTATATCTTTTTAATTCCTTCATTGCTTACCTCTTCGTAGTATGTCCTTAGTATATATACTCTCTTTCTCTTCTTCTAATTTCCCACTCTTTTCTTGCCCAAGAACTTCTTCTTAGTTTGGCCAATGCTCTAGTTTTAGTAATTATAGTTCTTTGCTTATCCTCACCTTCATACATACTTGCAATTTGGTCTAATGACATGCATTCACCATCCCAGCCAAAATTAAGTTTAATTGCCATCCTCTCTCCCAATGTCAGTTCTTCATTCATCACCTGATCTAATTCTTCTCTAATTTCTTGATAATAAAGACTTTCTTCTACCTGGTCATAGTTAAATGATTTATCTTCCATGATATCTATTAGCTCTATATCATCATCATTAGTAGGTCTATTCAGGCTCGTTTCCTCATTAGTGTTTTTTTGCTTGATAAAGCGATTCATTTTAGAATAGATCCAGTGAATGGCGTAAGTCATAAACTTTGCCCTTCTATCATTATCAAATCTATATTTACGTGCTGCAATCATAAGTCCTATATATCCCTCTTGGATTAAATCTTCTTCATCAATAGAATTACTTTTCACTACATAAAACTTATTAGCCATCATATAGACCATACGTTTATTTCGTTCTAAAAGCGTGTCTAATGCTTTTGCATCTCCTTGCTGATATATTTTAACTAACTCCTCATTATCCACTGGATACACCCCTTTTAGTTAGTGTGGAGCATATTACTTTATATACCATAATATACTATTGAAAAATATTCAGCTCTAGCTTAAATACCAAAGCTGAATCCCTATACTAATTCATAATAAATCACTAAATTAAGTCTATATTGACTTAATTTGGCTGCTACTACTCATTAACTGAAGCTAAATTCTCTCTTTTCTACTTGTTACCTCCTCATATTTACTGTATTTATTGCTTTTGCTAACTGCAAAGCATCTCTACTTACTGATGGATTGCTGCATTGCACCATTTCACTTGACATAGCCATTTTTTCATTATATATAAAGCTTTCTATTTGCTGACGTTCCATAGGTGTAAGTGTCCCTCTTGATCCCTCTATAAATTTTATTGCAGCCTGAGTCATTTCTGCTTTACTCATCGAATTAATCATTGCTTGCACATCTTGCCAATTTTTCATTAACGCTCACCTCACTCCACTTTTTATTGCTGCTTTGCTTAATTGCTTCTTTATGACCAATTTCCGATTTTTAGGGAAGGAAATAGAGTTCAAAAAAATTCCTAGTCTAGATGAATCCCGGGCCTCGCCAGACCCGCATGAGATTTTAATTTCTCAGAAGAACCTATTGACCATCAATGGTTTCATGATATGCATATATTGCTCTATCATACTGCTATAGATTGTATATTAATTAACAATACATGCTCCCTATAAGGTGTTCTTCGCCCCCTAATTTAAAAATCCGGAAGTGACATAAATATTTGCTATTTTGCACAATACTTTTTGAATACTTTCTATGTACTTCATAGGCTTGTACTGCTTCTATTCCTTATAAATCAATGCTTTAGAATACATCTTATTAGTTTTACATTATAGTCGGATTGTTAAACTCATTTAAACCTTGAAACTACTGAAAACACTAGCTTTCTTCAAAAACATACAAATGAGTTTAACCTATTACAATTTCGTTAAACTAATCATAATCAAATGCTCTTAGCTCACTATTCACATCTTCCTGCTCTACACCTATATATATCTTTGTCTCCTCTATTGATCTGTGATTAAGAATCCTTTGAAGAGTTGCTAAGTTCTTAAATACTCTATAGTGATGATATCCAAACGTCTTTCTCATGGTATGGCAGCCTATATTCTCAAGATTAAACTTAACTTCAATCTCCTTCATGATCTGCCATACCCTCTGCCTTGATATTGGGGTATTATCTTCTTCAAAGAGCTTGTTATCTTTTGACTTTCTTTTTGGCGCATACTGCCTTGACTTAAATAAATATTCATCATCGGCTCTGTCTTTACAGTATGCTTGCAGCTCTTTTCTAAGCTTAATAGGCATATCAAAGTCTCTATACTTGCCAGTCTTTTTTTCTTTAATGCGTAGACTTTGTTTTCCTTTAACATCCTTAACTTTCATCTCAATGAGATCCGATACTCTTAAAGCTGTAAAGAAGCCAGTATATAAAAGCATATAGTCTCTTTGATTCTGTTCTTTCTCGAACTGTAAAATTTTCCTTACTAGATCCTTATTCTTTATGGAGACAGTTGCCACACTCTACCTCCTAGTCTTATTTTTCTTGAGAATTACTTGCGCCAGAACCTTAGTTTCATGGTCTACTTGCTCCGTATCACTTGCAAGTAACTCACTTATATCATTTACCTGATACTTATTGCCATCTTCTTGCCTAATGTCATATGTATCAATTATCTTTTTTGTCTTAGATAATGCTTCTGTTTCTATGTAGGCTCTAAATATTAGGTGAATGCTGTTCTCTATAGGTCTTGATAAAATGGCTTTAATTCGTTCAAGTTCAGCTATACTCTTTTCAACATCATCTAAGGTCATTTTTTACACCTACTTTTCTAATTAATACTTCATGGTGGATTATTCTTCGCCTAGCAGCATTTGCAACTTCCCAATCTTCTCCTGGAGCTTAATTCTTTCTGGATCATTTGGACTATAGGATCTAAGCAACTTGATAAATGTATTTAATCTTTGTTCGCAAAATTCTCTGTGCTCAGGCTTTATTCCATCTAGAAAGTCTGAACCGCTTATACCTGTTATTTCACTGTACTCTTGCTCTGCTTTATTAAGCTCTTTGAAATCTGTTCTACTGTTCCTAACCTTATATTTAATGTGATCAATTAAATGCTTTTCTTTAACTGCATTAATTTCTTTAATAGTAAAATGATGATTATCAGCTGCTATGTTTCTGTATTTACGAGCAATTTTACGTTGCAGATTAATGTCCATATACTGTTGATTACGAACTAAATCTGTGTATCCATCATAAATAGCCTCTACTGCATACCCATACTCTTCTAAAAGGTTCAAGTAATCTTCCTGAGTCTTCTTAATTCTACTCATAATATCTTGAGCTTTGCTTGCCTTTACAGCCTTATCAATATCATTTTCTATTGTGCTCCAGTCGATATCATATGTCTTTTGTTTTGCCCCTTCCAACAAACGTAGCCTATCGTCTTTATTTTTCTCGATGAAAGATATCTTTTGTTTTAGCTCATCAATGACTTTCAGAAGGTTAATATCTAAGGTGTCCATATATTCTGCTTCTCTAGCTGCTATCTCTGCTCTAAGGGTTTCAATCTCTTCATTCAGCTCATTAACTTGCTGCATTTGAGCATTAATCTTTGACTTTCTACTATTCATCTTTTCTTTCAACTCGTCTAGAAATTTCATTGCTTTCATTCTCCTTTAATAGTTGGTATTTTGGCATTTGTCTTGGTTGTTACTTTTTTAACATCATTTTCAGTATTCGGAAATGGTAGTTTGAAGTTTTAAAAGTTTAAAACTAGAGGAATCTCGGGCTCGCTAGAACCGCAGCTCACTTTTTCCTATCGGAAGTACCTTAGTGTTATCAAGGCTTTGAACCCCTCTAAAAGTTCTTTTAAACTCTAAGAAAATATGCGTCATTTGCTTTCCTTCTCTCGCATTCTTTTTAAATGCCTTATTGCCTTGGTAGAGATAGGCTCATTACGATTATTCTTTTACTAAATGCGTGAGATAGTTTGTAATCACGCATTTAGTTTTAAGACAAAATCCATTTCCGATTCTACTTACTTAATTGCTCTTTCTATCACAGGTGCGTGCAAATCTCTTTGAGTCATCTCTCCTAGCTCCATTAAGAGCTAATGCCAGATTATTAACTCTCTCATTGGATGCCTTTCTCCCGAAATAGTTAGCTCTTAATTCTCCAGCAAATCGTTCTGTCATCTCTTCTCTTCTCATCCCTTCACCCCCTCTCATATCTATTCATGCCAATATAAAAGGCATGGGAAGGCGTTCAATATCTCATGATATCAAGTGCTTTCCCATGCCTTTATACAGCTTCCACTTAGTTAATAAGTAGGGTACTCTTATAATATTCAATTTATAAATATGAATATATTTATTCTGAATAAATATATTCACACCTACTCGGATCTTCATTTAGATAAAAATCACACTTATATTCGTCTAGACAAGTATCTTTTTCTAAACAATCCATACAGCAGTATTTATCTGTATTTATGGTGCAAGTTAATATACATTTCATTTTCCCCATTCGTTTCACCTTCTTATCATTGAAAGTAACCTTATACTGCTATTTCAGCATTGATATAGATATTTGAGTACTCACCTTTCTTTTGCTCTTTAGACATCTTCTTTACGTTTAAAGTTTGGCTTAATGCCTTTAATGCTGCTTCCTTTTCTGATTGTTCAACATAAGAAATCTTTATTTTTATCATATGCTATGCTCCTATTCTACTTTCTCTAATACCTCTTTCCTTTTCTTCCAGGTTAATTGCTGCAAAGAGTAATCTTTTCACTTCTAGATTAATAACTGCATCTCCTATTACTCTTTGTTTAAGTGCCATTAGATCTCCGTTACTCATATGGTTAAAAACATAATTCTTAAAATGTTTATATGTATAGTTGATTAACTTCTCATCCTCTTTATTTGGCTTTAGTGTTTCTGTTTTCATACTGGCAGCTCCTTTTCACAAACTAATCTACTATCTCTGATTATATAAATCTCCCAGCTCTATCTTTAAGTACATTTTCATTTGCTCATTAGTCACAATATGCTTGAATCCTTCACGCTTCATAAATAAGATGAGATCTTTAAGGTTTATGTAAGCTTCTTTATCATTTATAAAACATATCCAATACCAATATTTTTGGTTGCTCTTCTTGTGTTTTAATAGCTTATCTTTAAATTCCTCTACCTCAATACTATTAAGGACTATAGTATTCATTTTTTCCTCATATAGATTTGTAAGCTGCTCTTTATGGTTTACTACTAAGAATAGTGGCAAATGAGTGAGAGGTTTTTTACTTTCTATCATATGATTTCCTCCCTAAAATGGCATATCGTCTAATACTTCTTGAAAACCCTCACTTGTGTACCCATATCTACGATTCAAGTCTCTTTCAAAGGAATAGAATCTTTTACGACCATTATCAAAATACAATGGTGCTTCTCTTTCACTTGCCCCTGTATATCTGTCTTTAAATAGTGTGATACATGCATCTTTAGGATCAATAGCTGTCTTATTCTTTGATAAGGCTATCTCATATTCTTCTTTTTCACTTTTAGTTGTTCTATGTACGCCAATGCAATAATCACATAGGTTTGTTATATCTCCGGAACCACTTACATCAAACTTAGTAAGCTTTTGTCTATCGTTCGGCTTTCTTGGATGAGCCACTAGGTGAACAATAGCTTGATATTTATTAGCAAAGTTTTTAAGATCATTAACGAATCGCTTCTGGGCTGAAAATTCATTTTTATAACTCTCTTCAAGTTCCACCTTCATAAGACCATCTATAACAAAAACCTTAACACCTTTTCTCTTTGCCAAAATATCCATTGTCTTAAGCAGTGATTTTGATGAACAATCATTTTTATCATAAAGATATAGCTTATCCTTTAGCCATAAGGTAATCTTTTCAGCTGCATACTTTTTCACTTTATAGTATTTTTTATTACTCACCTTGGTTGTATGCTCTTCAAAGTCCTCTTTGTCTGCTATAGTTGTGTATAGCCAATATCTAAAATTGCTTGTAGTAAGCTCTGGACTAAAAACGAACGTTCTATATCCTTGACTGATGCTTTCAGCAATACACATTTGATTGATCGCAGTACTTTTTCCATTTCCGTTATAACCTGTAATAATATTAAGACTACCCATAATGAAACCTAAAATTCCACTATCAATACCTTTAATTCCGCTTTGGATCTTCTCAGCTTCATATACATTGAAATCTTCAATCTTGTCCATTGTGATTACGCCATCAATCTCTATTTCACTTGCTTTATAGATCTCATTTATAACTGCGTTTTTACCAAACTTGTAAAGTATTTCATTTATGTCTTTTGCTTTCTTGGTATAGACTATTTTTACAATATCGTTCGAAAGCCTATTAGCTGCTTTTCTTGCTCCATCTTTCCCAGCAGTATCATTATCAAAAAATAATATAATCTCTTTAAACTGTTCCAGCCATTCATAATTAACGCTGATCCATTCCTCACTTGTTGCTCCTGTTGGAATAGATACTGCATTTTTATAGCCTGCCTCAATAAGACTTAAACAATCAAACTCTCCCTCACATATAACTAAAGGTTTAGTAATATCCACTTTATCCATGTTATAAAGGGTATTACAGTTAGTTCCTGATTGAAACCATGTTTTCAAATCATCTTTCGAGACTTTCTTGGCTACTCTATATTTATTTGATATATGATCCCCTGCAGCATTTCTATACTCAAATACAACGTTTCCCTTCTCTTCCTTAAGGCCAACATATGCAGCAGTTTTAAGGCTTATTTTACGGGATTCAATATATTTATTAACCACTTCATCCTGTATAGCTTTATGCTTTATTGGTTTACTTTTTGGTTTAAATTTAACTTTTTCCTCATCTAGCATAATATTAAGGCCAAAGTCTTTTATGATAGCTTTTGTAGCTTCTATAAAACCCATGCTGTAATAGTCTATATAATGATCAAATATATCATAGTTCCCTTGGCAACTAAAGCAATGAAATCTTTTCAAATTTTCATCATAACTCATGCTTGGGTTGCTATCGTTATGAAGAAAACACAAATACTTTTTATTTTTTACTTGAAGTCCTTTATCAGCTTCTATCTTGCTTTTAACAGCTTCGGCTGATACTTGTACTTTAATAGCTTCTGCCGCTAGTTTAATCTCCAATTATTTCACAACCCTTCGTCTCTCGTATATCCCTTCTTCTTCATTAAAAACTTTTATGAACTGCACCTCTGCATTCATACCTTTGCTTCGACACTGTCCCTGCTCATTTAAGTAACCTTCAAACTTGGTACCAAATAATGTCTCAGGCCTTAAATACTTCTGCATATCTGTACCTTTCCATGAAGCAGCCTTTTTATCTATAACCTCTTTGAAGTCTTCTACTGTAAATTGTTCTTTAAATCTTGCATTTATAAGTGTTATTGTTTTCTTTGTTGTAGGCTTATAAGAAGTCTCACATACATGGTTGAGATAGGTTACTATCTCGACTATATATTTATTATTAGATATATTTATAGAAGATGTATTATTTACCGTATTGTTTACCGTACTATCTACCGTATTATTTACCGTATTATTTACCATACCACTACTACCCTCTAAACCTTGACTATCAATAATTCCACCGTATTGTTTACCGTATTCACTACCGTATTGTTTACCATATTCGTTACTGTACGTTTTACCGTATTGAAAAATCAGCCTTAAAATGCTCCTCTGATGCTTTACTTTAGACTTATTTATCCACTCAATAAACCCTTCTTCTTCAAGCTCCTTCATAATAATTTGAAGTCTGCCTCTACTTATTTCACAATCATCTTCTAGAACGGAATAGCTGAAATAACATTCACGCTTTTTAAGTCCGTTGTATTCCTCCTGATAATTGGCATTGTATATGAGCCAACTTATCACATTATGCTTGTCTTTATCCTCATTAAAGGTTTTTCTTGTATAATCACTAAACCCGTTAAAAAACATTCTGTTCACCTACTGTCCGGCTGCTTACAGGCACCTAAAATATTTTGCCTCCTTCTTGCATAAATACAAATAATGCCTTATACTTATGTCATATTAGTTTTACTGATGCCATGATCTAGTTGTAGCTAGCATGGCCTTTTCTTTTGAATAAGTTTAATATTTTAGGCGCTTTCTTCAATGATAAGTTTTCTTTTATTAAATTGCTATTAGTTCCTGAAAGCACTTCTACTCTTAAGTCTTTTGCTGCTAGATTAAACTCTAAAAATTCTATTTTTTGATAAGCTGCTTCAAGCTCCGCACTACTTTCTTTGAGTCTTTTCTTAAGCATTTTACGAGTTAAAAATTTTATACTCATTTTCTTATTCTGTCTTAATTTCATTTGCATTCTCTCCTTGTTAGGTTCTATTTTCTTCTTCTCATTTTTTCTATGTAGTACAAAAAAAAATAAATAAGATCTATCTTTTGTACGTAAAAAAATTAACTATTAAGATTGATTTTTCATTGTAATGATTGAATCCATTCGCTTCTACGCATTGAGCACAATAGTCTACATCAACAACTCACATAGAAGTATGTGTTATACCATATTTACCATTAAATGATCCCAGTAATTCTTCTATCTGTTGCAGGTCTTTTTGCATTTCTTCATTCATAAGCTTGCGTTCCTTTGTTTAGCTTTGTCTTAATTGTTGCCTACATATTCTTTAAATAACTTAGGAGATATATAATAAGTATATTTTCCGTTACCAATTTGAACTGCATGACCAAAAGGCAAGATACCTTTTTGAAGGCCTACTCTAATAAATTGAGCAGATTTCCCCATTATTTCAGCAGCTTCTGCAACTTTTATTCCTTCTCCAACTGGCATAGTTTTCATTTTCTTATCCATATTATCTTTCAAGCCTTCCCATTCCGAGGTAGTGATTCCATCCAACAGCTGTATAAAATAGTCTAATGTATCTTGCATTTATGCTCCTCCCTTTTCAGATATCAACTCTTCTAATCCAACTCCAAAATAATCAGCTATTTTCTGTAGCTTATCTAATTTAGGAGTACTTCTTCCAGTTTTCCAATCACTAAGTGTTGATGTCGAAACCCCTGTTTCTTTAGAAACTTTATATGGAGTAATTCCCTGCTTTTCAAGCAATCTTTTAAAATTCTGATACAAATTGGCACCTCCTTATTAATAATTTAAGAAAATTACAAAAAAACATATTGCAAGTATTACGGAAATGTGATATATTGTAACCACCGCAGAAACATTATATCAAACATTTCCATAACACTTGACTTTCTTATCTATATAGCTAAGTTTTCTTAGTTATGTGGTTATACTATCACGTATTTCTTTCTTAGTCAAGTGTTTTCATCTAAGTTTTCTTAACCACTTTGAGAAGGAGGAATTACACATGTATGAAAGATTTGCAAAGTTACTTGAGGAAAGAAGAATCACCGCTTATAAAGTCGCGAAAGAAACAGGAATTGCAACAGCAACACTAAGCGACTGGAAAATGGGTAGAAGCGTTCCTAAAATAGATAAGCTCCAAAAGATAGCTGACTATTTCGGAGTGTCTCTAAACTATATTACTAGCAATGAAGAAACATCTTCTTCCGAAAATAATAATAATAATAATCCTCTTACCGGAAAGAAAATGACTAAAAAGGAAAGTTCTCAATACGAAAAAGTGATGGGCGAGGCTGCATTGTTATTTGATAATGAAGATGTATCAGAAGAGGATAAAGAAAAGCTCATGTTAGCTTTAAATGATATATTTTGGAAATCTAAACAGAGGAACAAAGAAAAATACGCAAAGTCTCGCAAAAAGTAGGAGGTATGCTAGTGGATATAGCACTTAGAGTTAAAAATCTGGTATCCACATACAATACCCATGACCCAATACGAATAGCTAAATTAAGGGGAATTGATGTTAATTACTACGATTTAGGGAATATAAAGGGGATATACAAAAAGATTCTAGGTAATAGATATATAGCATTAAACGAGAACCTAAATGAATTTTGTCTTCTTATCGCATCAGCTCATGAATTGGGGCATGATGTGCTACATAGTACTAAACAAATACAGCTTATGAAAGATTGCTTTATACTGCCAAAGAATGGAATAATAGAAATTCAAGCCAACAAATTTGCTGCTGAATTGTTATTATATGAAGGGGTTACTTATGAACATCTAATGCATGATAATAAAGTACTAGGAAAGCAAATTATTAATACTCTTATTGATTTAAAAAATTCTAGCATAAAATAAAGACTAGGCGCTACCAACACCTAGTCCTTATAAGCGCATATAATATACGCTCTACACATACTTAGTATATAATATGTGCTCCAACATTTCAATACAAATGAGGAGTGATTATATGAAATTACCTAATGGATATGGATCTGTTTATAGGCTATCAGGCAAAAGACGTAAACCTTGGGGAGTAAGAAAAACTGCTGGATGGGAAACTGATGCCGATGGTAATGTAAAACAAAAATATGATATTATAGGTTATTATGAAACTAGACAACTAGCTTTGCAGGCACTTGCAAATTATAATGAAAATCCCTATGATCTTAAAGCTGATAGTATAACATTTTCAGAAGTATACGATAAATGGTCTGAAGAACACTTCAAACAAATAGTGCCATCTGCTACACGAACATGGAAAGCAGCCTATAATTATTGCAAGCCTTTATATAATACTAGGATGAAAGATATCCGGGTAAATCATCTTGAGCAAGTAATACAAAAAGCTGATGTCGGAGATTCTACAAAAGCAAGAATAAAAAGCATGTTCAATCTTCTTTACAAGTATGCTTTGAAGCATGAAATTGTAGACAAGGATTATGCAGCTTTATGTAATAGTGTAAAAAAGGCTACTCCTAGTAAGCCTATAGTAATCTTTTCGCCTAATGAAATTAAAATGTTATGGGATAATATAGGGTTTCCGTTCGTTGATATGATACTTATAGGGATATATTCAGGATGGAGGCCACAAGAACTGGCCATTTTAAAAACTACAGATATAGATATCGAAAACATGATCATGTTGGGTGGACTAAAAACTGAAGCAGGAAAAAACCGTTATGTCCCTACTCATGAATCTGCAAAAGAGTTGATATTAAAAAGATATAACCTAAATAATGTACAATTGTTTATGGATGATGAAGGAAACCCAATGACTTATGATAAGTATAGAGGAAGATTTAATAAAGTTATGGAAAAACTTAATATGGACCATAGGCCTCACGAGACACGCCACACATTCATTACTCTTGCTAAGGATGCTAAAGTTGATGAATACTGTTTAAAATTAATGGTTGGACATGCTATAGAAGATATAACTGAAAAAGTATACACACACAGGACTATAGAACAATTAAGAAGCGAAATAAATAAAATAAGGATATAACCTATGTAGTTATATCCTTATTTTTGCGTATTACCAGTGTGTATTACCTGTGTATTATTTGTGTATTACCACTAAAATCCGTAACATACAATAAGATAACAAATCATTGATAATACTATATTTCCAATCTTGCTTATTTGCTCATTGCTTCTTCAATAGCAACTGCCACTGCAACAGTAGCCCCTACCATTGGGTTATTACCCATCCCAATAAGTCCCATCATTTCTACATGGGCTGGTACTGATGATGAACCTGCAAACTGTGCATCTGAGTGCATTCTTCCCATAGTATCTGTCATACCATAAGAAGCTGGGCCTGCTGCCATATTATCTGGGTGAAGTGTACGGCCTGTACCACCACCTGATGCTACAGAGAAGAATTTCTTCCCTTGCTCGATACATTCTTTTTTGTATGTTCCAGCAACTGGATGTTGGAAACGTGTTGGGTTTGTAGAGTTACCTGTTATAGAAACCCCAACGTTTTCTAAGTGCATGATTGCTACACCTTCTCTAACGTCGTCTGCGCCGTAGCAACGTACTTTTGCACGTTCACCTTTTGAATAAGCGATTTCTTTAACAACATCTACTTTACCTGTTGCATAATCAAACTTTGTTTGAACATATGTAAATCCATTAATACGTGAAATAACTTGTGCTGCATCTTTTCCAAGACCGTTTAAAATAACTTTTAAGTCTTCTTGACGTACTTTATTTGCGGAACGGGCAATACCAATTGCACCTTCTGCTGCTGCAAAACTTTCATGACCTGCAAGAAAAGCAAAACATTTTGTTTCTTCGCGAAGAAGCATTGCGCCTAAATTACCATGGCCAATACCAACTTTTCTATCATCAGCAACTGAACCTGGGATACAGAAAGCTTGAAGACCTTCTCCTATAGCTTCTGCTGCCTCAGCTGCTACTTTACAGCCTTTTTTAATAGCAATAGCTGCGCCTACTACATACGCCCAACAGGCATTTTCAAATGCAATAGGTTGAATAGATTTTGTTAAGTTGTAAGCATCTACACCTTTTTCGTCACAAATTGCCTTAGCTTCTTCTATATCTTTTATTCCATATTGATTTAAAGCTGCATTAATTTGGTTGATTCTTCTATCATAAGACTCAAATAATGGCATTTTTTTGGCACCTCCCTATTACTCATGTCTTGGGTCAATTTTACGAGCAGCTTCATCGAATCTACCGTATTGACCTGTAGCTTTTTGTATTGCTTCGTTTGCATCCATTCCCTTTTTGATCATGTCCATCATTTTTCCAAAGTGAATGAATTTGTAACCTATAATTTGATCTTCGTCATCAAGAGCAATTTCAGTTACATAACCTTCCGCCATTTCTAAATATCTAGGTCCTTTTGCTTTTGTTGAGTACATTGTACCTACTTGAGAGCGAAGACCTTTTCCTAAATCTTCTAGTCCTGCACCGATAGGAAGACCTCCCTCAGAAAAAGCTGTTTGAGTTCTTCCGTATACGATCTGCAAGAAAAGTTCGCGCATAGCTGTATTGATCGCATCACAGACAAGGTCTGTATTAAGCGCTTCTAAGATAGTTTTGCCTGTTAAGATCTCTGCTGCCATAGCTGCAGAGTGAGTCATCCCAGAACATCCTACTGTTTCAACTAATGCTTCTTCGATAATACCATCTTTAACATTTAATGTAAGTTTACATGTTCCTTGTTGTGGAGCACACCAGCCTACACCATGGGTAAGGCCGCTAATATCTTTGATTTCTTTTGCTTGTACCCATCTTCCTTCTTCTGGAATTGGTGCTGAGCCGTGGTTAACCCCTTTTGCTACTGGGCACATTAATTCTACTTCATGTGAATACATCATTGTCATGACTCCTTTCCACTCATATATATTTAAAGATATCTCTTTAAATCAAAAAATTAACAATACAATCTTATTGTATAGTTGGTTAAGGAATCTGTCAATATTTATCAGTTTTTAAATTTATTTAAAATGGTAGATTTTGTGTCCAGTGATGATTTTCTTTTCACGATTAGTCGCTATACCTAAAGCACCTTTTTCTAAAATTATTTTAAACAAAGGTGCCTTTTGCTGCAGATCGTATTTATTGCCCTCCACGATTTGCTGCTGCAGCTCGGTAATATATTTTTTTGAAATTCCCATTAAAATATTGCGTTCATTGGCATCTGCTTGTTCGATTGGCGTTCCCAGCAACTTAAACTGGTTATGCACTCTTGCCAGAGCCTCTATCTTACTTGTTTCTATCAAAGAACTTTCAATGCCTTGTATCAGATAATCCGGAACTGCTTTTAAAATATGCATAGAAACCTCATAATCCGGGTCTCTATACGTAAAAAGTGAAATGGTATCCGTAAAACTAAGCTGGCAGCCTGCCCCATATGCCCCAAGCTTAATACGGATTTGTGGATTAAGATAATGTTTTGTAAGATAAACCGCCGTAAGATAATCTATGCCATCTAATTTTCCGCTTGGCTGTGTATATTGCAAGTAGATATAGTCTACTTGCGTATCATTAACGAGAACACTTTTTTGAGGATAGGTCTCAAAATGATAATGAGGTTCTTTAATTTCTAAGCTTAAATGGCTGTTAATCACTTTTTTCCAGCTGTTTTCATACGGATTTATAAATACTTTTGGAGATGCAGTTGCAACAATAAGCCCTCTTTGATTATAGATTGAAGCATCCATTGCTTTAATCTTCTCGGTCCAATCTATTTGACCACTTTTAATAAGCCCATCACAAAAGTCATATAAAGGGTAGCCTTGTTCATAAAGATATCTTTTTGAGCCTCTTTCATAGCCCATATCCAAACTTGAGAGGGCACTTAAAACATTGCCGCTCCATCCTTCTTTAAAATCTGCAGCAAACTTAATAAGTTTATGCTGATACCAAGCTGCATCCTTATTTAATAGGTTTTGTCTTGCCTCAGTAAAAAGGCCGCCATGATCTGATGCGTCTTCTCCTGAGAATACCATGATTCTTAAATAGGGCGAATACCCTTCCTCATTATTAAAAGCTACAGTTTTTGCTTCTAATACGCCTCTAAAAGGCACCAATTCTTTTGCGCTTTCATTTAGCAAATAAGCATATAAAAACAAATAAGGGAGCTGATCTTGCTTAATGTGAGACGTATTATAATAAAGATGTGAGCGCGCAAGCCCTTTAGGAACCTTAGTTGAAAGATACACCTTATCCCCATTTGCTTTAGCTTTTGTATCTCTATAGGGCGCCATAATAAACTCTTCTAGACTAACAGGTTCAAGTAAAGATTGCTTATGACTTTGCTGCCATAGTGCCATCTCTTCGATGATGTTTTCCCATTCTTTTGCTGCAACTTTTGATAAAGTAAGTGGACTGACAATTTTATGTTTACCCGGAACGAGTTCAATAGTATAGGAGTACGCATTCTCAAAAAGCAATTTACCGTAATTTTTTGGTAAGCTATTTATTTTTTTTAACTGCTCCTTTTTAATAAAATATTGATACAGTTCTCTTTCATGAGCCCATCCATCAAGCAGTGACTGTGCGATTTCTACACCTCTATTCGCACTTTGATCTTCGCTCAGTACTGCAAGTCTTGCTTGATTGATGGCATCTTCTTCGACACTTAGATTGACTGCAGTCTCTTGCTGCAGATTTTGAATCATCTTTTCTAATATATCATTATAAACATTTAGCTTTAAATAAGGAATGTCCTGTACAATAATAGAGTAAATGGGATAAGGCAGATCTTCATCCTTAAATATTTTTACATTTGTAAAGCCTGCCGCTTGAAGACGCTTCTGAAAATCTGAATGCGGATTTAACAAATAAGCATTCATCCATAAATCTAATAGTTGCAGCTGCACCGCAGTAAGTTTTTGCGGGATAACAAAACTTTTGATTAAACAAGGTTTTTCTGCTTCCGGCATAACAAAATATTTTTGATACTTTTCTTTTTGTGTAATAGCCGTCATAAGACTCACAGCACTTTCTGTTTGAGTATCTCCCTCTAAATAACTAGCAATAGTCCCTAATATTTCATCAATAGGCAAATCGCCATATAAAATGATTTTCATATTAGCTGGATAGTAGTACTTTTTATAAGCAGCTACAAACTCTTCATACGTAAGCTTTGGGATTTCATTAGGATCTCCCCCGCTGTCATGGGCGTAGTGTGTCCCTTTATAAACAGTCTCTCTGATGCTTCTGTAAATGGCACGGTCTACGCTATTATAAGCGCCTTTCATTTCATTATAAACTACCCCTCCAAAAGACTGGGTCTGTGGATTATAGTTGTATCCTTCTTCATAAAATCCATTGGACTGATACAGCATACTAGGCTTTAGTATACTGTCTAAATAAACTTTTAAAAGATTGTTATAACATGACATATAAGGGGTGGTAAAAGGGTAAATCGTCATATCTCCGCTTGTTAATGCGTTCATAAAAATATGCGGGTATGCCGCACTCGCATCAAAAAAAAGCCTTGAGGACGGATAATTCTTAGATCCTGTAAATACAGTATGCTCAATAATATGATTGACACCAGTACTGTCTGTCGTAGGTGTTTTAACCCCTAAAGTAAAACTTTTTTTAGTATCTTTATTTGCAATCCATACTACCCCTAGCCCAGACCTTACATGTTCATACGTATGTAGCGTATCTTTGCCATATCTCACTGTATCTATTTTACGAAAATCGTGCTCTGAACCATAACATTTAATTACACAGCATAATGATAAAACACCTATAACGATCCTTCTTTTTAACATAATGTGCCTCCTTTTTGGAGTTAGGATATGCAATAAGGTTATATCTCATACTTTTAATTCATATATTATAGATAGCAAAATATATTATTGAAGGAGGGACTGTAAGATGCCTCATCCATTTTACCCCCCTGTCATGTCACGTCAACAACTAGGCTCTTTAATTGTTGATCTTACAACTAACCCCTTATTAGGTCCAGTACTTCCTATTCCTAATGTACTTGTAACCGTCAGAGAAATGAGTGCTAACGGCGAGGGGCAGATTTATGCGGAACTTCTTACTAACGAAGTAGGGCAGACTATTCCGATTGAGCTTCCAACCCCCCCCATTGAATATAGTCTTGATCCAGCTATTTTTCAAACCCCCTTTTCGAGCTTTATTGTACAAACAAGCAGCCCCGAATATGTAGATGCCACTATTATTGGTTCTCAGGTGTTTGCAGATACGCAGTCTATACAGCCCATTGAACTTGTCTCTACAAGAAGTGCAATGCGACAATTTGTTGAAGCCATTATCATCCCGTTTCCGACACTTTATGGCGATTTCCCACCTAAGATTCCTGAGGCTGAGATAAAACCTATTATTCCTGGTTCTGGCTTTATTACACTTGATAATGTCGTCGTCCCCGAATTCATTGTGGTACATGCGGGTTCACCAAATGATGTTAATGCCCCTAATTATACAGTTCCTTACTTAGATTATATTGCAAATGTCGTTTCGTCAGAAATTTATCCGACATGGCCTACCGAAACCATCAAAGCTAATGTCATCGCTATCATCTCTTTTACGCTTAATCGAGTCTTTACAGAATGGTATCGTAACCAAGGCAAAAACTTTACCATGACCAATTCAACAGCATTTGATCAAGCCTTTTCATTTGGTCGCAACATCTATGACAGTGTTACCCCGATCGTGGCAGAGGTCTTTAATACGTTTGTAAGGCGTCCCGGGGTTTTGCAGCCTCTTTTTACCCAGTACTGTGACGGCAGACAATCCCAGTGTCCTGGCTGGATGACCCAATGGGGCAGTAAGAGCCTAGGTGATCAAGGTTTTAATGCTGAAGCTATTCTTAGAAACTTCTATGGTAATATTGAACTGCCTCAAGCTGAGGTGGTTGAAGGTATTCCCGAATCCTATCCTGGTACCCCTCTTAGACTTGGGAGTACTGGTGCTGATGTAAGGAAAATGCAAGAACAGCTTAATCGTATCAGTAATAATTTTCCACTTATTCCAAAAGTTGCAACCGACGGTGTCTTTGGTCCCTCAACCGAAGAAGCTGTTCGAACTTTCCAACGCATATTCCATCTCCAGCAAGATGGGGTAGTGGGAAGAAATACATGGTATAAAATCTCTGCAATCTATGTAGCTGTTACGCGTATGGCGGAGCTTGTATAAGCTTAAACATAAAGAGGGAGGTATGGAAAGTCTTTAGACTTTCCATACCTCCCTCTTTATGCTGGATACTGTTTTTCTATACACGACGCTTAACACTATTCAGTTTTAATCGCACTAAGTGCTGAAAGTTTCATCGCTCTTTGGGCTGGAAAATAGCCAGAAATAAGCCCAATGACAGTAGAAAATAAAACTGCACCTAGAGCAAGCCACGGTGGGATAACAGAAACCTTTGCAGCACCGTACATCCCAATAATATTTGCAATGCCGCCCCCTACAGTATTAACAATAATTGAAACAATATATGAGATGACAACGCCTACCGTTCCGCCTATGGCTCCAATCATAATCGCCTCGACTAAAAACATTTTTTTAATATCAGGAAGTTTAGCCCCTATTACTTTCATAATACCAATCTCTCTTGTACGCTCATAGATACTCATCATCATAGTATTGGCAATGCCAATAGCTGCAACTAACAAGGAGATCGCGCCTATCCCGCCCAAAGCGAGCTGCATCCCATTGGATACTTTTTTCATCTCATTCAGCCAATCCATTGAACTATAAGCCATATAACCTTGCTCTTTAATGCGCTCCTGAACTTCTGATACTTTATCGCGATTATTCACTTTTATTTTTAATTCATTGTAAGTGCCCTTAACTTGTGGCATACCATAGCGGTCTCGGTTATTATTTTGTTTGCCATAGAGTTTTTCATTATATTTTTTCTTCTCTTCTGCAAGTTGGTCAAATACTGCTCTTGGCACATAGGCATTATGTGAAACTTCATAATTAGTATCTGAAAGTATTCCTACGACCTTAACCTCCAGTGGTTTTGGTGCTTTGATCTTTTCACCGTTCATATTTTCAAGCAAAGGCTTACCACTCATGTAATCAAACTGAGCAATTTCAAGCTGCATTTTATCAGACTGAAAATTAATAGGCAGTGCTTCAGGGGGTTTGTTCCAATTAGGCCTTTTGCCAACTTTTGTAAACTGCCTAGGAATCTCTCCGCCTAAAATCATAGCGTTTTTTTCCCCAGCTTCCATATCTCTACCTTGAACAGCTGAGTATCCAAGCGCTTTCATATCTTCTGCATCAGCTGCAAAAATGCTCATTTCCCAGTTGGTTCTATACTTACCATATGTAATATAGGCATTACTCATAAGAGCAGGAATAACACGTTCCACATATTGCATTTTTGAAAAAGATTCGATGGCTTTATCATCAAGTTTTGGAGCTTTAGCATCCTGATTATAGCCTGCTGATACACTAATAATCGTTAAGTTGCCCATTTGAGAAATTTGCTGTTCAAAATTTCTGTCCATCGCAATACCTAGTGAAAGCATTAAAATAATAGAACATGCGCCAATAATTACCCCGAGTATCGTAAGAAACGTACGCAGCTTACGTCGCCATAAATTACGTATACTCATTAAAAATACATCACTCGTCTTCATCTAGCATCATCTTTTCTTTTTTAGCTTTTCTTTTTTTAAGTATCACAGCACTCACAATACCTGCAATAAGTATGCCGAGTCCGCCTCCTAAAAGGAGTGGTAATTTAGGCCCATTTGGCTGTGGCATCATACCTGGGTCATCTATTGGCATATCTGGGGGCATAGCCATTTCAGCTACTTCGATTGTGAATTCTTTTGTAACCTCTCTCACCTCTCCGGTGGCTTCTTCGTACTGAATAATCATATTTCCTGTTAAGTTTCCCGACATATTTGCAATGATAGTCGGTGCATAGTTTTCTGTCGCGCCTTTTTCAAAAACACCAACAAACATTTTATTATCCTCAACGCTAAAACCTTCACCCTCAATAGAAATCATCATATTACTAATATCTGTTTTACCTGTATTATAGATGGTTGCGTTAAAATAAGTTGGCATCCCTACCTGTGCGTAATCTACCTGTATATCACCAATTTCTATTTTAGTCACTTGCTCAACGGGTATCCCTATATTCTCTGTTGCCTTAACTTCGTTACCTTTATTATCTTCATATTCCATTTCAATTGAAATCTCATAAGTTTTCGGGCTTGCACTGGGAATAGTATATAGTCGGATTCTCTTTATTTCTGTTTGTCCTGGTGCCAAATCTGCAATATAAAAGGTATTACTTGCGCCTACAGGTGTAAAAACACTTCCTGTATTTTTTTCGCCCTCTTCCCTTACAGCAAGATTAGCCTTTAGATTATGTACAGATTGGGTTTTGTGGGCATTTAAAAAACCTATTTCAAGATCAAACTGCTCACCTGCCCTTACAACAACAGGCTCTGATTTATAATGTCCAATAATTACCTTAGGCGTCCCTTTTTTAGTTTCTGATCCCTCTTCATCCTTATCTGGGTTAACTACATTAACACTGCTATACTGTGAAATCGTTATAGGCTTACTTGTATCCCCATACTCCACCGTGATTTGAATTGGATGGGTACTTGATACAGCTGTTCGGGTGGCTGCCAAAGTTACGGCATACTCCTTTTTCTCACCCACACTAAGCTTGGGCACAAAAAAGAGATTTTGAGATTTAGGCACAATACCCTCGCCACCTTGAACAGAGATCTTAAGATTTTCGGCTGGCCCTTTTGATGAAATATTAAACTTAACCATAAAATTTTCATCTACACCATAAGTACCTAAGGGTGAAACAATATTACCAATAACAACCTCTGAAGATATTGCAGAAGCTGTTGTACTTAAGTAAATATACTGGGTATCTTTTGCTTCTTCACCTAAAGAATTGAGATACGTCATATCTACTTTTATAGGTACGCTGTTATCCTTTACCTTTGCATCTACGCGAAGTCTCATTGTAATATCACTGCTGCCTTTTGCATTAATCACCGGAATATGCTTGACATTACTGCCACCTACTATGGCAACATTTTCAGAGTTTATTTCTACTCTAATATTTCTAGCAGGTCTTTCCCCCACATTCTTAATTGAGATCGTCGCATCTTGAGCAACGCCTGGGTTGAAAATTTTGCTTGAGTCTGTACTGACTTCTAATACAGAAGGCACAATATGACTATCTACTTGCAGATTGACTGGAAAAGATGCCCCATTAACAATGGCATTTGCCTTATAAACTTTAGCTTTGACTTCTGCATCAACTTCTACAGAAAAAGCCGCTGTTTTCACTTCTTTAGCCTGCAGCTGAGAAATAATAGCCTCTTCAGTTTTGATCTTAATGCCTTCTACCTTTTCTGCAAGCTCCAGCTGAACTTTCACATTCCTAAGTGTTTGTTTACCCTGGTTAATCACCTTAACCTGTGCATTTTGAGTAGCCCCTGCTTTCACAAGCACATTGGCCACATCATCAACCTTTAACATGTCCTGTGTTTCTGACAATGTCATGGCACTAAGTGTAATATCTTTAGATATCACTTGCGTTACCTCGTTGGTATCTGCTATTACCACTCTAACTGTTGCATCTTTCCCCCGTCCTGTATACTTAAGTCCACTTATAATAATTTTACTGGGATTCTCCTGTGAATCTGCATTAAGATATTCTACCGAATAGTTCATTTTTGAAGCATCTATAGCGCTTCCTCCTACAGACACTGCATCTTCGGATGGAAAATTACCGTCTTTATCAATATTCATTTCTCCAAGTTGCACATTAACCGTCAATGTAAAGTTATCGTCCGGATATAAATAGGAGGTCCCTTGTGTAATACTAACAATATACTCTGTTGATATCCCTGTCCCATATACTTTTATTGTCCCAGGTATTAATGAAGTAAGTATCATCACTAAACTTAATAACATACTTATCATTCTATTCTTGTTTCTCATAAATGATTTCCTTTCCATCTTCTGTATTTTTCTCTACTCTATAAATATTGCCATCTCTTATTGTAATGACTTTGTGCGCATAGTTTGCAATTTCTGGGTCATGGGATACAATAATGAGCGTTTGATTGTATGCCTTGGCTATATGCGTGATCATATCCATGACTTCCCTTGTCGTATGTGTATCTAAATTGCCCGTAGGCTCATCTGCAAAAAGAATTTTGGGTCTGTTTACAAAAGCTCTTGCAATACTTACTCTTTGCTGCTGACCACCGCTCATCTCCTTAGGTTTATGCTTAAGTCTCGCCCCAAGGCCCACAGCTTCCAGCATCTCTTTTGCTCTTTTTTCTCTTTCTTTTTTTGGAATACCTTGAAAAATAAGTGGAAGTGCTACATTTTCAAGGGCCGTCAGTGAAGGAATAAGATTATAGGATTGAAAGACAAAACCAATATATTTTTGCCGAAAAACAGCAAGTTCGGATTCATCTAATTTTTCAACGCGAATATTTTTAATTTTAATGGTTCCTTTTGTAGGCTTTTCAAGACCTGCCAGCATATTAAGGAGTGTCGATTTGCCTGAACCTGACGTTCCAAATAAGCAGCATATTTCTCCACGTTCTATTTCAAGATCAATATGATCTAAGGCCACTATCTTTTCTTTTCCCATGCGATAAATTTTTCTCAGATTATGTACTTTTATAATGGTTTCCAGAGCCTGTATCCCCCTTTTTATTTCATATGATGTAATTGGCCCACTCATTATGTCGAGTATAACATAGCTGCCATTTGTTTTCCAGTTATTATACATTACAATCCAGTTACTTTTATAAAATTTGCTGACGGCGTAGTATATTAAGGGACTCTTGAATGCATAATTTGCCATAGCCCCAGCTTGGATCTGGATAAATAACGCCTGGGATATCTTTTCTGGTTCCCCTTAACAAATAAGCTTTAAGATTTTCGCCATATAAAAAAATATTATTTCTTCTTACTATTCCCCACTCCATCAGAAGTGCAGCCCCTCCTGTAACATGGGGTGCCGCCATACTGGTACCGCTTAACACCCGATACCCTGATCCCGTATAGCTTGCCGCTGTTATATTCACACCAGGCGCCACAAGGTCTGGCTTAATAACCGAATCATTTCGTCCAAAGCCCCGTCCGGAAAAGGACGCTATCTGCTGCGTTACAGAATTATACGCACCAACCGTTATGACAAGCCTTGCCGAAGAAGGCGTAGTAAGTGTCGTTTCTGGGTTTGGGCTCAGCATAAAGCTGTTGCGCCCCACAACTTCTGTAGTAGGTCCCCATGCATTATATCTGCCGTCTATAACACTTCTGCCGTGGATCACCACTGTCCACACGCCAGTTGAAATAGGCATATTATTAGTCGGAATCAAAAATACTGCAAATTCTTCATCCCCGTTAAGTGGTGAGGGGCCTGCAAAAGTTGCATAAACGCGGGTTGTGCCTATCATATATTGCACAGGCCCTTGAGCGTAGAGAATAAGTGGCGTCCTATCCCCAGCTGGGCCTATAATTTCAAATTGAAATTCGTCAATAAAACTCTTCCACACAGAAAAGTTATAGATAAAAGTATTAGGCCCTATTTGAAACTGAAAACTGGTTGTGCCATTTTGTTCTACCATGCCGCTTGTATGATTTCTTCCTTCTCCTTCGTTGCCACTGCCCACTATAATGTTCGTCCTCCAAAGTGTTGTTGAATCATCTAAAAACTGTTCTACAAGCGCATTACCGTCATGGGGACCTTCATTCATGCCTACACTGATATTTATCACAACAGGTCTATTAAGTATGACCGCCTGTTCTATCACATATCGTACTGCGAGCATGATTTCTACATTTCTTATAAAGGCTTCAAAACCTGGTCTGCCAAGTTTCACGATAATGAATTCTGCCGCTGGTGCTGCCCCCATATTTCTTCCTTGTGAACCTCTGCCATTACCGCCTGCTATACTCGCCACATGGGTACCATGCCCAATAGTATCTGTGCTTGGCACCACCTGAAGCTGCTCGGCTCTTGTCGGCATCTGCAAAGCTTCATTAATTTGTGTTCTTGTGTATTCCGATCCTATTAGATAACCTAAAGGAGGATTACCAGCTATTGATTGATCCCATATGGAAGTGATCCGCGTGGTGCCATCTTCATTTCTAAAATCTGGATGTGCATAATTGATCCCTGAATCAATAATGCCTAAAAGCACCCCTTCACCTCTTAAATTATAGGGGGGATTAATCTGAACCTGTCTGATACAAGCTTCCTGCATACTTGTTTGTATATTATAAACCATGCGCTTAGGGGTTTCCATATACTCAACTTCTGTGTACAAAAGCAAGTTCCTAATATTTTCAGGCGGAACGGTTAAAATAGCGTATTGCGTACTGATGATCTGAGCCACTCCCCCTTGTTCAGCTGCTACCCTTGCAATATCACCATTATACTTTACAATGATCTGCCAATTGGTTGCTACATCAAAACCCAATATTTGTAAATACTGTGCAGATTCTTGAAGTTCTTGGGGTGTGAGCGAACTTACTATGCTAAGTGTTGCATCTGTTTTGTTTTCCATAACCTTCCCCCTAGCCTTGTGCTATGAATATTAATGTATCTCTCATATTATTAAGCGCAGCTTCAATACATAAAATACCATAACCCCACTGTGTATTTGGATAGGGTGCTTGTGTTACTGGTCTTCTGGCATTTCTTAGCATATAAAGCTTTAGACTCTCTCCATATAAATATTGTTCCCCTAATTGTGCAATACCATATTCCATTAAAATAGCATAAGCGCCTGCTACAAAGGCTGCGGCTGCACTCGTTCCGGATACCGCTTCATAAAGTGTACCTTCTCTAATAGAGGTGGTCATAATATTAACCCCAGGGGCTGTAATATCGGGCTTAATTTGATTGAGTGATGTGAACCCCCTGCCAGAAAAAGCAGCGATTTGCAAAGAAAGTGGGTTAAAAGTAGCCACACTGGTTATACGCCTTGATGTTGAAGGAATCGTTAAGGTTATGTTGGGGTCTTCTGCTAAAAATCTTGTTTGATTATCAACATCTTCTATAATACTTCCCCATATATTATAGTCCCCCTCTAAAATGTCTACCCCTCGAATGAGGATCGTCCAGACCCCAGGGTCAATGGCTGCCCCTTCAGCTTGAAGCCACACAAATATTTCTTGTCTTGTACCGCCTATATTGGCTAAAGAATAATTGACCATGAGTAAGGTATTCCCAAAGACGAACGCACGATTTGGCGTAAACAAACTAAGTGATTCTGTTTGTTCCCCTCTTGGAGATTCTATAACAATTTCTATGACGTCCACAAAATGCTTCCATATACTACACTCATAGGTTATTTGTCTGCTATCTATAAAAAATTGTACAACCTGTGTTTCATTGGGATTAAGGGTCCCACTGGCATGACTGCCTTTATTGGCCTGATTGCCTGTTCCAACAACAAAATTACTTCGCCACACATCGGCCATTTGATCAATATAGCGCTCAAGTATAGCATCACCATCATGGGCATCTAAATTATACCCTACCCCAAGCAGTACACTGACCGGTTTATTCTCAGCCCGCGCCTTATTGATAACGTATTTTATTCCTAACATCACATCTTTATCTGTGGGGCGTGCTGAGGTTCCACCCTCCCGACCTATTTTAACAATGATCAGTTCACATTCTGGAGCGACACCTAAAATCTGTCTATTAGAGCCTCTGCCACTACCGGCTGCTATCCCCGCCATAGCTGTACCATGTCCTATAACATCTTCTGATGGCACTACTGCAAGCTGGGCTTCTCTTGTAGGTTCCCTAAGCGCAATATTGATCTGCTCATTGGTATATTCTGTGCCGCTTTCAAATCCCTCTGGCGGACTGCCTATAATCGTCTGATCCCATATATAACGGATACGGCTTGTTAAATCCTCCCTTATAAAGTCTGGATGGGTATAATTGATCCCCGTATCGATGATTGCTATAAGTGTCCCTCTACCCGTTAGATTATAAATGCCTAGGGGATTTGCTATATTGGTTGCACAGATTTGGTTAAGGGCAATATTGATATAGCTCATAATCTCAGGAAATGAAATATATACCACATTAGGATAACGGGCCAGTGTATTGATATCGTCCCGGTTAATCTGAACAATTGCAAAGCTATTATTTAAATAATAAATCCTTATATTAAGCACGAGCTGCATTTCCTGAATTTCTTCCACATATTCTACAATAACTTCCCACCTGTTAGGATCTCCATTAACCGTAAATGGCTCTAAAATCCCAGGGGTAAATAAATGTTGATATCTTAGAGCAAGCTGCAGTCTTGGATCTAGTTTATTACTAAACATCATTTACCTCCTTACCGTTAAATTAAAGGTGTCCCAAGCATCCCGCGAAGTGTATTGATATTAAATATGCCATAGCCTTGACTAGGATTGGGGTACTCAACACCTTGAAATTGTTCTACATGCCTAAGCATAATACCGTTCATAACCTGTGTATTAGGCAGCGGTGAAAACTGCTCTTCTATAAACTTACTATAAAGCGTCGCCACAACGCCTAAAATAACGCTTGCAGCCGGTAATGTGCCAGATATACTTACCCACTCATTAATTCTGCAGGGTGCTATAACATTATTCCCATGGGTTACAAAAAATGGCTGCACCCGGTCATCCCAACTGTACCCTCTGCCAGAACTTCTAAGGACGACCATACTGTCCCTGTCAAAACCTCCTACACTCATGAGCGGAATACTATTTGCTGTAGATCCCACCGTCATAAAAGGATCGGATGGTCTAAGCGTTGTATGTGGATTAAGTTCCTGCTGGGCAACCCATATATCAATTTGACTGAGTGCACTGGTTTCTAGGGTGAGCTCTATTCGCCATCCCCCTACTTGAGGTGTGTCTATTCTAAATAAGATATCACGGGCGCCATTTTGAAAATCAATTTGCTGGCCATTAGAATAAATGCTTGCCTCATTGATGCGTGACACAACTGCTCTTGTGAGATCAACTGGTTCTGCGAGTACATTTTGAGGGGGATATAAGTAGGCATTAATGATGTTTGCGAGCCTATAATAAATAACACCCACTATATTTTGCTCTTCCTTATCTACCCGGACATTGACAATTCTTAATGGCTCTTGCGGCCCAGCTAGACCATAATGATGCTGTTTATCTGCTTCTTCACCCGTAGGCGCTATGATCGTTAGACTTGTTCTTTGTGCTAAAAACCCTAATATTTGATTGAGTGTATAAGAGCCGTCATGGGCATCAATATTACCGTTAAATGGCACGCAAAGTACCAAAGGCCTTCTCTGAACTCTGGCAAAATCTATCAATCTATTAACACCTATTAAAACATCCGGCATGGTTACGCCATGTATGCTGGGTGTACCGCCATATATGCTTTGAATGCCATATGGAGCCGGATTGATTTTTGCTACAATAAATTCGGCCTCCGTTGCAACTCCGCTAAAATTAACCGCAGGATCTTCTCCCCCTGCAAGAGCGAGCATCATTGTACTCATACTATCTTCTTGGGGCAGCGGAATAACTGTGCCAGGATCAGCTTCACCGAGCGCCGCATTTATTTGCTCCTTAAAATAATAAACCCCTTCTCCAGCTTGTATTTGATCCCATATACAAGCTATGCGGCTTTCACCATTGTTTAAGCGCAGTGCATTACTTGTATAGTCAACTGCATCTACTGTTATAACCCCTATGTACACGCCTCTCCCGCGATACTGTAGATTATCCGGTGCCAAACTATAAGCAGACTTTTGGTCTATGAGATTTCTAAAACAGAAGATATGACTTACAATAGGCATATCATAGTGGGGGGCCACCTCTTCTCTTAATACTTCACTTAGTGCATCAAACTGACTTTTTCTACCATATAATACGCTGTAGTCATCTACTACCCGTATAGCCTGCAGCCCAAGTTCCATATAGTACTCCGGTCTTCTATAATTACCAGAATTAAGCAGAACATAGATTTCTTCCTCAGGTCTTATACTTTGATAAAAAATATCATTATATAAAGTGCCTGTTTGTCTATAGCATTTATATATATCTTTAAACCGCATACTGCCTTCTGGATTTTGCAGCAAAGGTAGTGATTTTTTTAATGCATCACCTAAACACAAATCTAAATAAATTGTATGATCCGCGTAACATTCAAAGGGTTTTTGTGTCGCTTCATAATGCTTGTAAATTTCCTGCGTTGGACATTTTATAAACAATGCGCCATTTTCAGTAGCTATATATTGATTGATGATCTTATAAGTCAATGCTCTGTATCTAAAGGTCTCATGGGGCACATATATGTCAGCATAAATAATAATAGGCTTATTCATTTCATTTGCATAATGACTGAGATTATAAATGCATTTGATATAACTTATGGCATCAATTATATTCGTCTCACTATAACAGCTTATCCGTTCACATTGACCTAAAGGCTCTTTTCTAAACATTTTTTTAAGTGTACACTTTTCTATATTGTAGTAAACATCTGCTGGATATTTAAATTTATTTTTGCCTATATAAGCTAAAATAATGTTTTTATCATCTACTAAGGAAACATTTATAGGTTCAACTTCTCCACATAAACGTATGAGAAAATTAGGCTCTACGTATTGCACTAAATCATTTAGCCAAGGCAGATGTTTTTCTTCTATATCCAGTATCTTATAGTGTTCGCTCATACACTCGATATGAGATGCATATTGTCTTAAATAGCTGCTTGCGTGGGGTTCGTGCGCTACGATAACCTTCATAACTGCCTCCTTATCATATACTATCTATACTGTTCCTAAGATCGAGTCTTCCATACCCTTCTATGGGATTTGGGTATTGTATGCCTCTTCTTCTTAATGCCCCTCTTATAAAGATCCCTCTGGCAATTCTGGTATTCATATTTTGCAAATTACCATTTATAACTGCCCATTGCATCAAAAGAGCTGCTGCAGATGCCGTGATCGCCGCCGCTATACTGGTGCCTGTGTAGGTTGTATAGCCGCCTCCAACGAGCGGACCTCTTACATTGACCCCTGGTGCAATAATATCTGGTTTAACTTTATTATCCGCTGTCGGTCCTCTTCCAGAACCTACATACATACTCTGGTCAAGAAAATCATAAGCTCCCACTGTTACAACATACTCAGCACTTGAAGGTATAGCTATTGTCGTTAAAGTATCCGCTCTTAAAAACCTTGTGGTATCTATTATAAAATCTCTTCTTTGAAGCCATATATTATAGTTGCCGTTTACAATAAGATCTGCATAAACCTCAATGGTCCAAAGACCTGGGGTAGGATTTTGAAATCTGATAATAACATTTTGAAAGCCTGTTTGTATGTCCGGATAATTATACGTAATTGTAATAACTGTCCGCTCAAGTCCAAAAGTGTAGGTCGTTGTTTCATTGGGAATAACGGGAACTCTTTCAATCACCTGGCCTATGGGGCTTCTGATCCCTACAGCTAGTTTGTCAGGTATCTTGGCCCAAACAAATGCCAGTAAACCTCTTTCTTCTTCTGCTGATACATTAATTTCTATCTCCTGCCTTTGCCCTTGTAAAATGTCACTGCTAAAATGACCTCCCGTATTGCCCTCATTTCCTGCAGCAACAACTACGATAACATTTCTGAGAATACTTATTGTATCTAAATAGCGCTCTACGATTGTGCTCCCTGTGTGTGCACCAACAGTATCCCCTATCCCTATACAGATTACAAGCGGCAGCCCAGATACCAAGGCTTCCTCAAGAAGATAATTTATACCAGCTATCACATCACTATCCTGATAAGCGACATCAGTGTCCCTAATGAGGTAATACTGATTCAAATACACCTTAGCTGGCCTTAATTTAACCATGATAATATGGGCGTTGGGGGCTCCTCCCCTATAAGCACTGACCCCCATCCTATCATCCCCGGCCGCCACACCTGCCAAAAAAGTACCATGTCCGATATTATCTTGCGTAGGAACAATCTCAAGAGGGTTCTCAGATCCAAGTGCAGTATTAATCATTTGCTGTGAATACGTTGTACCATATGTATACCCTACAGGTGGTGAACCTGGTATTGTTTGATCCCATATACTTAGAATCCGCGTTGTGCCATCAGCATTTCTAAAAAGCGTGTTAGTGTATTCTATCCCTGTATCTACAAAGCCAATGATCACGCCATTTCCTCTTAAAGGACCAAAAGGATAATCATGAAACATTAATATATTTGCACTGACTAATGCCTCCCTTGCATAAAGACCATAGAGTGTAGCGGGCGTTAAAAAAAAACCTGCATTGCGAAGGCTTGTAAATGCTTCCTCTGCACCTAAGGGTACTTCTACCGAGACAATCGCACCCCCTAGGATCTCAAATAAAAGTGCAGGATAAGCTGCCCTAAAAAATTCAACAGGCAGTAAGCTCTGTAATATGTAATCTCTTATCATTAAACTATTATCTTGCCTGGATTCAACCGTCATAGGTCACCTCATTAAATCATGAAATGCTCAAAATCTATTCTTTTAGACTTTGAGCATGGATCTTCTCTATCATATTTATGCTTAAAGCACTTTAATTATTAATGATTCAGGCTTTTTATAGCAATTCCTATTAAAGATAATTATTGCTTGCTATTTAAAATACATAAGAAGCCGCTAGTACAGTCTCCAAAGCATTTAGATCAAATATACCATACCCTTGACTGGGGTTAGGATACACTCCCCCTTCAAATTGTTTAACAGCTCCTAGTATAATGCTATTCATGATTAATGTATTGGGAAGCGGAAAGACGTTCTCCTTTTTAAATTTACTATAAAGAACTGCTGCAGTTCCTAACATCACGCTCGCTGCCGGCAATGTCCCTGTAACAGCTACCCACTCCTGCTGCCCACAAGGGGCTATGATGTTACTTGCGTGGGTTATAAAAAGAGGTCTTACCCTATTATCCCAGCTATACCCTCTTCCTGATCCCCTAAGAACAATCATGTTCTCTTTATCATAGCCCCCTACACTCATTACATTACTCGTTGAAGCCAAAGAGCCTATTGTTACAAAGGGACTTGCAGGCTGTAAAGTTGTATGGTAGTTGAGTTCTTCTTGAGAAATCCAGATATCGATTTGACTAAGCCTCTCAGTTTGTGAAGAAAATGTGATTTTCCAATCTCCAATCTCTGGTTTTTCCATTCTGAATAAAATCCTGCTTGCGCCATTTAAAAAACTTATTTTATCCCCATTTGAGTAAATAATGGTATTTTTCACTTGTGAAACCCCTGGCAACTTTAAATCAATAGACAGCCCCCCCATAGTCTCTGGTGGATACAATATCGTTCTCCCAATACTCGCAAATCTTTGGTAAATCACCCCTACTATGTTTTGATTTGCTTTTCTAACTTTGATGAGTAGCTCATCCTGAAACATTGTTTCGCCATTTAGGCCATAATGATGCATCTTATCAGCTTCTTCGCCAGCCGGAACTATAATTGTAAGCGCATGGTTCTGTGCCAACATTCCTAAGATTTGATGCAGTATCAGCGAACCATCATGGGGATCAACATTATTATTAAAAGGAATACATAGTACAAGGGGTTTGTGTTGTTCTCTTGCAAACTCTATTAGCTTTAATGCAGCTATAATAACATCCGGCATGGTAACCGCATGTTCAAAAGGAACCCCTCCATAGATCTGTTGAATGTTACTTGGTGCTTTCTTAATCTTTGCAATGAGAAATTCAGCCTCTGTTGCAATACCTGTATATAGGTGTGTCCTGCTTGCACCTCCTGCAATACCTAGCATCATTGTACTTATACTATCTCCGTCCGGCAGTTTAATATGTTTGTCTGGGTTATTACTTTGCAGTGCCTCGTTAATGGTATCTCTTAGATAATGCCTACCCTTATCAGCTTCTTCTTGGTGCCACATATAGACTATACGACTTGCCCCTTCCTGTGTACGTAAGGCTTCACACGTATAATCTACATCGTCCGTTGTAATAACGCCTATATAAATGTCTTTTCCTTTATATTTTGAACTCTCTTTAGTTAAGCTATACTGCGGAACAGATTCAAGCATTGTTTTATGGCAGATATTATGGGTTAAAATAGAGATATAATACGGGTGTGCCACTTCTAGCTTTATAACTTCTCTTAACGTTTCAAAAGCACTTTTTTTAGCATATAACATCCCATAGTCGCCCATTAAGGTAATAACTTTAAAACCTAATGCTTCATAATACTGTGGCGGTCTAAAATTCCCTGGATTAAGAAATACATAGATTTTCTCGTTAAGATTTATTTGTTGATAAAAAAAGTCATCGTAGAGTTCTCCATCTTGCCTATTGTGTTCTCCAGTTAAATAAGATGCTGCTTCATCTTTTAAGGAAACTAGAAAAACTGCTGCTTTTTTTAGGATATCTCTTTGCTTTTCATTACAATAAACAATACGGTCAAAGTAAGGTTCATAAGCTTCTTCGCAAGGTACATAAGCTTGATAGATATCTGCATCTTTACATTTTACAACCAATGTGCCTTTTACTCTTTCTAATGTGTGATTAATTATTTTATAAGTAAGCGTCCTATATCTATAAACTGCCTCAGGCACATAGCAGCTTACATAAATGAGCAAGGGTTTGTTTAACCTCTGAGAGAGTTCTGATAAATACACTATACATTTAATATAGTCTGCTGCCCGCACTTCACTATTTTCACTATAACAGTGTATCCAATTGTATGCAGATCCTTCTTTAAATCTTTCAGGCATTTCTTGTGTATGATGTGCCATATTATAGTAGCAGCTTATAGAACTATGTGCTATTTTGCATCCTAGCGTTGCAAAGATCAGTTGATTTTGGTACACGCCATCTATCAGGTAATCTGCCGCTTCTGCCGCTTCTGCTGCTCGTGCTGCGCCATCTACTAATTCGATCATAAAATCATGTTCTACGTAACTGCTTAACTGCATAAGCCAAGGCAGGTATTTTTCATGTATATCCAGTATTTTATGCTGTGCATCAAGCTTTTCTATATGATTTGCATATTGTCTTAAATAGCGGGTGCTCCATTCATCATGCTCCACAATCACCCTCATAGTTTCCCCCCTATGCTCCATTACTGATTTAAGTAGTAATTATGGGCTACAGGCTCGCTATAGCACTCCTAAGATCCAGTCTTCCATAGCCTTCTATAGGATTTGGGTATTCTATCCCCCTCCTTCTTGTGGCACCTCTTATAAAAATACCTCTGGCAATTCTAGTATTCATATTTTGTAAATTACCTTGTATAACTGCCCACTCCATTAAAAGAGTGGCTGCCGATGCAGTGATAGCCGCGGCTATACTTGTACCCGTATAGGTTGTATAACCCCCTCCTAGAAGCGGTCCTTTTACATTAACACCTGGTGCAATAAGCTCTGGCTTTGCGATATAGTTTACTGTCGGCCCTCTTCCTGATCCTACATAAATGCTTTGATCAATGTAGTCATAAGCGCCTACTGTCATAACATACTCAGCAGTTGAAGGAATTGCTATCGTCATTAAAATTTCTGCTCTTAAAAACATTGTTTCTTCTGTTATAAATTCATTTCTTTGAAGCCACATATGGTAGTGACCATTTGTCACTTCCTGTCCATAGACTGTAACGCTCCATACTCCTGGTGTTGGCTTTTCAAATCTTATAATTGTATTTTGCAAGCCATTTTGTATATTGGGGTAGTTATAGTTTATCGTAATCCGCGTTGTTTCAAGCCCAAAGGTATAAGAAGTAACCTCTTGAGGAATAACCGGAACCCTCTCAATAACTTGACCAATAGGGCTTCTGATAGATACAGCAACCTTGTCTGTTATATTTGTCCAGAGATAAGCTATAAATCCCCTGACCTCTTCTTGTGATACACTAATCTCTATATCCTGCATTGCCCCTTCTGTTAATGTGCCACTAAAATGATGGCCGCTATTTGCTTCATTGCCTGCAGCAACGACTACCACAATGTTTTTTATAAGGCTTATTTGATCTAAATACTGTTCCACAATGGTACTGCCGTCATGAGCTCCAGCATTGTCTCCCATCCCAATACAAATAATAAGGGGCATCTGAAATTCAGTGGCCATTTGCACAAGATAGTTAACCCCTGTTAGGAAGTCGTTCTCTTCATAGGCATCATCATCTACCTCAATGAAATAATATTCTTTTAAATAAGCCTTAGCAGGCCTTAATTTCACCATTGCAATTAACGCTTCCGGTGCACCACCCCTGTACTCCCCGGTCCCTGTCTTATCGTCTCCCGCCGCGACCCCTGCTAAAAAAGTCCCGTGCCCAACATCATCTTGTGTCGGAACAATCTCATAAGGATTCTCTGATATTAGAGCTTGGTTAATCGCCTCAGCTGTATATTCAGTACCGTATGTATAGCCAGAGGGTGAATTACCAGGTAATGTCTGATCCCATATTCTTATAATTCTTGTCGTATGATCCGCATGTTGAAAAAGTTTATTTGTATACTCTATGCCGGTGTCTACAAAACCAATTATGACACCGTTTCCAGTAAGTGATGCAAAAGGATAGTTATGAAACATCGCGATATTAGTCTGGACTAGTGCTTCCTCTGTTGCATAAAGCCCATAGAGTGCCGGTATAGTTAGAAAAGCCTCCTGATTCTTTAGTCTTTCAAAAGCATCTTCTTCACCTTGTGGTATTTCTACATGGATAAGCCTATTAATAATGGGTTCAAAAATAAGGCTTGGATAGGCTGCTCTAATACGTTCTATAGGCTGCAAGCTTTGCAGCATATAATCTCTTATTATCAAATTATTATTTAAACCATTATTTTGCCTGAATTCATCTGTCATAGGACACCTCATTAAACCATTAAATGCTCAAAATCTATTGTTTTAGACCTTGAGCATTCTTACTTCTCTAACTATATTTATGCTAGAAACATTCTAATTATTATTAGCTGCTTAAAATTCCACTGTTAAATAGCGAGAATATATTACAGATCCCTCATATATTAGCAATAGAATTCCTAAGATCGAGCCTGCCAAAGCCTTCTGCGGGATTTGGATATTCTACGCCTCTTCTTTTTATAGTACCTCTTATTAAAATCCCTCTGGCAATTCTAGTATTCATTTCTCTCAAATTACCATCTATTACGGCCCATTGCATCAAAAGTGCTGCCGCTGAGGCGGTGATAGCCGCAGCTGAACTGGTCCCTACATAAGTTGTAAACCCCCCTCCTACTCTTGGCCCTTCTATATTAACACCAGGAGCAATAAGCTCAGGCTTGATTTGTCCGTCTGATCTTGGCCCTCTTCCTGAACCCACATAGACACTTTGGTCGATATAATCATAAGCCCCTATTGTAATCACGTTTTCTCCTGTTGAAGGAATCGCCACCGTAATCAAAGTATCTGACCTTAAAAATCTTGTGCCATCCAAAACAAATCCGCTTCTTGGAAGCCACATATTATAGACTCCTCTAATTATTTCTTCGCCATAAATCGAAACAATCCAAAGTCCAGGGGTAGGATCTTGAAATCTAACCAGAATGTTTTGTGCCCCTGTTTGTACATCTGGATAATTATACGTTACTGTGACAACTGTCCGTTCAAGACTAAAATTATAAGTACGGGTTTGATTAGGTACAACGGGGACCTTTTGAATATTCTGTCCTATAGGACTTCTTATTGAAATAGCAAGTATATCTGACGCGGATGCCCAGACATTAAGGTAAAACCCACTCTCTCCCTCTGCCACATTGATCTCTACGTCTTGCCTTTGTCCTGTCATAACAACCCCTGCAAAGTGATGACCACTATTGGCCTCATTACCTGCTGCTGCTACCATTATAACGTTCTGAACTACTGTTTGAGCATTTAAATATCTCTCAGTTATTGTTGTCCCATCGTGTGCACCTTCATTATTCCCTATACCAATACAGATAACAAGCGGTCGCTGGAGATCTAGCGCCATTTGTATAAGATAATTCACACCGGCTATAAAATCATTATCTTGATAAGCAACGCTCTGTTCTGGAACAAAATAATAGTTTTTTAGATAGGCTCTAGCAGGCCTTAACTTCACCATTGCAATCATAGCATCCGGTGCACCGCCTCTAAAGAGTCCTGCTCCGCTTTTATCATCCCCCGCTGCAACGCCTGCTAGAAAAGTACCATGTCCTATCTCATCATAACTTGGTACAATTGCAAAAGGATTATCCGATGCAAGTGCTACATTAATAGTTTCCTGTGTATATTCAGTACCATATGTATACCCTCTGGGCGGGATACCATCTATGGTTTGATCCCATATTCTTATAATCCTTGTGGTATTATCAGCTTGTTGAAAAACAGGATTTGTATAATCAATCCCTGTATCAACAAAACCAATAATGACATTATTGCCTCTAAGCGGACCAAAAGGGTAGTCATGAAACATAAGTATATTGGTATCAATAAAAGCCTCTGTCGCATTAATCCCATACAATGCCGGAGGCGCTAAAAAGCTAACATCATTCCGTAGTCTTATAAATTCATTATCTGCCCCCGGCGGAACTGTCACATAATAAATTTGACTGGCCAGTGCCTCAAATAAAAGACTTGGATAACTTACTACAAGACTCTCTTGAGATTGATAGGTTTGTAAAATATATTCCCTTATACGCAAAAGCGTGTCTTGTCTTAACATCTGCTCCATAAATCACCTCTTCTATATCATGAACTGCTCTATACAATTTATGCCCTCTATACATCAATTATTAATTGGAGCTTGCTTCTTAGCTAAAATTTTATAGAGTAGGTGCTGCAACAAGTAATCTGCTTAAAAGTTGTATATCAAAGATACCATAACCATGACTTGGATTAGGATACTGAACCGCCTCAAACTGCTTGAGATTATTTAGTATGATATTATTCATAACAACTGTATTAGGAAAAGGCACCTGAACTGATTAACATATAAAGCGCTTCGTCAGGCATATGAATGTCTGCATAGATTATAAGAGACTTATTACGCTCTTTAGCAAGGTTACATAAATATCCTATACATCGGATAGTGCTTATGGCGTCTATAGCATTATTTTCACTGCCGCAGTATATAACTTCACTTGTTCTATGTACACTGCTGGCACTACATCTGGTGCTGCCTGTTTGCATGTCATAATAACTGTCTATTTGGTCACCCGGTAGTCCTACCCCTATAACAGCGACTAGTATGCCTGGGGTATTTACTAGTGTCTGGTCTAATCGTTCTTGTGTATGGCCTAGCTGAATTTCAAAGCTTGGCTCCATAGAGTGTACTAAGTCATTAAGCCAATTTAAGTATTTTTCATTTATATCAAGTTCCGTATACCCCTTACCTAGAGGTTCAACATGAGCTGCATATTGATCTAAATATCTATTTGTATACTCACTATGGGCTGCAATAACTTTCATAAATACCTCCATTTTAATTGATTGACAGATCAATACATTCTCAAATGAAAAAATGCTCAAATCTATTTTTTAGATTTTGAGCATCTCTCTCCCCTATTATATTTATGCGATATACCTAGTAATTATTATTTTTTTATATTTTGCCATGTTCAGAAATAATATGGTCAATAAGCTTGCTGCATTGTGATTTTGTAAGTGCATCTATATCTTGTTTTAAAGTAATCTGATGTCTATGACATAAGTTTAACAAATAAGCCTTTTGTCTTTTAGTCAGCGGAACACTTTTAGGAATTTCCCACGCCATAGGCAGTGGTTCAAAAAGTTTAGGCTCTATATGATAAAATTCATCTTTTAAATGCAGGTACAGTTCATGCGTGGCAAAAGCATCATCATAAGCTCTATGCGCATTTTCTAAGTTGATATGATAATGGGCGCATAGATCCCCGAGTCTTCTGCTTGGCAGCTCGTGAAGCATCTTTCTTGCAATGACTAAAGTATCTAACCCCATTTTATCAAAAGGCAGTCCCATATTTATTGCTTTTACCTTAAGCATCCTATAATCAAAAAGGATGATATTATGTCCTACTAAAGGAACATCCTTACAAAAATTTATAAATTTTGGCATCACCGTCTCGATGGGCGGTTCGTATTGAACCATTTCATTTGTAATGCCTGTTATCGATGTAATATAAGGTGATATTTCTTGTGTTGGACAAATAAGCTGATTAAACTCACCGGCCACACGCCCCTTTTCTACATAGACTGCTCCAATTTCTATAATATCACTTGTTAGTGGATGTGCTCCTGTTGTTTCTATATCTACAACGACATATGTATTCATTATTCTTCTCCTTTATATCATTCCGGGTCTACTTTATATTTTACAACACACGGTCTATATTGCAAACATTCTTTTACATTTATAATATCCTATTTCTAGCAAATTGGAATCATGACTTTTTTTTATTTTTTTTACCAAATCCTATTGACAAAAAACTTCTAAACTACTCTCTTGTAATTTACACATGCAACATATAGTATAGTATTAGCCAAGAGTTATGCATATATGGTACTTGGTATAATGTGAAGTTCTTATGATTTTATATTTTAAGGGGGATATTTAATGAAGTATTATGTGATCAAGCGTGATGGCAGAAAGGTAAGTTTTGACTTATCTAAAATAGATAATGCTATCACCCGTTCAGCAAAAAACCTGAACTTATCTGTAGATATAGCTGTTATTTCACAAGAAGTCGAAAATCGTATTAGAGGGTCCTATAAATACGAGATTGATGTTGAACAAATCCAAGATCTTATTGAAGATACACTTATGGATCTTAAATTAATAGATATTAAAAATTCTTACTCTAACTATCGCAAAGAAAGAACACGTATTCGAGATTTAAAATCTGAACTTATGGATACTGTACATAGTATTGGTGTTGAAACCGATCGCGATAATGCCAATGTAGGCAATAATTTTTCATCTAAATTACTTAGAATAGCTAGTGAAACCAATAAATGGCATAACCTTTCTAAAATGCCTAAACGACTTGCTAAACTTCATGAACTTGGAGATTTATATTATCATGACTTAGATAGCTATAATTTAGCTACAAACTGTTTACATATCGATACAGGCAAAGTCTTTGAAAACGGCTTTAATACAGGTTATGGTACCATCCGTCAGCCTAAAAGAATTGAATCTGCGGCTGAGTTATCTTGTATCTTGCTCCAGGCTTCTCAAAATGATATGTTTGGGGGACAATCCCATGTTAATTTCGACAATGACATGGCGCCTTATGTAAAATCTACTCGTGATGAAATCTTTGAGGAATACGCGGCACTAAAAGACTGTATGGCAGAAGAAGATTTTGTATCCTTTGCTGAAAGCAAGCTTATCTCCCGTGTGCGTCAAGCTATGCAAGGCATTGTTTATAACCTCAATACAATGCATTCAAGAGCTGGTTCTCAAGTACCTTTTAGCAGTCTTAATGTGGGAGTTCCTCAGTCTGCTGATGCTGCTTTAGTGTGCCAAATTTTCTTAGAAGAATATGAAAAAGGACTAGGTAAAAATGAGCAGCCTATATTCCCTAATATTATCTTTAGAGTAAAACTCGGCGTAAACCGCAGACCGGAAGACCCTTACTACTATTTGTTTAAACTGGCTTGTAAAGTAGCTGGTTCTCGTATGAATCCTACTTTTATGAATTTAGATGCCGATTTTAATCTGCATTATTACAATATGGGTATACTTCCTGCAACTATGGGCTGCAGAACTTATATATGTTCCAATGTGAATGGTCAAGAAGGTCCTAACAGACGGGGTAACAATGCACCGACTACTATTAACCTGCCTCGTATTGCAATAGAAGCTAAGGGGGATTTAGATAGATTCTGGGAGCTCTTAGACAAGAAACTGAATCTCGCAAAAGAATCACTTCTCTATCGTTATGAGGTGCTTAAAAAGCTTAAGGTGAAAGATATGCCATTTGTAATAGGTGAAGGACTGATGCTGGGGTCTGAGGGACTCGGCCCTAATGACAGTATTGATCCTATTCTTAAGAATGGTTCATGGAGCATTGGATTTATCGGTCTTGCTGAAACCCTTATCTCACTTACGGGCTCTCATCACGGCCAGTCAGAAAAAGCCCGTGAACTCGGTTATCAGATCGTTCAGTGTATGAGAGACTTTACGGATAAAGCAACTTATGATACACAGATGAACTGGAGTTGCTATGCTACTCCTGCAGAAGGCTTAAGCGGTAAATTCGTACTTCAAGACCGTGTTAAATACGGTGTTATTGAAGGGGTAACAGATAAAGATTACTATACCAATAGTTTTCATGTGCCTGTTGGCTTTACCATCTCTATCCCTGATAAAGTACAGATTGAGGCACCTTTCCATAAAATGTGTAACGCAGGGCATATCAGCTACATTGAAGTAGATGGTTATCCTGAAGGCGATACACTGGAGAAGATCATTACATATGCTTATGACCATTCTAATATCAGCTATCTTGGCATTAACTTTCATTTAAGATATTGTAAAGACTGCGGTACCTATATCAATGAACATTCTAAGACATGCCCTGATTGCTCTGGTACAAATATTCAAGGCATAAGCCGTGTAACAGGCTACCTAAGTCTTGATGAAAGGTTTGGAAACGGGAAACTTTCTGAAAGAAGAGACAGACTTTCTCATGATGGCAGCAATAAAAATACTTATACGAGCGTATGATAAGCCTCCGTGTCGCTGGATTTTTAGACCATTCTACAGTAAACGGCGAAGGTTTTAGGAGTGTTTTATTCCTATCAGGCTGTCATCATAACTGCCTGGGCTGTCATAATAAATTACAGCAAGACTTTGCTTATGGCGAAGACCTTCCCATTACTGAGATCATAGCTAAAATTTCAAAAAACAAACGTTTACTTGATGGTGTTACCATCTCGGGCGGTGAACCTTTTGAACAAAGTGAAAATCTTAGACCTTTACTTGGAGCACTCAAAAAACTCGATCTTTCTATTTGGGTTTATACAGGCTATTTATATGAAGACTTAACTAAAGATCCGATTAAATCCTTGCTGCTGCCGTTTATTGATGTCCTTGTAGATGGTCCCTATATAGAAGCTTATGCAGATGCAAACCTTAAATACCGTGGTTCTTCTAACCAAAGATTTTTAAATTTAACTGAAGGTAAAATTTCTGCCTATTTAACTTATTAAGCCAAGCTATTTAGTTATTGTATTTTAAAAAGCAGTAAGAATATGTATTCTTACTGCTTTTTATATGTACGCTATTATCTTTATAAAAGATAGCCTATAAACCAGCCTATAATAAGTACTGTAAAAATAACAGACATGCTTCGGCCTATATCTGCACCATAATCATCCCTATATCTATCGCCTAAATACCATGCAGGCAGCAAGAAAATCATTGAGTAGAATAAAGTGTAATGTACGCCCGTATTGCCTTCTGACCATGCTTGAAGACCTAAAGCCTTTAATACATAATCCCCTATGCACATGCCATTTGAGAATGTGATACTAAAGCCTAGTCCTAAAATGAGTAATACAATTGAAAAGCTTCCCACTCCTATCTTATGTTTTAAACTTTCCATGCTTCCCCCTTTCTGTGTGTCACAAGCACTCCTGTAAATTTTTACCTTTAATGGTAATATTATAGTACATATTATATAATATTTCAATAATAAAAAACTTATTCTATTGTTTATAATTTTTCAGGGGACAGTACCACTAAGAATAAATGGTTTTTATCATACTTTTGACACTTGCTGCACTATCAACAAGCTGACTTTTTTCAGTTTCTGTCAAGGGAATATCCAGAATCTCATGAATACCTTCTTGCCCGATAATACAAGGCACACTGACAGCGACATCATGAATACCATATTCTCCACTTAGTGTTGTAGCTACAGGAAGTATACTTAACTCATTGAGACTAATGGCCTTCATAATTCTTGCAACACTTTGCGCTACGCCATAATTTGTATACCCTTTAGCTAAGAGGATCTTCATGCCGGCTTGTTTAACATCACGAAGAATTTGTGCTTTATCAATGGGGGCTTTATTAAATTTCTTAGCGCACGCATCAATGGGGATCCCGCCTAAGTTACATAGACTCCATGTTATAAATGCACTTTCTCCATGTTCACCCAGAACATAGCCATGTACGTTTTTAGTATCTACTAAAAAATATTCCCCGATAATACGTCTCATACGGGCTGTATCTAACAAAGTCCCTGTACCAATAATCTTATGCTGAGGATAATCAAATTCCTTTTGAGCAACATAAGTAAGAATATCTACTGGATTTGATACAAATAGGATAATAGCTTCTCGTGTATAGCGAATAATCTCCTTCATAACGCTTCGTGTTACATGTGTATTCGTCTCTATCAGAATACGCCTATCCAGCTTTTGCCCTGGTTTTACACTGGGTCCTGCACACATCACAATCATCTGTGAATCTTTACAGTCCTCATAACTCCCCCTTCTGATATATACATTGGGTACATAAGAAAAAGAGGTCGTATGAAACGCATCGAGCGCTTCTCCCTCTGCCTTTTCCTCATTTTGATCAATAAGAACTATCTCCGCTATAAGGCCTGAGTTTAATATGGCCATCATAGTTGCTGAACCTACCATGCCCGCGCCTATAATACATACTTTATGTTTAATCATCCTATAATCCTTTCTTATAATATGTTATAAAGTTAAAAATATTTTTCTTTCAATTTTTCCACTGAAATACAATAATGCCTATAACCATTATGCCAACCCCTACAAGTTTTGTCCACATAAATGGTACTTTTTCTGTATCAAATAACCCAAAAAGTTCAATTAAGTAAGAAGCAAAGGTCTGTGCAACAAGTATAATCATAATCGCATAGGCTGGTCCTAGTCTGCCTATAGATACAACAACTGTATAAACAATACCTGCCCCAAGCACGCCACCTAATAAATACAGTTTATTGACGACCCTTAATCCTTCTAAATGTGCATCTCTTGTAAAAAATAATACACAAAGACAAAATACAAAGCCCACAGCATGTACAATACTATTTGTGAGCCACATTCCAGCCTTTTCTGTTACCCTTGTATTCCATACCCCTTGTATACTCATTAAAATTCCCGATGCAATGGCTGTTAAACTACTTATTAGCATAACCAACACTCCTTATTCAGACATAAAAACATAAACGTATTTTGCATCTTTTATCATATTTTATACACCTCCCTAGAAGTTAGTCCTATTGTACGTTGCGTTAGAGAGCAAAAGACCGTATAAAATACGCTGCAAGTGTATTTTATACGGTCTTTTTATTTTGCTAAGTTACATGTTGTTTCTCTCTATTTGCTATACCTTAAAGCAATATAATATTATTTTCTTCACAAGTTTTGATCATTTCATTTGGCCATATGGAAGCCTGCACTTCTCCAATGTGTGCTTTTTGTAAAAAATACATACAGATTCTTGACTGGCCAATACCTCCTCCGATTGTATAAGGGAGGGTTTTATTAATAATTTTCTTATGAAAATCCATCTCAGCTCTTTCACTGCAGCCTCTAATTTCAAGTTGTTTAACCAGTGATACTTCATCTACTCTTACCCCCATAGACGATAGTTCAAAAGCCTGTTTTAAAATTGGATTCCAAAACAAAATATCTCCGTTTAACTCCCAATCATCATAGTCAGGTGCACGCCCATCATGTTTCTCCCCGCTTGATAAGGCATTCCCGATCTGCATCACAAATACCGCACGTTTTTCTTCACAGATTGCATTTTCCCGTTCTTTAACAGATAGCTCTGGATAAAGATCTAAAAGTTCCTGGGAAGTAATAAAAGTAATTTCCTCTGGTAACCATTTTTCAAGACTTGGATATTCAGAGATAATAAATTTTTCAGTTTTTAAAAAGGCATTATAGATTTGTTTTACAGTTTGTTTTAAGAAATCTTCTGTTCGCATATCTTTTGAAATGACTTTTTCCCAATCCCATTGATCAACATAAAGTGAATGAAGGTTATCAAGTTCTTCATCTCTTCTTATCGCATTCATATCCGTATAGAGGCCTTCATTAACTTCAAAGCCATATCTCCCAAGTGCCATCCGTTTCCACTTTGCTAGAGAATGTACAACTTCTGCATATGCTCCGTTATCATCTAATATATCAAAGCCAACTGGTCTTTCTACCCCATTCAAGTTATCATTTAATCCTGTTTCTGGCTTTACAAATAAAGGTGCTGATACTCGTGTTAAATAAAGTTCATATGCCAGTGCATTTTCAAAATAATCTTTAAGCTTCTTAATAGCTACCTCAGTCTCTCTTAAGTCTAACTTTGGTGTGTACCCCTCTGGTAATTGTAGTTTCACGCATACTCCTCCTTTAATTAAATAACATAAGATAAAATAAAACAATAAAAAAACCCTCATCCCAAACAAAGGGACGAAGGTTAACTCGCGGTGCCACCCTAATTGATTTAAATAAAATTTATTTAAATCCTCTTAGAAACGTACAGATTGAACTCGATACGTTCTAGATATAACGGTCTACCCCGTCTAAGCCTACTCAGCGCATGCCTTTCGGTTAGAAACTCCAAGATGTTCTTCAATAAATGCCTTGCTGCCGATTTTCAGCTCCCTCGGCTCTCTTATAAGCTTGCAGCATAAATCTACTCTTCTTATCATTGTCTTTAACTATAATTAAATTCTATCTGGAATTATAAATAATTTCTAGGTTTTTGTCAAGCAAAATGAGAGGATTCATAAAATATTAAAGATTATTCCAATCAAATGCTTCTGCTTCGTACTTATGTAAAATATGTTCAGCAAATACCATGCCAGATTGTTCAGCATGTTCTATGAGTTTATTAACCAGTGCCTCTTTATCCTTTTTCTCGATATAATAGACAATCTCTCTATGATCGGCTTTTATCTTTTCCTTTATGGAAGTTTCTTTCATAATGTACATACAATACCGTTCAACTCTTATAAACAAGTTACGATAAGTTTCAATAAGATGCGTATTTTGCGTACCATCACACAACATTTGATGAAAAAGCGTATTCAAACTATTAAAGGTATAGACGTCTTCTTCCTCTTCCATCTCTAGAATAAGCTTATAAAGTGCCTCTATTTGGGCAGTGCCTATAGATACTGCAATAATATCTGCAATACCTGTTTCTAATATTTTTCTAAGTTCAAAAATCATTCTCATTTCTTCCAGGCTTAAGGGTGTTACAATAGCCCCCTTATTACGCACTGAAGTAATTAACCCTTTAGCTTCTAACTGTATAAGTGCTTCTCTGACAGGGATAAGGCTTACATCAAACTTTTTTGCAATTTCATCTTGCTTTAACGGTAATCCTCCTTGAAGTGTTCCCCTTAAAATCCCATCTCTTAATGCTTCAGCTATCCTATCGGGTACTGTTTTATAACCTTGTATTTGACGAATAGTTACTGATTCTGTTTTCATACCTTTTATTATAGCAATATTTCTCAACTTATTCAATACGATAGGTAATCCCATAATATTGGAGTACGCCTTCAACAACTTCTCTTGCCACTTCGTCTCTAAAGGCTGGATCTCCCATAAGTATGGCTTCTGGCGCATAGTCCATAAAACCAGGTTCAATAAGTGCAGCTGGCATTTGTGTTCTTCTTAAAACATAAAAATTCGCAGGTTTTGCCCCTCTATCTACTTGCGGCGTCCCTCTGAGCAGTGCAGCTTGCAAATTTCTTGCAAGTCTTTGTCCCCTTGTACTTGTTGGATAGTAGAATGTTTCAACGCCTTGAGCTCTTGTTTGATATTCTGTCCCTAATATATTATAGTGTACACTTACAAATGTAGCAATGTCTAAGTTTGTCGTGTCAATACCTTGTCTTTGAAGCTCCGCCCTATGGTCTTGATAAGCGCGATTTGCACGTTCTACGCGCTCAGCAAGTGGTGTATCTGTTTCATCCGGGGAAGTAATATAAGTTGCAAACCCTAATTGTCTTGCATACAAGTCAGCTAGCGCAACAACAGCTTTATTAAATTCATACTCTTGAATAACTCTGCCATCAGGCAGCGGTGGTGTTCTTCTTTCCGGTGTAGTAATCCCATGACCTCCATCTAAAATCAATAAAGGTGTAAAGCCCAAGCTTTCTCTAACATCCATTCCATTTCCCCCTTTAATTATAAAATAAAGTTTATCTAAGTGGCCCATACCGATCTGCATCAAGTTCTCTCAGTACCTTTGTAAGCAGCTCGATATGCTCTTTCTCATCTTGATTAATGGTATTAATAATCTGAAATACAAGAGATATAGGGGATTGCATAAGTATCATCTCATAATAATTGACAGCTTCAAGTTCCAGTCTAATATCATTCCTTACATGGTTTAAAATCTCGAGATTTCCCCTTTTTACAACAGCCGGCACCAGTTGGATCTTAGATGGCATTATAAAATTTAGATTACTTACATTTTCATACTGAACTGCTTGCTCGGGATCAAGCCTTCTAAGTAACTCCAGAAGCATCCCATAATGCCCTTTTTCATTTTCTACAATATACTGCCATATTTCATTTAATTCGTGAATATCCGATTCTTGTATATGACGTTCATATTGGTTGATAGCCTGCAATTCTTCGCGCATAGCATTTCTTATGGACAGCGTATAGGTGACAGCTTGCTCTTGTCTCACCATATAATAGTGGCCTCCTAAAATACGTTTCATAATAGTATAGTCATCAGGCCTGTACATTTATGACTTAATTTAATGAGACAATCCACGTTCACTTATTAACTTATGGGATAGCTCTAAAGATTCTCTATCTGCCAATCGATAGGCTTCACCCTATGTTTCTCTAACAATTCATTGGCTATTTTAAAATGATTGCAGCCAAAAAAACCATTATGCGCAGATAAGGGGCTTGGATGCGCTGCTGTTAAAATGGTATGGGCTTTATTGGTAATAAGCTCACTTTTTTTCTTAGCAGGTGCTCCCCATAACATAAAAATAACAGCTTCTTCTCTGTTATTCAGCGTCTTAATAACTGAGTCTGTAAAAGTCTCCCACCCTTTACCTTTATGGGATTGCGGCGCGCCTGCCCTTACGGTAAGTACAGTGTTAAGCAGCAGTACGCCCTGCTTAGCCCATTTTATAAGATAACCATTATTCGGTATATCACATTCTAAAGTATCCTTTAATTCTTTATAGATGTTTCTAAGTGAAGGCGGTACAGCCACCCCTGGCTTTACAGAAAAAGCCATACCATGAGCTTGTCCTGGCCCATGATATGGGTCTTGTCCTAAAATAACAATTTTGGTTTCTTCATAGCTTGTAGTTTTTAGTGCATTAAAGATATCATGCATCTCCGGATAAATAGTATTTTTTGCATACTCCTCTTTTAAAAAAGCTCTTAAATTTTGATAATAGAGTTTGTTAAATTCATCCTGCAAATACGTATCCCACATGTTATTAAATGTTATCATTCTTTTATTCCTTTCCCACTATTTACTTTAATTGCCTCTACTTATCATATCCTTATTTATAAAATTTATAAAGTTTTTCTACGGATTTGACTGTATCCATAGCATTCACAATCAAAAAAACGACGGGCGTAGGCCCGTCATTATAGTGTTTGAAAATCTCAAATAACCAGTATTTCAAATATAGTACATTAAACTTTCATCAATACTAAGCATTTGATAATCTTTCATGAGATCTTCTATTGTCATATGATCAATAATATCACAAATACTTTCTGTCATCTTTTGCCACACATTCTGCCATAAACATTGGTGCATATTTTGTAATACCAGTGACTTATCGTCAGTCTGCTCTTCTTTTTCTACGATGACAATCTCTCCTTCTATTGCTCTTATAACATCACCTACAGTTATTTCACTTGGTTTTCTAGCAAGCATATATCCACCCTGGGAACCCTTAACACTTTTTACAATATTCGATTTTTTCAGTAAAGAAAAAACTTGCTCCAAATAATTAACAGATAGTTCTTGTCTTTTTGCAATGTGGATAAGTGCCAGCTGTTCTCCCCCAGAGTGGACGGCTAAATCTACCAAGGCTCTAAGTCCATATCTTGCTTTTGTGGAAAATTTCATTATGCGCCTCCCTCCAATCCCTACTATACCTGTATGTTTTATGATAAATCCTTTTTAAACAAGTGTCAATACTATCTTTTAAATCCTTCCCCTACAACCTCATGTAAATTCTGTACCGTTACAAAAGCTAACGCATCAATCCCAGCAATATGCCTTTTTAACTCTATAAATTCTCTGCGGTCCATCACAGTTGTAATCACAGTCTTTTTCTCTTTGCTATAGGCTCCCTCCGCATGATAGATAGTTGCTCCTCTATCTAATGTGTGAAGAATATAAGTATTAATATGTGCTGTCGTTTCACATGAAGAGGGAATAATCGTAACAAATTTTTGTACATTAATCCCTGAAATAATATAGTCTATAAGTGTACTTGTTACAATAACACCAAGTACAGCATAAAGGCCTTTTTCAAACCCAAAAATACCAATAGCAAGAAGGACTATGGTCATATCTGCAATAACAAGAGCCGTCCCTATATTAAGCCCGCTGTATCTCGCAATAATCTTCGCAATAATGTCTGTCCCCCCTGAGGATGCCTCTAAATTAAATACAATCGCCTGCCCGATCGCTATAAATAAAGCACCAAATAAAAGAACAACCAAAACATCTTTACTTAAAGGCTTAAAATCTGGAAATAGAAACTCTAAAATAACCATTAAAAAAGCTATCTCTAAACTGCATATAATACTTTTTAAACCAAAGCTCTTTCCCAGTGCAACAAATCCTATTGCAAACATAAAAATATCCAATACTAAAATAATAACCCCTATAGGCACAAAAGGTAAAATAGCTTTAATCACAATAGATAAGCCACTTATGCCTCCTGCTGCAAGCTGTGAAGGTAGCCAAAAAAAGTATAAGCCTACAGTTATAAATAATGCACCTAACAACATACCACTATATTCTGCTAAAATTTTTCTCATTTTCATCACCTTATTCTATTATTTCTTTCTATAAAATATTTTATGTCCTATCCTATACTCTGTAGTGTATGTCAAATGTCTGTATTCTACTATAAGCTCTGTTCATTTTTTTTATCTCCTAATATATTAAAAGAGATACGTAAGTATCTCTTTTAATATATTAGCTATTGTTGACTTGTCTTAAGTGTCTCATAAAGTATGTTTAGCATATTCATGACAGGCTGTTTACCCACTGCAAATTCTATCATCCCGTCTAATCTTAAAATATAAAACTGATTATCATATGGAATAAGTTCTATAAGCTTCGCTTCCTCTGTCTCAAAAAGATAACGAATAGTAATCTCTGCTTTTCTTTCCTGCCTTTTTTCTATGTCAGGGTTTTGAAGAACCGCTTCAATAGATACCCCATTTTGTATGAGTTCAATAAGCTCCCCAGTTTTATCATTATCTAATGCAATACCCTCTATAACCCCTGTTAAATGCATTGCTTCATTCTCCGTTGTTTCTTTTTTAAGATCTAAAACCAAGGTTCTCCCAGGATTTGTTATTGTAATTTGACTAAGTTGTGACAAGTCTGGTATGTATACTTGTTTACGAATGAGGGCAATAGGTTTAATATGATTTACTACACTGAGCTTTTCTTCTAACATTTTATAAACGTATGGATCATCAGCCGTCATAAAATAGACCCATTCATTTTCTTTTGCTCCAAAAGCCATCGTCCATTCATTGTTTATTGTAATCGTAAGCTGTGGATCATCTAAACCATATGCTTCCAAATTTTCTTTACTCCCTACAAACTGATCTTTTTCAAAAGCTAAAATCTGACCTATTATCCCTTCTGTTGTTTCAGTATCTAACTCATGAGATTGCTTAAAAAATCCTTCCAGCAACCATTTTTCATGGTCTACATAACCCACCTTAGGATTTTTTTGAATATGGATAGCCGGTTCATTTTTTTTGAGGATCTTAATATCCTGTGGATCTACTTGCCATGGCATATAAATCTTTTTTTCTATCAAAGCATCTCTTGTCTGAAGAAGCGATGCTGCTGCCTCACTTTTTACCACATATAATTTTTCATCTAAGTGCGTACCTAAATAGCGTCCCATCTTATCAAGTGTCTGGCTTCCTACCCTCAAGGTATAATTATTATTGGCTTCATCATATAATGTAATAATACGTGAAGTATCATCTATGCCATATTTGTTGGGATCTATGGAATTGTAAATAACCTCCGTAGTTTCTAAAGCATTAACAGTGCGAATGAAGTTTTCAATGACCTGGTTATCGTAATTTAATTTTTCATGTTCTATATCGCTCCACCTCTCATCCTGTTTGTGAAGAATGAGTGCTTTTTCATCCTTAATTTCTATTCTTGATATACTATTTGGATCAAATGTAAAGAGATTGATCTGTACATTCTCTATGATTTCTTCTTGCATCTTTTCATTATCTACTTGATTATTTTTCTTATAATAAGGAATAGCCAGCATTGCCAGCAATCCTATAATACATAAGGCTGCACCTATTTTTTTAAGCATGTTATATCCTCCTGGTTTTTAAGCACTATCTGTGATGTCCTTAGAAGTCTTTATAAGACTCATACTGTTCATACTTCTAATAGTATATACCATTTTTTTAAAATGTACAGATGCAAAAAGCACGTTTAACAAAAAGTTCACATTATTAAAGGGGGATTTTTAATGCACTTACTGCGTATCAAAAATAATAGCTGTGATTTGTTTTCTAATTTTCTTACCCATAGTTTCTTTTCCTTACTCGAACAATGCTATCTTTATGAACTTTCCAAGCTAGAGCATCCTTTACCCATTTCAAATGAGCTTACTAAAGCCATCAAGTCGTTTTTATTTATACTTAAGACATCTAAAGATTCTATGGCATTATTAGAGAAACAAATCTTTACATATTATATGCCTTATCATTATCGAACTAAATCACAAATACTTAACTATATGTATCTACACTATTCTGAAGGTGCGCATTATTTAAGTTTGTCAAAGTCTCATTTAACACTGCCTCGCGCTAAAAAAGGGTACATGCAAGTTGTATCTCGTCTTAAAAAACATCATGAATATGATAAAATAACTGCTTGTAATATTGCCTTCATTAAGCTCTATTTAGCTATTATTTACCATAGTTTTCCCACTGCCTCACAGCTGCCAGATATTTTTAGAGTCTACACCGCGGAAGACTTCTCCAAGCAACTTAGCCACTATACAGGCTAACTAGTACCTTTTTATAGTTTTTCTTCAATACCACTTAGTGCCAAAGACTGATTAGGCTTCTTTTGTGTGAGATATACGCCGAGTAAAATAAGTGCCGAGCCTATACCTGCATAAATAGTGATTTTTTCTTTAAGTACCCATGCTGAACCAATTAGAGTAATCACTGGATTTAAATAAATATAATTATTAGTTTTAACGGCCCCTAAATTTTTAACGGCAATATGCCATAATATAAAACCTAGTGCCGAAGCTGCAAGCCCCAAAAATAACAAATGAAAAACAATCCCTAAGTCCATAAATTTTGTTATTTCAAACTTATACTTTGATCCAATTAATATAGGAACGATTGTAATAATTGCATAGAAAAACACCTTTCTTATAGTATAAATAGGAGGATATTTGGGGTCAAGTTTCTTAAGTAACACTGTATAAACCGCCCAAGACAAGGCAGATACTGTGGCTAATACTTCTCCCAATCCACTGAATTTTAAAATAAAACTGCCATTAAAAATAACTAAAAACACGCCGGCCATCGCAACGATACATCCTATCCAAGTGGTTTTAATTATTTTTTCATCCTTTGTTAAAAAATGTGCAACTAAAGCTGTAAAAATAGGTGCAGCTGCTAATATAAAACCCACATGAGAAGCTAGGGTTAAATTTATTGCAATATTCTCAGTTAAAAAATACATAGATCCTCCAAAGATTCCAAGTAAAGCAAAACCGCTTTCTTCTTTTAAGGAAAATGCATACATTTTGGGATGGATCACAATTAAAGTGATATAGGTAATGATAAACCTATAAAACATAATTTCCAAAGGTGAAAAAGTATTTAACAGTATTTTAGTAGAGACAAACGTTGTCCCCCATATACATATTGTAACAAGCGCCATCATATGATAGATCATTTTTTTATTTTCCATTTTCTACTCCTTATTATTTTATATTATAAGTGTTTTACTCCTTTTTGTAGCTTACCATCAAATCTTTTTTTTAGCAATTCATACTTATTAGAAATATTTTCGTAATCTTTTTCAATAAAAACTAATAACCCTATGACATCCCTTTAGCTAAGCGATTCCCTAGGGTTATTGGTTTAATTTAGGCATACAATATAACTCTTTAGTTTCTAATGATAATAAAGGTTAAATAAGCTATATAAGTACTCGCTAAAAATATCCCTTCAAATTTATCGATGCTTTTTTTGGTTATCGCAAACAAGTAAGCTACAATGCTGATGCCCAGTAAAAATAACATATCAAAAAATACGGTATCACTTATAGCTATTGGACTAATCCAAGCTGATATGCCTAATACAAAAAATACATTAAAGATATTTGAGCCAATTACATTACCTAATGCAATGTCACTTTGCCCTCTCCTTGCTGCTACAATAGAGGTAACAAGTTCTGGAAGAGAAGTGCCTACCGCAACAATAGTTAGGCCTACAAGACTTTCACTCATCCCTAAACCAAGGGCTATCTCAGTGGCTGCGTCTACCACAAACTTGCCCCCTAATATAATACCAACAATCCCTCCTATAGCAAAAATAATACTTTTAAAATTAGAAATTGACGATCCCTCTACGGCTTCTGCTTCAGTTTCAATTTGCTGACCTTTTGTTGTAGCACGAGAAGTAAGGGCAAGTTCTATGAGATAGTACATAAAGATACCAAATAAGACTAAAAGCATCATCCCATCAGCTTGTGTTAAGATATTTTTGGAACTATCTTGAAATTGTGTATCATAAGCCAGTATTAGAAGTACAAATGCAGACAACAGTGCAAAAGGAAACTCTTTGAAAATAATAGACCTTTTGACTTTTAATGGTGATATAAAAGCTGCTATCCCAACTACTAAGAGTAGATTGAAAATATTAGAACCAACTATATTGCCTATGGCCATATCATTTTGCCCTTGCAGCGCTGAGGTAATACTAACTGCTGCTTCTGGTGCACTTGTTCCAAAGGCAACTAATGTAAGTCCTATAATAAGAGTAGGTATCCTAACTTTCCTTGCAATGCTGGATGATCCCTCAACAAAAAAATCTGCACCTTTAACTAAAAGTAAAAAACCCGCAATAAGTATTATATAATCCATGCTTAATTCTCCTTTATGTTTCTTTCTTTAAGATGAGGTTCTTGATATCCTATACACCAATTAACCCTCTTTTAGATTAAACTAACCTATTTATAGACCTATTATTAGTAGTCCCAGCCTCTTTATATACACCTCCCTTTTTATATACTTTGATCCCTTATGCTTTAAATACATTGCATCATTTTACTGCATTACTGTATTAAAACATACAAAAGACCTTCAGATATAGATAGAGTATCCCTATCTATATCTGAAGGTCTTGCTACCAAAAAAAACTTGTCAACTAGCCGAGTGCATAACCATGTAGGAATACATGCATGGACACTGTGATGACGACTAGTTACCACCTAAGTGTAAGCTACTCCCCTTCGGAGTTTAAATATTTCCTTAATTCATATATACCATGTTTTTAAGATACCGTCAATAAGAGATTCTGCCCTTGTTATTTAAGTAAGTATCCTTAATTTTTCAATTCTATTTCTATTTGTACTTTCTACAATAAATTGTGTGTTATTATAGGCTATCTGTTCACCTGCTTTTGGCAGTCTTCCAAAAATTCCTGTTACAAATCCTCCAATAGAATCAAAATCTTCAGACTCAAACCTTGTTCCTAGCATCTCATTAACTGTATCAATTTTCACAATACCTCTGACAATATATTCATCTTCTTTAACTACTTCAATCTCATCATTCGCTTCATCGTACTCATCTTGAATATCTCCGACGATCTCTTCTACCAAATCTTCCATAGTAATAATACCAGCAGTACCACCATACTCATCCATAACAATGGCCATAGGAATTATTTGATCTTTCATCTCGTTGAATAATTGCGCAACCATTTTGAATTCGAAAGTAAAGTAAGGCTCTCTCATATTCTTAATGATATCAAAATCTGCTTTTTGTATATCACTGAAAATCAAATCTTTAAGATATAAAACGCCAACTATATTATCAATTGTGCCCTCATACACTGGAAGCCGCGAAAACCGCTGATCTTTGAAAACATTAATAATTTCGTCATAAGTTGCGGCTACTTCAACTGCGACCATATTAACTCTTGGCACCATAACATCGGCAACTTTTGTATCATTAAACTCAAATACATTATGAATCATTTTCTTTTCTTCAGCCTCAAGGACCCCCTCCTCGTGACTTACATTAATCATAGTCTTTAATTCTTCTACTGTAGTGAAGGGCTGCTGTATATTAATGCTGCCGCCAAGAAATTTAATAATTGTATTTGTTATATGTATTAAAACTGTAGTAATAGGGTTTAATACAGTAACAATAATAGTTAATAGCCTTACAACTTTTAAAGATACTTTCTCGGAACTTTGAGCGGCTAAAGACTTGGGCGTAATTTCTCCAAAGATCAAAACAAGGATCGTCATTATCCCTGTGGCTATCCCTACACCCGTACCTCCTAAATATTCAATAGCAAGTGAAGTCGCCAAAGCAGATGCACCAATATTTACAATATTGTTGCCTATAAGAATAGCACCTAATAATTTGCTGGGGTTTTCTATTAGCTTTTGTACCTTGTAAGCATCTTTAACATTTTCATCAACCATGTTTCTTATTCTTATTTTACTCAAAGACATAAGAGCTGTTTCTGATGCTGAAAAAAATGCTGATAAAATCAAACATACTGCTAATAAAATCCCCTGCCATAAATCTCCCGGGTCCAAAATATAATCACGCTCCTAATATAATAAATGAATAGATTCATTATATAAATACCCTCTGTAAATGTCAATATAATCTCTATTTAAAACATATTCTTGAGACTTATTGTCTTTATAGAATAATCTGTGTATAATAGCACTTAACAAGTTGTCTTATTATAAAAAATATTTAATAAAGGTTGTGTAAATCATTGAATGAGCCTACATCTAAATTCAAACAATATCTGCTGCTATCGACTTACGTTGTCATCCTATCCTACACCCTCCTCAATCTCAAGGATGTTTTGGACTTTATTTTAAAAATACTAAGTATTTTAAGTCCATTTATTGTGGGCGTCAGCATTGCATTTGTGCTAAACATTCCTATGAAATTATTCGAGACTAAAGTCTTTTATAGTTTAGACCGGTCTAAAACACCAGCACTTAGAAAACTTAAGCGGCCGCTTTCTATTGCTGCTACGCTCATTTTAGTTTTTGGTTTTTTAATAGGACTTACTTTATTTATTATCCCACAACTTATTGAAAGCACTGCAACTCTCGTAAATGCAGTACCTGGCTATGTACAATCTTTAGAAACACTGGTCAATCAGTATATTAATTCCTCTGAACTTTTAAATGCCTTAGGCAATGAAATACTTATGGCCTGGAAAGATTTTATACAGGTTGGCAGTAAGTTTCTTGGGACTTCCCTTGCTGGGCTACTCACTATGACTTTAGGCTTTACAACAAGTGTGGTTAATTTTGGCCTTTCTTTAGTACTAGCTGTCTATATGCTTGCAAGTAAAGAAAAATTGATACTGCAAACCAAAAAGGTTATCTTTGCTTTCTTTAACAAAAGCACTGCTGCGCAAATACTGCATCTCGGAGAAATAACAGATCTTGCTTTTTATCGTTTTATTGCAGGTCAATTTACCGAGGCTCTTATTATAGGTGCACTTTGTTTTATTGGTATGAGCTTACTTGCGCTTCCTTATCCGCTTTTAATCAGTGTGATTATTGCCGTAACGAGTCTTATCCCTATATTTGGAGCTTTTATCGGAACAGTTCCAGCTGCTTTTATTATTTTTATTATCGATCCGCTTAAAGCTTTATGGTTTATTGTCTTTATCGTGATCCTGCAGCAATTTGAAGGGAATATTATTTACCCAAGGGTAGTAGGCAATTCCATCGGTCTTTCAGGACTCTGGGTACTCCTTGCAATGGTTATCGGCGGAAGTACTTTTGGACTTTTGGGTATGCTGCTTGGCATTCCTATCTTTAGTATCCTTTATCAAATACTTCGTACAATCGTCTACAAAAGGCTGCATACTAAAAAAATAGTAAAGATCCAGTAAATGATTAATTACTGGATCTTTACTATTTTGTATTGTGTGAACGGCCTATGCTACGCTATATTTTCTTCTTGTTCTCCAAATATTTCCTCTAGATGCACAGTATTCATCTGTGTACCAAATAAGCTTACAACAGGTACTACGATGATAGAAGCAATCATTGCAAGACTTGATACAACGGGCATATCAATCTTAAGCAGGCCTATTTTTTCGAGCACTAAGTAGCCTCCTATTACTAAGCCCCCCGCTATAAAGCCACACCACGCCCCTTTTTGAGTTGTTTTCTTCCACCATAAGCCAAATAGATAAGGTCCGAGGAACATTCCCGAGACAACACCCCAAGACAGTGACATCAAATACACGATAGTTGAAGGCTGAAACACCGCGATTATAAAAGATAATCCTACAAAGATACCACAGAATATTTTCATAATGAACATCGTTTTTTTCTCAGATATCTGTGGTGCAATAAACCCTTTAATAAAATCTATCGATATCGTCGAGCTTGATACAAGTACCAGTGAAGAAAGTGTTGACATTGAAGCTGATAACATCAGTACAATAATAACCCCAAGCAGTGCTTCCGGCAGTGTTTTTTCGAGCATTAACGGAATAATCATGTCTGGATTCCCAGCTGGCATTACGGCTGCCTCATTTTCAATAAAAAACAATCTTCCCATAGATCCAGTAAAATAAGCGGATCCCCCTATAACAAGTGCAAATACTGTAGAGATAACTGTCCCTTTTTTAATTGCTGCATCATCTTTAATCGCATAAAATTTATGGATCATCTGAGGTAAGCCCCACACACCAAAGCTCGTCATAAAAATGAGTCCCAGAAGCGAAAGCCTTCTTGCCCCGTCTGTAAAAACCATACCAAGACCAGGATCAAGTTCTACAAGCTGCCTAATGCCCTGCTCCAGTCCCCCTACAACTGGATTAGAAATAACATAAATCACCATAAGCATACAGCCTACAAGCATGATAACGCCCTGTATACAGTCATTAATAGCTGTCGCTACATAACCACCTAAGAGCAAGTAAATCGTTGTTAAAAGTGCCATAAAAAATATTGCTGCTTCAAAACTTATTCCAAAGGAGCTCTTAAAAATATAGCCTAGTCCTTTATAGACAGAAGCCGTATAGGGTACTAAAAATATAAATATCACAAGTGCTGAAACGATCTTCATCCCCTTACTCTGATACCTCTTCTCAAAAAACTCCGGCATGGTATGTGCTTCTAGTTTATGTGTCATATCACGGGTTTTTTTAGCCAGTACAATCCAAGCCAAAAAACACCCAAAAGCAGCATTACAAATCCCTATCCAAGTTGCAGAAACGCCATACTTCCAGCCAATGCCTCCTGCATAACCGATAAAAATAACTGCTGAGAAGTAAGATGTCCCATAAGCAAACGCGCTTATCCAGCCCCCCATATTTCTGCCGCCTAAAAAGAAGTCATTCATATTTTTAACACGGCTCCTACTATACAGCCCTACTCCAATCATTGAAATAATAAAAACAACCAGCAATAAGATTTTCACTTTTTTCCACCCTTTCCTAATATTTTTATGTACCTCCCCTAAATAGATGCCTACGTAAATGCACGTAAAAAACTCCCGTCCTATAAAAAGGACGAGAGTCAGCTCCCGTGTTACCACCTTCATTTATCGTTGCTTCGCAGCAACAACCTCTTCGAGTACGCCAATACTACCTGGTTATACTCTAGCACGATAACGGGTGCAGGAACCGTCAGCTTCTACTAAGGTATCTTTTCAAAGCTGCACTCAAAGATGTATTCAGATTAATTATTCTTTGCCCCTCTCACCAGCCGGGAACTCTCTTTAAAGCATCCTTAATCCTACTTCTTCTTATCAACGATTTCATCTATTATTTTTTATTCTATAGTATATAATTGAAAATTTCAAGTATTATTTAATAATATAAATTATTATAAAAATTAGAGGGTATCCTGCAAATCAATGCAAGATACCCTCTATATAATACTCATCAATTATTTTTGCCCATAATAAGCATTTTTACCATGTTTTCTTAAATAATGCTTATCTAACAGCTCCTGCTGCATACTCACTTGCACATTATTAAGCAGTGCTGTATTAAACGCCATTTTGCTGACTTCCTCTAATACTACAGAATGATAAACTGCATCCTTTGCATCTTTTCCCCATGTAAAAGGACCATGTTCTTTAACTAAAACAGCAGGTATATCCATAGGATTCATATCTTTAAAAGCTTCAACAATAACTTTGCCCGTTTCTGCTTCATATTCCCCTTGTATTTCTTCTGATGTCATACTTCTTGTACAAGGGACAGCGCCATAAAAATAGTCTGCATGAGTTGTTCCTAAAGCATTTACAGATCTTCCAGCCTGTGCAAAACTCGTTGCCATTTGGGAATGTGTATGGACAATGCCTCCAATCTCACTAAATGCTTTGTAAAGGTACAAATGAGTAGGAGTATCTGACGAAGGCTTATATTGTCCTTCTACAATGTTCCCCTCTAAATCTACGACCACCATATCTTCTACTTTTAGTTCGTCATATTCTACACCACTAGGTTTAATCACTACAAGGCCGCTTTCTCTGTCTATACCACTTACGTTACCCCATGTATAGACAACCAAGCCACGTTTAGGAAGTTCTAAATTAGCTTCATATACCTCTTTTTTTAAACTTTCTAACATTGCATTATCTCCTTAATTTATTCATTACTATAATGTTGTTTCTCACAATGATTTCACATTAAATAACATCGTAAATAAGTTAAACTTTAAAATGTGAAATCTATAATATGATAAAATAGGCACTCTTAGCCCTATCTAAAAGTATCTATTACCTTATTTTTATTAACTATTTAAGATGGTCTACAGCAGCTCTTTCGATTGCAAGTCCCTCTGTGTAACGCTTCATGAATGCTTCAAAGCCTTCTACATCCTTAGCATCAGGCTCAACCTTTGTACCCACTTTTCCTGCAAATACTTGTTGTGTTAAATAATCCTCTAATGTCTCATTTTCAGATTTGTTAAGCATGTAAGATGCAAGCAGTGCAATCCCCCATGCGCCACCTTCATCAGCCGTTTCCATAACAGAAACCGGTGCATCTATAGCTGCAGCCATAATCTTTTGTCCTACGCCTTTAGTTCTAAATAAGCCGCCATGACCTAAGATTTCATCAACCTTAACGCCTTCCTCTTTAAGAAGAATATCCAAGCCAGTTTTTAATGCACCTAATGCTGTAAATAAATGCACACGCATGAAGTTGGCTAAGTTAAATTTACTTTCTGATGAACGGACAAATAACGGACGTCCTTCTTCAAAATGAGTGATATGTTCCCCTGAGAAATAATTGTAAGCCAATAACCCCCCACAATCTGCATCGCCTTCAAGTGCCTTATTATACAAAGTTGCAAACAACTTATCCATGTTAACTTCCGCACCCATTGCTTCAGAAAATTCTTTGAATAGGTTAACCCATGCATTAAGATCTGATGTGCAGTTGTTACAGTGAACCATGGCTACTAAGTTACCAGTAGGCGTTGTCACTAAATCTATTTCCTCATAGGGTTTTGATAGGTCCTTTTCAAGTACAATCATTGCAAAAACAGAAGTTCCAGCTGAAACATTACCCGTACGCTGAGCTATACTATTCGTTGCAACCATCCCTGTTCCCGCATCACCTTCCGGCGGACAAAGCGGAATACCTGGTTTTAAGCTCCCAGTAACATCTAAAAGCTTTGCACCTTCTTCTGTAAGAAAACCAGCATTTTCACCAGCTACTAAAATCTTTGGCAGGAGATCTTCAATTTTCCATGAGAAGTTGTAAGATGCAATTAACTCATTAAACTGCTCAATCATGTTCGTATTATAATTTTTTGTAGCAATATCAACAGGAAACATTCCTGAACCTTCACCAACACCTATAACCTTTTCTCCCGTTAGTTTCCAATGTACATAGCCTTCTAAGGTTGTTTGAAAACTGATATCCGCTACATGCTCTTCACCATTTAAAATAGCCTGATAAAGATGCGCAATGCTCCATCTTTGAGGAATGTTGTGGTTGAAAAGCTTCGTCAATTCTTCTGAAGCTTTCTCAGTAATAGTGTTACGCCATGTACGGAATGGTACTAAAAGCGCATCTTCTTTGTCAAAAACCATATACCCATGCATCATAGCACTAAAACCAATGGCGCCAATGGTTTCAAGCGTTATGCCATATTGCTGTTTTACGTCTTTTGCCATCTTCTGATAACTATCTTGTATCCCTTTCCAAATATCTTCTAAGCTGTAGGTCCAGATATTGTTAACATAGCTGTTTTCCCACTCATGGCTGCCGGAGGCAATAGGTGTATTATCTTCCCCGACCAGAACCGATTTAATTCTGGTTGATCCAAGTTCAATGCCAAGAGCTGTTTTTCCACTTATAATAGCACTTTTGATATCATTTACTGTAATAGCCAATTTTCATCCCTCCTTATGATCTAAACTTCCAAAGCATATCACTTAATTGAAGTTCTTTTTTAAATTGTGTGATATTTGTATCTTTGTTAATCAGTACATATTCAATGCCCATCATATCGGCCCAATCAATTAAATCTTCTGTTGTTACTTCATAAGAAAATACTGTATGATGCGCTCCCCCTGCATAGATCCACGCTTCAGCAGATACGCTCATAGAAGGCTGTGGCTTCCAAATAACACTTGCAACTGGCAATTTTGGCATTTCATGTGGCAACTCAACCGCTTCTACTTCTAATATAATCAATCTGAATCTGCCGCCCATATCAATAAGAGATGCACACACTGCCTGACCTGCCTTACCATTAAATACAAGTCTTGCTGGCGCTTCTTTGTCACCAATACCAAGAGGATGTACCTCTATTTTAGGTTTATCTTTTGCAATAGTCGGGCAAACCTCCAGCATGTGTGCACCAAGGATCATTTCATTACCTGGCTCAAAGTGATACGTATAGTCTTCCATAAAGGAAGTGTCTTTATTATTTGCCATAAGCTTCATTACTCTTGTGAGCGCTGCTGTTTTCCAATCACCCTCACCGCCAAAACCATATCCTGCTTCCATCATTCTTTGTGTTGCAAGACCTGGTAGTTGTTTCATACCGTGAAGTACTTGAAAACTGTCCGTAAAGGCACCAAAACCGCCCTCTTCTAGTAATGCTTTCATGGCTATTTCAATTTTCCCTTGATATCTTACTGCTTCAAATAAATCTTTATCTGCAACCACTTTTTCATCAATAGTATACATTTCTTTATAAACTTCCATCAGCGCATCTATTTCTTCTTCAGTGACTTGGTCCATACGCGCTACCAAGTCACCAATACCATAAGAGTTAATAGACCAGCCAAGTTTAATTTGCGCTTCTACTTTATCGCCTTCTGTTACAGCAACTTCTCTCATGTTATCATCAAATCTTAAAACCTTAAGATCTCTGCCCATAAAAGCAACAACAGCTATATTCATCCATTTGCCAATACGTTTAATCGTTTTTGGATCTTGATAGTGGCCTGCAATAACCTTTCTGGCTATTCCCATACGCGTTCCTATAAACCCATGTTCACGGTCACCGTGAGCAGATTGATTGGTATTCATAAAATCCATATCAATTGTATCCCATGGAATGTCTCTGTTAAATTGTGTATTTAAATGAAGCATAGGCTTGTTTAATTGTTTAAGACCATTAATCCACATCTTAGAAGGTGAAAAAGTATGCATCCAAGTAATAATCCCTGCACATGTGCTATCTGCATTGGCTGCAATACAAACCTCAGTAATTTCATCAGGTGTTTTAACAGTTGGTTTACTGATTACCTCATAGGCGATCTCATCTGATTCATTAAAAAAACTTACTATTTTTTGAGAATTACTTGCTACTTCTTTAAGCGTTTCATCTCCATAAAGATGCTGACTTCCTGTTACAAACCAAAATACATATTTTTTCATAATAACTTCACCCCTTCATGTTATTTACTTATAATTTTATAAGTATCGGATAATAATATTATAATATACGTTTACTAAATTATCAACTTGTTTAGTAAATATTTTCGCTTTGTTTACCTTTTTTTATTTGCTTATAATGAAGTATATGTTATACTAAATACATGATTTTATACATTGGAGGTTACAAAATGGCAACCATAAGAGATATAGCCAGGCTTGCAGAGGTATCTCCGGCAACCGTATCCAGAGTTTTAAACCTTGATGAATCCATCAGTGTATCCTTAGAAACTAAAAAAAGAATCTTTGAAGTAGCTGAGAATTTGTCTTATCAAAAACCTAACCGTTCTCCTAAATCCACTTCAAATAATTTAAATATAGGACTTATTCACTGTTGTAATGAACTTCAGGAGCTAAACGATCCGTACTTCCTGTCAATTCGCATTGGTATTGATGAAGAGTGTAAAACAAATAATCTTAATCTGCATAAAGTTTATAAAGATGATGTTATTGCTAACCATTTTCCAGCTGAAAGTCTTGATGGTATGATTCTACTCGGTAGATTTGAAGAAAATCAAATCGATATTTTTAGAAAGTATTCAGACAATATCGTTTTTCTTCACGGAACTTCCTCACATTTTGAATTCGATAGTGTACAAGTAGATTTTAGACAAATTACCCGGGATGTTTTAGATTATCTTATCGCCAAAGGCCATACTAAAATTGCATATATTGGCGGCAGGGAAAAAGTACTTGGCGCAAGTGACCTATTAACCGATGACAGGGAAAGTGAATTTATAGATTATTTATCTCGGCTAAATCTTTATAATCCGTCTTATATACGAGTAGGCCATTACGATTTTAAAGATGGCTATGAACTGATGCATTCACTTATCAAAGCGAATGCAAATAACTTACCTTCTTGTGTTTTTATGGCAAGTGATTCTCTGGCTATAGGTGGTATACGTGCACTTAACGAACTAGGGCTTAGTATTCCCGAGACTATTTCTATTATTGGCTGCAATGATATTCCAGCTTCTCAGTATACTTCGCCTACATTATCTACAATTAAAATTTATACTAAGTTTATGGGGGAGCTTGGTGTAAAGTTACTTCTCGAGCAAATTAATGATATACGAAAAGAAAAGATAAAAGTGACTATTCCCCATAAGCTCATTGTAAGAGAAAGCTGTTAAAAAAACAGATCAAAGAAGCTGCTATAATCACCAAGATTTATGCACGCATCTTTGATCTGTTCTTTTTTATAAGATCTTAAAATGATTGACTGCGTTATTTAAATTGTTTACTAAATCTCGTTGTCTGATTATGTCTTCATCTACGTTTACTATATTATGAGTTGTTTCATTAATATTTAAAACAATTTTTTCAGAACTTATTGCCGTGCTGCCAATCGTTTCAGATACATGCTTCATAGCCTCTGCCACTTCTTCAATCGTTTCTGATATAACTTTGGATGCTTTTGCAATCTCATCTGAAAGACTCATGATTGCATTGGCATCTCTTTCATAATCTGCTGCCCCTTGAATAAAAAACTTATAATCAGGATTGACAGTCGTCTCAAAAAAATCTAAAATATCTTTTGTGTTATTACCCAAGTTGCTAAATGCAGATTCAAATTTAGTAATAATCTGTTGTATTTGACTAGCCAGCCTCTGACTATTTGCAGCTAATACGCGTACTTCATCAGCTACTACACCAAAACCTCTTCCGTATTCTCCAGCTCTTGCAGCTTCTATCGAAGCATTAAGGGCAAGTAAATTTGTTTGCTTGGCCACTGTTGTGATCCCCTGTACCATCAACTTGATCTCTTCTAATACCTTCCCCTCTTCTATAGCCCTTATAATATTCCCCCTTTTTTGTTCATACATATCATAAGCTGTTTGGGCTGACTTTTGTCCTCTGTTATTAAGAAGTGCTGCTCTGTCTTTTATTTGTATAGAGGCATGTGCACCTTGTTCTGCTTTCATTGAAAGTACTGCTGTAATACTTTGAATTTCTTCTGTGGAACCATTAACTTCTTCTGCTATAGCACTCATATGGTCTATTCCCTCATAAATATTTTTAATAGATACATTAATTGTCTGCATTTTGTTTTCAATACCACCTACCGCCTTACTGACTCCACTCGAAGTGCTTTGAAGCGATTTAGCACCCATTTGAATATCTTTTATAACTTTTTTGATATTTTCGCTGCATTTATTTAAGGCCTCTATAACCTTTGTAATTTCATCATCACTTTTATCTTGCATATTAAGAGTTAAATCACCCCCAGCCATCACTTCTGTATAATAAATAATCTTTTTTAATCTATTAGACAATAATTTAAAGATTACAAAACTCAGTAATAGACTCACTACAATTGATATAATGGTTATCGTATAGGTAAAGTATTTTGAATACTTAGCAACTTCCATACTTGTTAAATAATACGCCCTGACATCTTCCCGATTGATTTGAATAAGTGAATCGAGCAGTTTGAGCATATCATCATTATGTGAAGCTTGCGACCTATAGTCACTATTTGCATTAGCTAAGTCCCCTATTTTTACAGCTTCTATTATTTCTGTTCTTGCTTGTTCAGCAAGTTCTAGGCTGTTTTCCAGAATATTTATTTTTTCTGATTGTTCTGTAGTAAGATTATACTTTCTATACCTATTAATAAGTTCTATATTTTCTGCTTTTAATAAATTAACCTTTTTTTCTACCTCTGCTATTCTTCCTGTATTAAAGTTGTCTAGTACTATAGATACTTCTACATTCATATCTAATAAATGCGTCTTTAACTTATAGAGTGTCTCTATAGATTCTAAATTAACGGTATAAACTTGGTCCAGCTTTTCTGTTATCGTATTCATGTTAGATATATTGCTTACTCCCAAGACAATTAAAAGTAATGTTATCGTTGTAAAACAGATTAGTAACTGATAGATAATCTTTATATTTAAAAAGTTTTTTGTTGTACTTTTCATTGCCTTCCCCCATGATTCATCCTTTTTATGTACTCCCTGACTCACATATGAATGTGCGAGATAAATTTTTTCCAAATATGCATAATAACATAGGCACCTCATCTATTAAGGTGCCATTTAATTATCAAGTTGAACTATAATAAATTTATTTTAATTTTTTAACTTTTACAAGAGTAAATACTCTTTGTATTAGAATAAACAAACATAACAGAGCAGCTACTGCAATTTTAGTCCACCAAGAGCTCAAGGTCCCTTGGAACATAATAAGGGTTTGTATGGTACCTTGTGTAAGAACCCCTAAAAGAGTTCCCATAACATAGCCTACTCCACCTGTAAGAAGTGTTCCGCCTATAACAGCGGCAGCTATAGCATCCATTTCTAGCCCAACAGTATGCAGTCCATATCCCGAAAGCATATAAAAACTAAACACAATACCCGCAAGAGCTGAACATCCTCCATTTAAGGTGTATACGAGTATTTTAGTGCTGTCTACCTGTAGCCCCATAAGTCTCGCAGACTGTTCATTACCCCCTATCGCATAAACTGTTCTTCCAAACTTACTAAACTGCAAAATAAAGAAGGCTGCGATTAATACAACAATTGCTATGACTACACTATAGGATATGAAGCCATCTCCAATAGGGATTCTTGATTGGCTCATTGTAACATAAAATGGATTATCTATAATAATCGTATCTATACTTACAACATAACAAAGCCCCCTTGCCATAAACATGCCCGCAAGTGTAACAATAAAAGGCTGTATTTTAAACTTTGTAATTAATACACCCATTAATGCCCCAAATAAACATCCAATACAAAGTGAAAGTGCGATCACTATCGCTGCATGCCATCCTTTTCTAAGTAAATCAGCAGAAAACATACATGTAAAAGCAATCATAGAACCAACAGAGATATCTATCCCGCCCGTTAAAAGCACAAAAGTCATACCAATTGCTGTTATGAGTAGAAAAGCATTATCTATCAGTAGGTTCAAGAAGTTTTGTAAACTAAAAAAACCTGTATATTTGACTGATCCAAATATAAATAAAACGAGAAGTAACAAAAACGTAATCAGTAAAGGCATATATTTAGTTTGAAAGAGTTTGGTTTTCAACTTCATCCCCCCTCTTCGTATTGAATAAGCTTGCTAACATATTTCTAAATTCTGGTGATTGCATTAAGCAAATAATAATAACAACAGTAGCCTTAACGACAAGCGTGATTTCAGGAGGTACGCCTATTGAATAAATAGTGGTCGTAATACTTTGAATAACCAGTGCCCCCACTAGACTTGCCGGGATAGAAAATTTTCCACCTGTCATAGGGTTGCCACCTAGCGCAACTGCAAGGATGGCATCGAGTTCAATAAAAAGTCCTGCATTGTTTGCATCAGCAGATTTGATATTTGAACTGATTAGTATACCTGCTATCCCTGCACATAAGCCAGAGATCGTATAGACTATGAGTTTAATGCGATCTACATGAATCCCTGCATATTTACTTGCACTTGCATTACAGCCAGCTGACTGTATAAAAAGCCCCAGCGCTGTTTTCTTAACCAAAAGTATGATAATAAGAAGTAAAAACGCTACTATAAAGATTGAAAATGGCAAACCTAATAAATACCCGCCTCCAAAGAAAAAATAAGGCTTATAATAAATCGTAATAATTTGTCCTTTTGTAATAAGTTGGGCAATCCCTCTGCCTGCTACCATAAGAATCATAGTAGCTATAATAGGTTGTATCCCAAGTTTTGCAATAAGTGTTCCATTCCAAAGTCCGAGTAATATTGCAATAAACAGTGTTGTAATGATTGCGATAGGCATAGGCACAAGTGTTACATATTCTTGTACACCATCTACAAATACCATCTCACCTCCCACTAAACTTGCTACAACCGCAGCGCTAATAGCTATGGTTGATCCTACTGAAATATCTGTTCCTCCAGTAGCTATAACAAGTGTAAGTCCAATTGCAAGCAGCATCAGTGGGCTTCCTCTATTAATAATATCTATAATACTTCCAAATAAATGGCCGTCTTTTATTTCTAAATTAAAAAACCCCGGTGTAAAAAAGAGGTTAAATAACATCACTAATAAAAGTGCAGTAATCGGCCAAAACATCTGATATTTTGTAAGTTTTTTAATACTGCCCATATTAGTTCCCTCCCGCTATTGTATTCATGATGATATTGGTATCTAACTCTTCTTGTCTAAGTTCCGCAATTTTCACCCTATCTCTTAGAACGACCATACGGCTGCATGTTCTTAACATTTCATCTAGTTCTGATGAAATAAAGATCACAGACATTCCTTTTTCGGCAAGTTCTATAACAAGTTTTTGGATTTCTGTCTTTGTGCCAATGTCAATCCCTCTTGTCGGTTCATCTAAGATAAGTAATTTAGGCTGTGTCAAGAGCCATCTGGCTAAAATGACCTTTTGCTGATTACCCCCGCTTAACTCTTTAACCATTTTTTCTGGCGAAGGTGTTTTGATACTTAGCAAATTGATATAGTCATTCGCTATTTTTTCTTGTTCACTACGTTTTATATATTTCATCCAGCCACGTTGGCTCTGAAGGGCTAATATAATGTTTTCCCGAACTGAAAGATCTGGGATAATCCCATCTGCTTTTCTATTTTCTGGACAATATGCTATACCGTTCTTAATCGCCTCAAGTGGTGTTGTTATATTCTTTTTTACGCCTTCTATATGGATCTCTCCTGTATCTGGTTTCTGGGCTCCAAATAATAGTTTTGCCATTTCAGTTCTTCCGGAACCTAAAAGGCCAGCAAGACCTAATACTTCCCCTTTATAAATCATAATATCGTAAGGTTCTATTTCATTTTTCTTGCCTATTTTTTTAGTTTCTAAAAAGACTTCTTTATTAAAATGCTCATCTCTTGTGTCTTCTCCTTTAATAGATGCATTAAGTTCGTCAAAATCCTTGCCAATCATCTTAGCTACAAGCTGTACCTTTGGCAGATCTTTGATTTGATATTCTCCTACAAGCTCTCCATTTCTAAGCACAGTGATACGATCACATACAGCATAAACCTGGTCTAAAAAGTGTGTCACAAATACAATACCAATGCCTTCATTTTTTAACTGAAGCATAATTTCAAAAAGCTTTTGCACTTCATTTTCATCTAAGCTAGAAGTCGGCTCATCTAATATTAAAACTTTTGCATCAACATCTACGGCTCTTGCAATAGCCACCATTTGTTGGATCGCCACAGAATATGAATCTAATGTTTTTGTAACATCAATGGCTACATTTAATCTTTCTAGCGCCAACTTTGCTTTATGATGCATTTCTTTCCAACAAATTTTTCCAAGCTTCATAGGTTCTCGTCCAATAAACATGTTTTCTGCTACTGAAAGATTACTACATAGATTAACCTCTTGATAAACGGTACTTATGCCTATATCTTGTGCATCTTTTGTAGATTTAGGCAAAACCTTTTTGCCTTGAAGAAATATTTGGCCCTTATCCAATTTTTCCACGCCTGTTAAAACCTTTATAAGTGTAGATTTACCTGCCCCATTTTCGCCCATCAATGCATGAATTTCGCCTTTCCTCAAAGTAAAATCAACATTTTCCAGCGCATTAACCCCTGGAAAATACTTGCATATACTTTTCATTGTTAAGACTATATTGTCATTTTTCATAGTTGCCTCCTTATTAAAAATGCTACCCTTATGAGAACTAGTCATTCTTATTGACTAGTTCTCAACCTTTGTCTAACTTAGTACAAGGTAGGTAGGTCACTGACTCTATAGATTCTATTAATATTGGCGAGATGGAAGGTCTGCTGCTGCTGTATCTTGACGATAAATACCTTCTTCTGACGGAATATATTTAGGTACTGATTCATTATTCATAATTTTTTGGCAAACTTCATAAAATTGTGGTCCTAGAAGCGGATTACATTCAACCGTTACATTGAGTTTACCTGCGATCATTGCTTCAAATGCACCTTTAACCGCATCTACAGAAACAATTTTAATGTCTTCTCCTGGTTTTAAACCATATTCTTCAATAGCTTGAATAGCTCCGATAGCCATGTCATCATTATGTGCATAAAGCGCATCTATGTTTTGTCCATCTGATTTAAGGAAGGCTTCCATAACTTCTTTACCTTTTGCTCTAGTAAAGTCACCTGTTTGAGATTTGATAATTTTGATATCTGGATACTTAGCTGTTATCACTTCTTGGAAACCTACTAAACGGTCTGTAGCTGCTGCTGAGCCTACTGTACCTTGAAGCTCTACAATATTCCCCTTTCCTCCTAATAGCGTAGCCATTTCTTCTGCTGCTTTTTTGCCTTCTTCTTTAAAGTCAGACCCTATACGTGTTACATAAAGATCTTCTGGCACATCTGCATTTCTATCAACAAGTACCACGGGGATCCCTGCATCTTTTGCTTCTTTAAATACTGTTTCCCAACCTGATTCAACGACTGGTGAAATACCTATAACATCAACTTTTTGAGCAATAAAAGAACGTATTGCCTTAATCTGATTTTCTTGTTTTTGTTGTGCATCTGAGAATTTAAGATCAATACCTAATTTTTCCGCTTCTCCCTTAATAGAGTTTGTACAAGCTGTTCTCCACTCACTTTCTGCACCTATCTGAGCAAAACCTACTACTAATTTTTTATCCGCTGTTTTTGTTTCTGCGGGTTTTGCTTCTGCAGTTTTCGCTGCTGTATCAGCTGGTGCTGCTGGTGCACTAGCTGGCTTAGAACACCCAGCCATAGCAAATAGCATGGTTCCTGTTAATAACATCGCAAATATTTTTTTCATTTTTAAACCCCCTATAATTTTTAATGATTGTTGGTACATTTTTATTTTAGACTCTTAGAAATTATTTGTATTTACAATTAAAATGTTTAATTTGTAATTTTCTGCACAAAATCCATTATACTAGCTTCTTTTTTATAATATTTTTGCAATACGCTACGTCTCTTACTTTAGAACAAGAAAGCGTATAAAAAAAATAGACCTTACTAAAATACTATTTAGTAAGGTCTATTTAGCCATTCTCTTGTGTAGGCTTCTTTTGTAAAGACTGTTTCTTCTGTAATAATCATCATAGGCATTTGTTTATTACTTACAATATCTTTTACAATCTTCATGAGCTGTGGTCCTAAAAGCGGATTGCATTCTACAGAGCAATTTAGTTTGCCATCTTTTATAGCAAGAATAGCTGCTTTAATCGCATCTATTGAAACTATTTTTATATCAATTCCCGGCCTTAGACCAAAGGCTTCTATGGCTTCTATTGCCCCAAGCGCCATATCATCATTATGGGCATAAACAACATCTATTTTATTTCCATATTTCGTTTCTGTATCTAAATAACTTTTCATTATTTCTTTACCTTTTTCAAAGGTATAATCTCCATGTACAGAGTGGATAATCCTAAATTGCTCTGAATCTGCAATAACCTCTTCAAATCCTATTTTTCTTTCAACGGTGGGAGTAGAGTTTTTGCTCCCTAGTATTTCTACAATATTTACAGCGTGCTGTTCTTTAAAATCACCTTTTACCCATCGGGCTGCACGTCTGCCCTCTTCTCTAAAATCAGGCCCTAAAAAGGTCGTATAGAGTGAATCATCCTCTGTTTTTATCATACGGTCTGCAATAATAACTGGAATATCTGCAGATTTTGCTTCCCTAAGTATTTGATCCCAGCCTGATTCAACTACTGGTGAAAAGGAGATAACATCTACCTTCATATTGATAAAACTTCTTAATATTTCAATTTGTCTTTTTTGGTTAAGATCTGCTTCTGAGTAGATAAGTTCTATATCAGCTTCTCTAGCCGCATTTTTAATAGATGCACTATTAGCCTCTCTCCAACCACCCTCTTTGCCTACATTACAGAATCCTAAAACGATTTTATCTTTTGGATTCTTAAGGGTGGCTTTTTTATTTTGCTCAGCCTTATACATATCTAAATTATCTGGAGTAATAAGTGTCGTCCGCAATATGATTTTCTTAGGTATCCCTTTTTGTTTATTAAGAATATCCATAGCAAATTGAACCGCTTCTTTACCTCCTGTAGGACAGATATAGGTACATGCTAATATACCTTTTTCTACTAAATCTAGACCACCATTTGCCCCTTCAAGACCATCTATCCCTATAAACTTAATAGGATGCAAATAATCATAATAGGTATAGGCTCTATAAGCTCCAAGCGCCATTGCATCATTATGTGCAAATACAACATCGATAGCTTGATGTCTTTTATAAATTTCTAACATCTTATCTTCTGCACGGTCTCTGTTCCAACTGGCGTCTATTTTCTCTAGAATAGTGATATTATTATACTCGCTCAATATATTGCTAAGTCCTTCACTTCTTTCTCTTGTGGGGTGAGAATCTGATGCGCCTTTTATCTCTATAACATTCCCTCCCCGTTCTCCAAGAAGCTTACCCATATACTCTCCAACCTGCTTGCCAACCCGCCCGTTATCAGGGCCAATATAAAGGGTATAATCATAGCCTTCTATACCCCTATCAAGTACAATAACAGGCATCTTTTGATAAACCTCTGATACAATAGGTGTCAGTTTTTCCGGACTTGTAGGGGATACAATTAAAAGATCTACACCAAAGGCCTGCAGTTCTTTAATATCTTGAATTTGTTTTTCATAGCTGCCCGCAGCCTCCATATAAATGACTCTTAGTTGTGGATACTTTTTAGCTTCCTCTTTTATTTCTTCTGTCATAATAATACGCCAGGGCTCTTCTAAATCTGCCTGAGATACACCTATTAAAAACTCAATATTATCTTTGCCGCTCTCATTTAGATTAAACCGCTGGTTATTATAGGTAATAATGCCGCCAATGCAGCTAATGCTTACGAGCACCATAATAATCGCAACAATATAAGGTATATTCCTGTTATACAGTTTCACTTGACACCCCGCCTTTTATAATCTAGTGGTGAGAGATGAAATGTCTTTTTAAATACGTTGCTGAAATAATGCTGACTGGAGTAGCCGGTCTTTTCTGCAACTTCATAAACTTTAATATTGGGATCCTGCATAAGAATAAGCGCTTTTTTCATTCTGATTTGTGTAAGATAATCAATAAATGGCACACCTAACTCTTGCTTAAGCAGTCGTGTAAGATATGTTTGACTAATACCAACCTTTTCGGCTATTTCTGTAAGCGTCAGCTCTGGATTTGCATAATGCTTATCAATGTACTTCTGAATGGTTATTACGATAGGTGTTTTTTGACTCTTTTCTGTTAAGCTTCTGCTAATTTCCTCATAGGCATGATGTATAGAAGCGGGTTTCTGTTTTAATAAAATCATTTCTGTAATGACTTCTCTTCTTAAATATTCTGCTATACACTTTTCAACTTCTATACCCATTTCAGACCATTTCGCAATTGGACTTGTATCACTTATGACAATGATTTGATTTTTGGTATCCTTAAAACAAGTAAGTGCCTTAAACCCATTCATGGCCTCTGCTGCAATGTTCTGTATGGCATAGATCAGTAAATCATTATCCCATTCACGCTCTATCATCCCATGACTTTTGTCCATAAGTCTAATAACAAGCATGCCCATAGTAGCTGTATATCCTATATTAAAATACTCAAATTGCCTCATAAGATTTTCATCTTTGACTTTTGCACCTATTAAATCTTGTAAAAAAATCTCTTTAAGGTAATGATTACTTTTTTTAAGCTGCTTCATTTTAAATGCATCTTCGATCCCTTTATTTTTAAGATCTATCATTTGTTCTCTTGCCTTTAAGACACTTTTTAATAAAGCATCTTGACTTACAGGTTTTAAAATATAATCAAAGACCTTAAGCTTAAGCGCCGCTTGTGCATACTCAAATTCATCATGTCCGGAAACAATAATAATAATTGCATCGTTTAATATGGATTTAAGCTGGTTGATGAATTCTAATCCATTCACAAAGGGCATACAAATATCTACCAAAAGCAGATCCGGGGCGGTTTCAATAGCTTTTTCAAGAGCAACTTCACCATCTTCTGCTTCTGCTACAATCTCAAACCCTATACTTTGCCAATCTAGGATTCCTCTTATGCCTTTTCTAATCTTTGGTTCATCGTCTGCAATAAGAACTTTAAACATCATAAACCTCTTTCTTGTTAGATTTATTTATGCTTCTAGCAGGGGTAATATGATTTGAACACATGTCCCCTCATTAACCTTGCTTATGTATCTAAGCCCATATTCACTGCCATATGTCATTTTAATTCTAGTATGTACATTGCATATACCATATCCTGAGCCGCTCTCTGATGCAACGCCCCTTATATTTTCATGCTGCAGCATCATATTGATTTCATGCAGCTTAAGGGCATCTATCCCTGCGCCATTATCTGTTACCGTAATGATCACTTGATGATCTATTTTTGAAAAGTTTATTTCAACTTTGCCAGCTCCTCGCTTTTGCTTAACACCGTGATAAATAGCATTTTCCACAATGGGCTGAGCTGTTAGTTTAAGAATAGGCTTATCTAACAGTTCTTCATCATAGGTAATATCATATGACAGTTTATCTTCATACCTTGCTTTTTGTATAATCATATAACTTTCAATATGATCGATCTCCTCACGTATCGTAATCACTTCCCGGCCTTTGCTAAGTGCAATTCTAAAGAGCTTAGTCAGTGCCGTAACAATCTCAACGATATCTCTAGCCCCATAATCAACAGCCATCCACTGTATCGTATCAAGCGTATTATACAAAAAATGTGGTTTGATCTGTGCTTGAAGAATTTTAAGTTCCGCTTTCCGTTTATTTCTTTGTTCAGTATAGACCATTTCAATAAGCTGCTTGATTTCTTTAATCATGTGGTTAAAACTATGGCCTAGTTCTCCAAATTCATCTTTATACTTATTATTTTCAAAACTTACTTCTAAGTCTCCTTGCTCTGCCCGCTTCATAAGGGCTGTAAGCTCCTTTATAGGTGTAACAATAGTATTGGTAAAGATAATCGCTACAACTATAGCTAATATAAGGGTGAAACCACTGACAAACATCGCAAAAGTCTGCATTTTAAGAACGTCTTCTAATATTTCTTCTATTGAAAAAACCCCTATTGTACGCCATCCCGTCTGCACACTGGTTTCACACATGATCTCAAATGTTTCGTTATTAATAGATTTAATAAGTAAATTGGATATATCTTTAAACCACTCATTATTAATTCTATAAATAATAGGATTGACAGGAGAATAAACAATATCATTGTTTTTATCAAGTATATAAAAAAAACCTTTTTGTCCTATATTATTATTTTTAATAATTTCTTCAAACTTTCCAAGTTTCATATCAATAAGAATAACACCTGTGATTTCGTTAGTTTTAGGATGTCTCATCGTTCTTGATATTGAAATAACCTCATCTGCACTGTATTCTGAATAAGTATTAAGATTACGGCCTATGGGTTTACTTGCATACTGAGAAATATCTGATTGATTAACCGCAGATAGATACCAATCCTCTTGCAAAAGTGGGTCGCGATTGTTTTTTATAAGCTCATTACTTAAATACTTATCTCTAGTATTTACAATAAGAATCCCTGCAATCTCTGGGTTGGCTTCCGTATAAATATTTAAAAGTGTTCTTACTCTTATTTCTAAAAGATCATTATTCTGAGGCTCAGAGTCATCTGTAAGATACTGCACTACATCCGGAGATTGTGAGATATAATACATAATGTTATCTATGGACTGAAGATAATATTCTATGTTACTTTGAATTTGGCTGATCATTTGCGCCGTATGTTTATTAGCACTGGTCTCTATAGATCTTGAGTAAACTGTATTCGCAAATAAACCTAAGGTAACGATAGGAATAAAAATGATAGCAAGAAAAAATATAAGTATTCTATTTTTAATACTATTAAAACCAGTTATCATAATCACACAACCTTAACGTAATATATTGGCTAGTATTGATTTAATATTAATTATATTTTAATATCTAGTTTTAATCAATAACTTTAAAAGCAACTCTTATTTTTAGACAATATATACAAATACCTCTTTCTTTCTAAAGTATGGTTATCCAATCAAAAAGCTCTTTATAGAACGTAGTAATAACTATTTTCTATAAAGAGCTTTTTGATTTTTATGTCAGATTATCTTTTAAATGTACATACGTTATACTTTAAAACGTGTTATTAAATGGTGGAGCACCTGAGCAAGTTCTGCTAAAGATTTACTTGAGCTTACTATTTCGTGAATGGAAGCTGCTTGTTCTTCAATACAAGCCGAAGACTCCTCAGTTGCTGCCGCATTTTGCTCAGCTACGGCTGATAATGCGTCAAGGGTAGCATAAACTTCATTATTCTTAATAGCCATCACATGACCAGACTCATTAAGAAGCTCTACCACTTGCCCTTGATGATTAATCGCTTCTGAAATTTCTAAATATTTTTCCTTTGTAATATTCATATGGCTCACTTGTTCCTCTAAAGTAGCTTTAACTACCTCAGTAGTGTTTACAGCTCTCTCTGAATCATGCTGCAAATTTTCCACCATCTCATCTATCATTTTTGATGAACTTGCAGACTGTTCTGCAAGTTTTCTAATTTCTTCTGCAACAACTGCAAACCCACGCCCGTGTTCTCCTGCCCTTGCCGCTTCTATTGAAGCATTCAGTGCAAGCAAGTTAGTTTGCTGTGAAATAGAAGTAATCACATTGCTTGCTGCACTTATTTTAGATGAACTTTCATTGGTCTTAAGAATTGTATCATAAACATTTGTTGTTGCGGTCATGCTTTCATCTGTTTTTTTAAATAGTGTATTAATAACTTCTAATCCTGAGTTTACCAACGCTTCGACTTTATGTGATACCTCATTAAGTTCTTTCATATGGATTTGATCTTCTTTAATATATTTTTCAAGCTCCGAAAGCTTTAAAAGTCCCTGGGCAGTGCTTTGTGCTTGATCAGTTGCGCCTTCTGCAATATCACAGATTGTTTTAGCAACTTCATCAGTCGTTGTAGCTGTTTGTGAAGCCATGCTATTAAGCTCTTCTGAAGAAGCTGATACTTGTAAGGATGCATCATTAACTTGTCCTATCATATATCTTAGACTCTCTTCAATTGTATGAATAGCTTTTGCAAGATCTCCCACTTCATCTTTTCTATTAATAAACGCTTCATCAATATCAGTGGCAATATTATAGTTTGCAATTTCCTGGGCATGTCCTATAACATGTCTAATAGATTTTGCAATAGAGTGTGCTAAGATCCATGCGGTAACAACCCCCGCCAGTGCAAATATTAACATAATACCTATCGTAACAGTTGTCCCTTTACGTACTTGTTCTGCAATTAACTGCTCAGATGCTTGTTTAGATATCCCAATAAATAAAATACCAATTACTTCTTGATTCTCATCTTTTAGAGGCTCATATGCCGTAATATAAGCATTACCTAGAATCTGAGCAGTCCCTATATAGCGCTCTCCGTTTATAATATTTGCATAGGCGCTACTTTCTTTTCCAAGATATGTACCAATAGCCCTGTTACCGTCTGCTGTCAGTATATTGGTGGAAATCCTTATAAAATCATCTCCGTCTTTTGCAAATAGGGTGGCTGAGACATTAAGATCCTCAGTCAGTGTATCTACCATCTCATAATGTTCTTTTATACTGTTGCCGCTTTTATCTATTAAGACTTCATCTTTAAACTCTAAATTCCCATAATATTTATCTAAATAAATCTTAGCTGAGTGTATATCGCCTATAAGTTTTTCCTTAATCAAGCTTTCTTCAAGATCTCTAAGATTATTATTACTTACAATTAAATTAAATACACTAATAATCATCATAGGGATAAGACCTGATAGGATAAACATACTCATTAACTTACTTTTTAGTTTAATATTGCCTGTTTTAAATCGATTCATTTTTCAGTCTCCTCTCAATACAAATTATGTCTATACGAACTAATAAAATCATATTATAATTATAATGTGATTTTATTAGTTCGTATTATTATAACTTATCTTTCTATATTTTGTGTTAAATTTTATATTTTTTATATTAAATTTAGTCTTTTAAATAGGATGCATTTAAACATAATGCTATACTATAATTACTTTAAATACAATCAGCTTTTTATTGGTAATATCTATAAAGCATAAGTTTCTTTACTTTAAATATTATATTTTTAAATTTTCTGCCGATATATTTACTATATAAACTAGGTATTTTTTATCTCATAATGAAAAGAGGGATATTATGCAAAAAATTATATTACCTATCTCCAAATGTATTCCAGGCATGGTGACAGCTCAACCTGTAGTCAATATGCAGACAGGGGCTACCATTCTAGGACAAAACCAAGAACTAACGATAGAAAATTTAAAAAACATCAGTAACTTTATTCATACTGACCTATGGGTGTATATTGATTCTTTTAATAAAGTATGGAATCTTCCTCCTGAAACGATAGAAAACTATAAAAAGTACAGCAAAGCTCTTAAAACTGTCATAGAGCAAATTTCTCCTTCTGATGATAAAAGCATTAAAACATTTGATGAGATGTGTCATCATCTTTCTGCTGATTTTAATGAAAACCATACTTTATTAGGCTGTACAAATTTAATCAAGCAGCTAGATTATGATACTTATACCCATTCTTTAAATGTAGCCTTTTTGTCTAAACTTATATGTAAATGGACAAATGTTAATAAAGAAACTACACTTAACGTTATTAGAGCAGCTCTACTTCACGATATAGGAGGGATTAATCTTGCTTTTGACATGATCAATAAAACAGAGGATCTTTCTTCAGATGAACGCAGTGAGTATGAAAAACATTCTATCTATAGCTATAATATTGTCAGCAAAATGCAAGATTTACACCCTTCCATCGCCAAAGGCATTCTCGCCCATCATGAAAGATGTGACGGAACAGGTTTTCCGCTTAAGCTTACATCTCCATATATTAATAACCTAGCTAAAATAATTGGTATCGCGGATCGTTATGAAATCCTGAGAAAAACGCATCATATTTTCGATACACTTAAAATACTGTTAACTGATGAACTTACAAAATTCGATCCTGACATGCTGCTTACTTTTTGTAATAATATTGCTAACTACTACATAGGCGTATTTGTGACCTTAAGTACAGATGAGATTGGCGAAGTAGTATTTATCAATCCAAAATGCATCTATAAACCTATTATAAAAATTAATGACAAGTATATTAATCTTTATGAAACACCAAGTATTACAATCATTAATATCGAATAGATATGTTTTAAACTGTTTTAAATCCAATCCCCAAATGATGCCTATAATCATTTGGGGATTTGTTCTATTTATCAGCAAGTAACACACAACCTATCTGCCCAAGGCTTCATAGTTTCTATTGTGTTCGTTTCTTTCATTTATTAAGCTAAGTAGTCTTTATCTAAAATTTTTATTTTACCTCGCCCCAATGTGATAACCCCATTCTTTTCAAGAATTTTTAATGCTCTGCTGACCACTTCTCTTGACGACCCAATATCGATTGCAATTTTTTCATGGGTTGTATAGATCGTACTTGCTCCGAATGTTTTTTCAGATCTTTGCTTAAGATAGTCAATTACTCGTTTTTCGATACTATCAAAAGTGATTTTTTCAAGTACATTAATAACATGATCAAATTTACCATATAGATTTTTAAAAACATATTTTAAATAAGCCTTATCTTCTAAAATATAGGCTTTAAAGACTTCCATTGGGATAATCGCAAGTTCTGCTTCTTCCTCTACCTCAGCAAAAGCATAATTCTCCATATCGGATAATACGCAAAGAATCGTCAAAAAACAGCTATCTCCTCGCCCAAGCCTATAAAGTGTAACTTCCCGACCTTCATCATTAATTCGGTAAACTCTTAAGATGCCACTTAGAATAAATGAAAAGCCTAGGCAGGACTGTTTACTATTCATCAGTTTATAACCGGCCGGATATCGATTAACTTTTAAATGTTCTGAAATAATTTCCTGTGTTTTATGGCTTAATGTACTTAAAAATGCATAATCTTTTGCTATCTTTACAAATTGATTCATAAGTCTCCCCTTATCCATGCCAAAATACTCCTTTGGTTTTTAACACCAAAAGAGTATTGATCATTATTGATTATGTTGTGGTTTAAACGCCATAGCCTGAATGGTTTTATACCCACCCGTAATGTTTTTGCATTTGAACCCTGCTTGCTTTAATATTCTTTCGGCTACATAGGCTCTAAGCCCTACAGCACAGTGTATCCAATATTCTTTATCACGATCTAGCTGATCCAGCTGATCTCTTAGTTCATTAACATTAATAGCGACAGACCCTTCTACTTTACCCCTAACCCTTTCTGCATGTGTTCTGACATCTAGTATTACAATGTTCCCATCATCTTTTATCTCTTTTAGCGCCTTAGGATGCACAATATCACTTTTGCCTGTAAGTACATTTTCTGCAACATATCCTGCAAAATTCACTGGGTCTTTAGCCGATCCAAAAGGCGGTGCATAAGATAGCTCAAGTTCAGTTAGATCATATACTGTTCCCTTAAACCTTATCACTGTAGCAATTACATCTATTCTCTTCTCCACACCTTCATAGCCTAGAGCTTGTGCTCCTAGAATCTTCCCTGTATTGTCAAAAATGAGTTTTAAGGTTATTGGACTGGCTCCTGGGTAATAACCTGCATGGTTATTTGGATGAATAATAATAGCTTGATAAGAAGTATCTGAACGCTCCAAAATGCTTTCATTATTGCCTGTTGCAGCTAAAGTTAAATCGAAAACCTTAATGACAGCAGTTCCTTGCGTATTTTTATAAATTGTTTCTAGTCCGCTTATATTATCAGCAATAATGCGTCCATGTTTATTCGCTGGCCCAGCCAGTGGAATAGCTCTGTGCATCCCATTTACAAAGTCGATAACTTCTACTGCATCTCCCCCTGCATAAATCCCTTTAATATTAGTTTCCATATGCTCATTCACTAAGATATGGCCTTTTACCCCAAGTATAATCCCTGTATCCTGAAGAAAACTTGTATCCGGTACAACGCCCATTGCAGAAATGATGATATCAGCCTTAATACGCTTATTGCTTTGAAGCTCTACTTCTATCCCATCACTCAGCTCTCTAAAGGCTTTTACCCCATCGTTAAGAATAAGCCTTACCCCCTGATCTTCCATCTCTTTTTCAGCCATCACAACAATATCTTCATCAAAAGGCATCAGGATATGAGAAGCTGCTTCTACTAGCGTCACATCAATATGGTTGTGTCTTAAGTTTTCAGCCATCTCTACCCCTATATAGCCTCCCCCAATTACAATAGCAGATTTAACAGTGCTAACTGCCGACTTAATGCGATCTGTATCCTTAATATTTCTTAAAGTAAATATTCTTTCACCCTTTATCCCTGGTATATTAGGCATTAATGGCTTAGCCCCTGGTGCTAAAACCAGTGCATCAAACGTCTCATCGTAAATGCCCCGCTCTTTAGAAGAAATAGTCACTTTTTTTGACGTGACATCTAACGCTACAACCTCACTATTAACTCTTACATCTATTTTAAACCTGTCTTTCATTAATTTGGGCGTAGCTACTAAAAGCTTATCTCTTTCTTCAATAATATCTCCTATATAATACGGAAGCCCACAGTTTGCAAAAGAAATGTAGTCTCCTTTTTCAAACATTATAATTTCAATGTTTTCATCCAATCTCCTAAGCCTTGCAGCAGCCGAAGCACCTGTCGCTACGCCCCCTACAATAATTACTTTTTTCATACCTGCACCTCCACATTAAATGAATTAACAAACACTTTATCCTTATATTTAATATATCACTTATTAGCTATTTATTCTAATAAAAACAACATATCTTTATACTAATTCATTTAATTGTTTTTTTCTGTGATATAATCACCCTGAAAATAGATCATTCCTTTTAAAGCAGATATGGATTTTCTATAACTTGCTTAATATATTCTTGCTTAACTATAATCTCTAAAAGACTCGTTTCTGCCTGTTCATAAGTTAGCTTTAACTTTTCATACTCATTTTTGGAGCTATAGCCAGCTTCATACTGCGTCTGTTTGGTCTGAAGCTGCTTTGCAAGCAGCTGTAGTTCTTTTTCTTGAAGTTTGTATTTCTCTTGTAACTGTAAAAGCTCTGTATACTTAGTTTTAAGATTATTTTCAAACTGCTGCTTCGTCGTCTCACTCGTTTCTTGCGTTTTAACTACATTTTCTTGCAGCTGAAGATAGGTTACGTAGGAATTACCCGCTTGTTCAAGAGTACTATAATCTATTTCACTTTCTATCTTCGCAAGTTCAACAACTTTCCATACAGAAAGATTCTGCTCTGCTTTTGAACTTATTACCCCGTCTAAATGACCAATAATCTCAAAAGGCTCATAAATAATAGCTTCTTTTTGAAGTACAAAATGTGTCGTCGTTTTGCCAATCATTTCACTAAGTGATGTAAACTGCGAATGGATTGTGTTTTCTAACTGGATTTTATTGTTTTTTGCCATTTCGTAACTAAGTATATTATTATTAAGCGCTATTTGACTGATAATACCTTTTTGAAATTTACTCTTAGCACTTTGGAGATTCGCCTCATCTATTTTAAGACTACTTTCCATGTTTCTAAGTTTTTCTTCGTTTAATAATATTTCATCAAATAACTTAGCTATATTATAAGCAATTACTTTTTCTTGAATTTCTTCCTGCTTACGCACATATTGATTTTCCAGGTACTGTTTCTGCCAGCTTTTATAACTTCCTTCACTTACCGCTTGATTTAATTTTGCACCGTTTAATTCATAGGATCTACGTATTTGTGCCAGTTCAGTACTATAGGTTTTTGCACGGACTATGGCATTTTCAAGCGTCAATACCTGCAGTTCGGCTGCCTTGGCATATAAGTTTGGCAGTCCTATGAGAAAGACTATAAGCCCTATAAGTATTTTTTTCATTTCTCAATGATCCCCCTCACTTTTTGGCATATCAGATAGTTCACCATCTGTAATATAAACTATTCTTGAGGCATATTTTGCAATATTTAAATCATGTGTAATCAGAATAATCGTCTTTCCTTTTTGATTCAATGCTTTAAAGATGCCTAGCACTTCTTTTCCTGTTTTTTGATCGAGTGCACCTGTAGGTTCATCTGCAAGCAAAAGGTCAGCATCAGCAACGAGCGCCCTTGCTATGGCTACCCTTTGCTGTTGTCCTCCTGATAATTGATTGGGTCGATGATGCATTCTATCTTCAAGCCCCACTGATTCTAAAAGTTCTTTAGCATGACTTACTGCTTCTTTATAACACTTCCCTTGCAAAAGTAGCGGGAGTGCTACATTTTGGAGTGCATTGTATTTAGGGATTAGATTAAACTTTTGAAAAATAAACCCTATCTTTTGTCCTCTAATAGATGCATATTCATTTTCTGTCTTATTATAGATACTATCGCCAGAAAGCCTATATTCTCCTGTATCATGGGTATCAATAAGGCCTATAATATTCATCAAAGTAGATTTCCCAGAACCTGAGGGCCCTAATATGGCTACAAATTCACCTTCATTTACTTCAAAATCAATATGTTTAAGTACTCGCACCTGTGCTTCACCTTTACCATAACTTTTGCACAAATCCATCATTTTGATAAGCGGTTCATGCACGGCTATACAAGGCTCACTCATCTCGAGCCTCCGCCAAACAGATTAATTTTCTCAATATTTTGGGCTTCATCTAGCCAAATAGAAATCACATTCCCTTCTTGCAAGCTCTCAAATGTCATCTCATTTTGCCCTCTTCCGCCTGCAATAGTCATACCTACTGGTATAGTGATCGTTTTTTCTTCACCTGTATAGTCTAACTTAAGCGCCGCCCTGGCGCCTGCTGCATCACCTCCAGCATTCACCTGACGCCCAGTACGTTGTCCACCCGCATCTCCTCTTTGAAATCCGCCACCCGGAAATGCACCACCTGGACCGCCTCCTAACCCACCATCCGCACTTCCAGTAATCGCTCTAGGTGCCTTTTTCTCTTCAGCTTGGTTGGTATCATCTGCTTGTGGATTTCTTTTTTCAGGTACCTCATTGATTTGAGACCCCTCAGGCATATTCACTATCTTGACTGTCACTTCGTTACCAACTATTTCACTGATTTCTCCAATAATATCAGGTGTTTGGCTTGTTGTCCTGGTTATTTCTGACTCCTGATTTTGAACTATATCTTGAGTGCTTAGTGCTGTTTCTGCTTTTAAATGACTGCATCCGTTTAAAAGCACTGCAAATCCTAATATACTAACAACCACTTTTAGTTTTTTCATCACTTTCTCCTACCCTTCATAGTTTAATGCTTCAATAGGTTTTAGTTTTGAGGCTTTAACTGCTGGGTAAACCCCAAAAAATATACCCGTTGTTACCGAAAATAATAATCCTAACATAATACCTTCTATACTTTGTACAACAAGTAGTCCAAGATATAACACTATTGGAATGGTTATAAAACTAAGCCCAACACCTATAAGTCCGCCTAAAAAACTGATGATCACGGCCTCTAATAAAAACTCCTTAATAATATCTTCTCTTTTTGCACCAATACTCTTTAAGATACCAATTTCTCTTGTCCTTTCTCTTACGGATACTAATAACACATTCATAATGCCTATTCCGCCTACCACGAGCACAACTGCTGCTACCCCGATAAGCAGCGTTGCCATCATGTTGGCTGATTCTAAAGCAGTCGTAAGCCTGCTGCCTGCATCCATAAGATTGTAAGCCCCTTCTGTTTCCGTAAGCGTTAAAATATATTCATTGATTTCACTAATAGCTTTTTCTACAGTATCAATCTGCGTAGCTTTTGCTACAAAAGTCAGCATTGTCATTCTTCCGGAGAGATAACTTTGGGCTATTTTGATTGGAACGATGGCACCGTCATCTATACTATCTCCCTTGCCACTGTCCCCTTCTTGCTTTAAAACACCTACCACATCATATTTTCTTCCTTTAACACTCACTTTTTCTCCAATTGCCTGAGATGGCTCTTCTCCAAAAAACAGTTCAGCTAGGCTATACCCCAAAACAATAACGCGTCTCCTTTTACTGCCATCTTCATCAGTTATATAAGTGCCATGTAAAATATTTAAATTATTAATCTCTTGTATCGATTCACTCTGCCCCTGAATGCTTACTGATTGGCTAACACTGCCATAGCTGATATCTCCCGTAGTCCTTATCACTGAGCCAGCACGTTCAACGTGCTCTAACGCTTCAAGCTTGGTTAGATCCTCCAGAGTTAACTGCTTACTTTTGTTGTAATCTCTGTTTTTCATAATATTAATAGACTGGGCACTAAGCTTTTTAAATTGTTCCTGCACAGCCTGTTCCCCGCCTTTTCCTATCCCTACAACAATAATAATTGTAAGTGTTCCAATAATAACCCCCAATGTTGTAAGAAAAACTCTTATTTTATTAGCACGAATATTAAGCAAAATAGATCTTAAAATTTCTATTGTTCTCATTTTGTGCTCACCTGCACTTTTGAAATCAACGTTTCATTCCCCTTTAACCCTTCTTTCACCTCTGCTGATGTACCATCAGAAAACCCTGTTATAATAGTCACCTTTTGTATATTTCCTTCCCCCTCTTTAACTTGCACATATTGCTTACCATTTTCAAAGTATACTGTGTTATTAGGCACAATGACCACATTACTAACATCTTTTGAAATAATAGAAACAACAGCGTTCATACCATTTTTAAGGCCTTCTGGTTTTTCATCTAATTCAACTGTTGCTGCATAGGTTACAACTTGGTTGTTATCTGTTTTAGGTATTTCAGATAGATGCGTAACTTTTCCCATAAGTGTTTTTTCTGAAAATCCTTCCACCGTTACTTCTGCCTTTTGTCCAACATTTACACTGACTAAATCAAATTCTGGAATAGCTAGTTTAATAACATACGGCTCATTGGTTGCAATATAAGTAATAAAAGATTGATCAGCAGAACCTGCTCCACTGGATATTGCAGCTACTGCTTGACCTACATCTTTTGTAATCGTTAAAATTCTGCCATCTTCTCTTGCATACATATTCGTTTGTTCAAGTTTAGCTTCTGCATTTTCTAGAGTAATTTTTGCTTCTCTAAGACTAATACTTGAAAGTGCTGCTGATGAGTCCTCTTCCGCCCTTAAAAGATCTAGATCTCTCTGTGCAAGAACCAAAGCATTTTTTTGGGTTTCTAGATTCAATTTAAGAGATTCTAAATCTCTTTTGGCATTTTCAATATCTATAAGTGCATAATCGTCTGGCGTAAGTTCCATCAATTCAATATTATTTTCTTGTTTATGTATTTGTTGCTCGAGATCATAACTATTTTTTTTCTGCATCTCTATTTGCTGCTTATAGTTTAACTTCTTAGTTTCTAAGTCTTGAAGTGAAGCTTCTATTTTGGAAAGTGTATCTTTATAGTTAATCTCTGCTTTTTCATAGGCGAGCCTTGCTTTTTCTAATGTTTGCGCAGCATCTAAATCATTCTGTTTAGCAACTGCCTCACCTTTGTTAAATGTATCTCCTTCTTTGAAATAGATTTCCTTAATTTCTCCCTGATTTTCAAAATCCATATACCTAAAAGGTAATTCTACTATCCCATCAATCGTGTATTCTATCTTAATATCACCTATTTGTGCTGCTTCTTCTTTATAGGTTATCGTTTCTACTATCTGAGCGCTCTTGTAGACTTTATAAGCACTGAGCGCGCCCGCACTTAATATCATGACTATCACTATCAAGTATACCTTCTTATTTTTTAAATAAGACATCACTAACCTCCCACAACTTCTGCATTATCTTTTTTATGCCCTGCCCTTACTGATTTTTAAATAAACTTTTCCAGCCTTCAACTGAATTATTTGATAGTTGACCAATTAATAAATAGGCAGACGTATGTCATACGATTCTACCTATTTACGCGTGTTCTATTTAAAACCCTTATTTTTTTCTATTTGCGCCTTAAGTTCATCTACTGTGATACCTTGTTCTGCAGCTTTCTTAGCCAGTTTTTCTTCTCTTTGTTTTGCCATCTGCTCTTTAAGTTCTTCTACTGTGATGCCTATTTCTGCTGCTTTCTCTTCCAATCTTGTCGCTCGAGTCTTTTCCTTATTGTCTTCTATCTGTGCCTTAAACTCTTCTACTGTCATACCTTTTTCAGCTGCTCTTGCAGCTAGTTTTTCTTCTCTTTCTTTTTGCAACTGCTCTTTAAGTTCTTCTACTGTAATGCCCTTTTCGGCTGCCTTCTCTTCTAATCTTGCGCCTTGTGTCTTTTCTTTATTATTTTTCATCTGTGCTGTAAACTCTTCTACCGTCATTCCTTTTTCGGCTGCTCTTTCGGCAAGTTTTTCTTCTCTTTCTTTTTGTAGCTGTGCTTTGAGTTCTTCTACTGTAATGCCTTTTTCAGCTGCTATCTCAGCTAATTTTTCTGTACGCACCCCCATTTTAGGCTTTGTAAGACCATTGGTTGTATCTGCAAATACAGATGTTGACATCGCTAAAGTTATTGCACTTAAAACAAGTATGCCGCTTATCTTTTTATTTTTCATCACTGTGATCATCCTCCTATAAATTTTTAGGTTGTCTTTTGACTTTTTTATAATACCTAAAATAAGGTAATAAATCTCCGCAAAAGTGTGGCAAAAGTGTGGCAGATTATAAAATGCGTATTTCACTTATAAAAAATGTGCTAAAATAACTATAAAACTACTGATAGATAGAGGATATAATTGTGAATGGTAAATTAATTTATGTGGTAGACGATGAGATTAACATCTGTAATATCGTAAAATCATTTCTTTTAAAGGAAGGTTTTGAGGTAAAAAGCTTTACCCACGGACAAAAAATGTTAGAGGCTTTTTATGGGAGACCTGCTGATATGCTTATTATTGATATTATGATGCCTGAACTAGATGGCTATTCTATTTGTCAAACGGTACGGCAGACCAGTTCAGTTCCTATTATCTTTGTATCCGCAAGAGATACTTCCCCTGATAAAATCGCCGGCCTCTCTTTAGGTGCAGATGATTATATTACTAAACCTTTTAGTCCAATGGAGCTTGTAATGCGTGTGAGAAGTATTTTTAGAAGAATAGCCTTCGATATAGGAGAGCAAATCCGCCCTAACAACCGCATTAAAATTTTAGATATTTGCATTGATCTCGATAAAAAAGCTGTGTTTTATCACACTAAAGAGCTCAAGCTCAGTATGAAAGAAATTGAGTTTTTAACCTACCTTGCCCTTAATAAACATCGGCCCGTAAGCCGAGATGAACTACTGAATAAAGTATGGGGCTTTGAGAGTGAAGCAGAAACACGGGCAACAGATGATATGGTCAAACGTATAAGAAAAAAACTGCATACTGAGGGGTCTCGTCTTAAAATTGAAACAGTATGGGGCTTTGGTTTTAAATTATCTGATGAGGAGTAGCAGCATGTTTACAAAAGATTCAATACAAGCCAGGATTCTGAAAGCAAATATTCTTAATATCGTCTTACTTGTGCTTCTAATAGGCATTTTATTTAATATAAGTATAGGTATTTATATCCAAAACCAAACTATTTCACAGTTTAATGAAATTGCTCAAAGTGTACAGGGGGCTCTGCGCAACCACCCCAATAAGTTTCCAGAACCTACTAGAAACAGAAATACAGCTTTGCTTGTTTTTGGTGCTTTAGATCGTGTTTTAAAAAACTATACTTCTATTTTAGATGCACAGTATATATTAATTAATAATGATAAGATTGCTATTCCTACCTTTGAGAATACATTAGATGAGATAATTTTTAACCAGCAGCTGCTTACTCAGATACCAGAAAATCATTTTGATGAGCAAAAAAACTTAATAGCTATTAAAACAAAAGAAATGAACTATATGGGGATGATCATTCCCATATTGAATGCAAGGAAGCTGCAGTTGGGATGGGTTATTATTTATTCTGATACAAGTAAGGTGAACAGCCTTAGAATAGTTATCAATGTTATCCTAATTGCTATTTTATTTTTTAGTATGGCGCTTACAATTATTTATTCTATTTATACCTCTAAGAAAATTTCCAGACCTTTTAGCGTTATTAATCAACATCTTAATGAACTTTCTAAAAGGAATTTTCATAAAACAATTCATATAGAGGCCAATGATGAAATAATAGAACTCATTCATAATATTAATTTTTTATCTCAAAAATTGCGCAAGTATGAAGAAGATCAAGCCACTTTCTTACAAAATATCTCTCATGAACTTAGAACACCTCTTATGTCTATTCAAAGTTATGCGGAAGGTATTAAATATCATGTTGTAGAAGATCATGAAAATGCATCCGATATTATTATTCAAGAAACAAAACGTATTACAGACCTCGTAGAGCAGTTAACTTATCTTTCCCGTATTGATACTGTTGAGGGAGAATATCATTTTGAGACCTCTGAACTTGATGGCATTCTCTGGAGTTGTATCGACTGTGTAAAAGGTATTGCTTTAAAAAATAATAAAAAGATTGTTTATGATACTGTATCAGACACTATTAAAATAAATGCTGACCCTGAAAAACTTTCACGCGCTATTATTAATATTCTCTCTAACTGCATAAGGCATGCCAAAACAACGATAGCTATTAAAATGGAAACACAGGAGGATAAGGTTATTATTACTATCGAAGATGACGGCGAAGGCTTCCTAGATCATGAACTCCAAAATATATTTACACGGTTCTATAAGGGACAAAATGGCCATCTTGGTATAGGCCTCGCTATAACTAAGGAAGTCATCGACGCACATCATGCTGAAATTACTGCGGAAAATAGTTCTTTAGGGGCACTTTTCATCATACATTTTCCACGTTAATTAAAGGCTCTAAGAATTATATAAAATAATTCTTAGAGCCTTTTGAATAAGCTGCTATGTCAGTACTTGTTGTTTAACCTGATTAATATTTTCTATAGCCGTAATAATATCATAAAAATAGCGCTGCAAAGCATTAAATCTATCAATATCTGTTGAAGCCCTAATAAAGAATCCAAGTTCTCCGAGTGCCATATTAAAATGATGTAGTGCAATATGAAGAATCGTTGCATTACGCGCTTCCATTGTATTTGGACTTAGACTCCCAATATAGCCAATGACATCTCTTTCAAGCGTTGTCACTTGTGCTAAATTAAGTCCTATAAGTCTGAGTGTTTCATTATTATCTAGCTGATTGATACTATTTGCAAGTGCTGTCTGTCCCAAATAATAAATTTGATTTAACAACACATCTGCTCTGTCAACATACGTTTGAAGTGTTGGACTGATCATATAGGGTTGACTATATGCATCTGAATGCACAGATATAATACTAACGAGTAAAATAAGCGTAATGAATATTCTAAATGGCTTTTTCACCTTTTTTCTCCCTTCAATGGCTACTACCTTTAGATTATCCTAAAAATAAGATAAGTATGTATAGAGCGTCTAAATCATCCCTATTCCCTTATAAACTACCTCTATATACTTATTATAGCTATCACCTTTATTACGCTTCCATTATGACTAAAGCCAGAAGTCTTGGGCCTGAATGTATGCCTACAACTGGTGTAATCGTGCCAATATCTGCTGAAATAGTATTAGGATGATTCAAAAAGGCATCTTTTAATACTTGAGCTTCTTCCTGCATGGTCCCTGTCATAATAACTATCTTGCACTTTGCCTGTTCTAGCCTATCTATACCTAATTGAATGAGCTTGCTGATCATTTGCTTGGTTCCTCTAACTTTTGTAAAAGTAGTGTATTTACCTTCATCATCCATAATAATGATTGGCTTAAGATTTAAAAGCTGTCCAATACTTCCAGAAACTTTGCCAATTCTGCCGCCCTTGATCAGATACTCTAATGTGTCAACAGTAAAGTACAGCATTGTTTTTTCTCTAAGTTTTGGTATTAATGTGCAAATCTCTTCAAAGCTTTTCCCGTCTTCAATAGCTTTACCTACTTCAATCACAGATAAGCCAACAGCCATGGATATGATTTTGGAATCAAAAACAAAAGCATTAATTTTATCTTGATAATGCTCAGCTGCAATTCTAAAACTATTGATTGTGCCTGAAAGCCCCGAAGAAATAGCAAGCATAACCGCATGTGTATAACCTTCTTTAATAAGTTCTTCAAACAAATCCTCTACTTCTTGTACAGAAGGCATAGAAGTAGTGGGAAGTTCCTTATCTAATCTTGCATACACTTCCTCAGGAGTAATATCTACCCCATCTACATACTCCCTGTCTTTATAAATGACTTTTAATCTTAGAATACGTATATTGTATTTATCTACATATTCCTGTGGTACACCAGAAGTACTGTCCGTAATTAAAGCTATTTTTTCCATAATCTCTCCCTATATCTTTAGTAAAAATTTATTTTTCATCTTCATCAATGGTACAGATTTCACATCATAAAGTTTAACTCATTCCTCATGCTATTTAATGTGAAATCATCCTAAAAAACAACATTATAGTAATGGATAAATCAAGTTTATAGGTTGTTTCTCTATATTATTGACAAATATTTATAATTATATCTATCTTAACGTACAATTTCAAAAAATACAACATATAGTTTATAAAACTACATGCTGTATTTTTTGTTTAAGTGCTTACATTATAAAATGGATGATTATTGCAATACCTAAATACTGTCTTTAAATTTTTTACTTAACTATCTCATACGGCCAGCTCATAATCCCGCCTAAATTATACAGATTATTATACCCCATATTTTCTAAAACACTACAAGCCCGCGTACTTCTTGCACCACTTTGGCAGTAGATAATTATCTTTGTATCTTTTGATAAATCCATAGCAGCTATTTTTTCTTTAATTTGTCCTACGGGCAAATTTATAGCCCCATTAATATAGCCGCTTCTATACTCTATTTCTTCTCTTACGTCTAAAATAACAATGGCTTTATCCACTTTTGTACTTGTATAAACCTCTTTAGGTGATATTTTTTTTATATTCTGCCTTAAATTAAATAACATAGTATCCCTCCTTATCAACTTTTTCTGCTTTTTAAAGACTTATCTATAAGTGCTGTGCCATGTCCCATTGGACACACCTGACACCAAGATCTTGGTTTAAAGATAACCCCCATTATAACGCCTACTCCTAAAGAAACTGTCATGAATCTAAATAATGTAAAACCTGTTTGCATCAAGTTAAAGCCCTCACGATTAGCATGAATCATTCCTAATGTTAGCATACTGATCATTATAATAAGAAGTATATTTTTTATACGATTTGATTTAGCCCACTTAGGAAGGTTATGCTGAAAACTAATATTTTGAAGAAATCTTCCCAGTAATGATCCTCTCGGACAATAATAAGAACAATGCGCCTTACCTGCACCTCTTAGTGCAAGCACCATAGGTGTCGTCATACATATAATCCCTAAAATACCAAATCTAAAGTCAATAATCGATAGTAATATAAATGCTATCATAAAAATCCATGACCACTTTTGGTGTGATTTGCGTTTTTTAGTCATTTTAATTCCTCCTCTATTTATTAATTGATTGATTTACTTTCTATAACTTGGTGAACCTAACTGTAATGATAGAATTCTATCATCTATAAACTTATAAATCCTTATATCTATATATTACAATATACAGTGGTGAATTGCAAGCATAAAAATTACTTTTCATAAAATTAATAAAGAAGTACTTTAAGTATTGAATACGTTTTGTTCAATACTTAAAGTACTTCTTTATTAGCTTTTTGCTACTCCTGTACATACTTGATACAGGAGTAATAAATAACTTATGACTTGTTCATAAGTTTTTCTATAATATTTATAATTTCTTCTATTTTTTCTTCTCCATTGTCACTCCTGCAAGCATCTTTTACACAATGTGTAAGATGTTGTTTAAGTATCAATAGGTTAGACTTTTTTAGCAATCCCTGTGCCGCAATAATTTGATTTGAGATATCCATACAGTATCTCTCATCTTCAATCATTTTAATAATACCCTCAATTTGTCCTTTAGAAGTCTTTAAAGCCTGTAATGCCTTTTTTCTTTCATCGTTCATATCTTCACCTCTTTTAATCCCACCCCTTACAGGGGGTATTGAATTTATTATACAATAATTATGAACAATGTCAATCTTTCATAACAGCTAACGCAAGTAGTCTAGGTCCAGAATGAATACCCACCACAGGCGTAATTGTACCAACGTATAAAAACGTAGTATTCCCATGACTTTCAAAAGCTTCTTTAAGCATTTCAGCTTCTTTAAGCATGGTACCTGTCATAATAACAACTTTCCCCTTGGATGTATCTAATATGTCTTTACCTAATGCAATAAGCTTATTAAGGGCTTGTTTTGTTCCTCTTACTTTTGTATACGTTGTATATTTACCGTCTTCATCCATTGTAATAATAGGTTTAAGATTAAGAAACTCTCCAATACCTCCAGATACTTTACCAATTCGGCCACCCTTAATTAAATATTCTAAGGTGTCCACTGTAAAATACATCTGCGTACGTGCTCTGAGTTTTGGAATTTCTTCACATATCTCCTCAAAGCTTTTTCCAGCCTCAATAGCCTTGCCAACTTCAATAACAGATAGACCTACAGCCATAGATAATACTTTTGTGTCAAATACAAATGACTTTATTTGATCTTGATAATTTTCTGCTGCAAGCCTAAAGCTGTTAATCGTTCCTGAAAGCCCTGAAGATACACAAAGCACAACAGCATGCGTATAATTTTCTTCTATAAGTTTACCAAATAAGTCATTTGCTTCTTGTACAGAAGGCATTGAGGTCGTAGGAAGTTCTTCATCTAATCTTGCATAGACTTCTTCTGGAGTAATATCTAATCCATCTATATATTCTCGGTCTTTATAGATTATTTTTAACCTTAGAATATGTACATTGTACTTATCGACATATTCCTTTGGCAACCCGCAAGTACTATCAGTAATTAAGGCTATTTTTTGCATGAAATCACTCCTTGTTCATATTATCAGATTTATTATGTCCTCTCCATTAGCTTTAAATCGCTTATTTGCTCAGACATTATTTAGATATTTATATTATAGTTTATTAATATAAAAAACTCAATATATAGTTTTCAAAACTATATATTGAGTTTTTCCAATTTTAGAAGATTTATTTATTTAGGGACATAAATTACAATTTGCGCAATCACTACAACTCGGTTTAACTTTTTTGAAATAATTAATAATAGAAAATGAATGTCTATCTAGCGCATATTCAAGTTCTTCATTCATACTGACCTTCCCCCCATAAAACGCTACACACAGTGGTACGATATCTTTTCCGTTATAATGAAGTAAACTAGGTATTTCTCCAGGTGCATAACAGGTTTTATTAAGCTCTTCATCATATATTTCAATTTTGTCTGTTGAAGTAGCCAGTGCTTTTAAAGTCCCATCTTCATAAAATGCCAAGGAATTTATGTCCCCATGAATACCTACAGCACTTGTATCATATGCCATAATCTCTCCAATAGGTGTCATAACAGGGGTTGGCTCGGCAGGCTCACAGGATTTTAATACCCCTGTTTCATAGAAGGACACCCCTATTCTAATAGGCATAATACCACTATCTAACTGTATCTGGGCACGCTCTTTAGGCCACAATGTAATACTCTTTAATTTTCCTGATGGGTAAAGGTACACACTCATTACCTTACTTCTTATATCTCCAAAACTAAACTTAAAAGTGTGTTCTTCCGCTAAGGCATATTCATTTTCTTCTGTCCAATAACCAGTTACCTTGCCGTTGACAGGAAATATCCTTTTAAGCTTCTCATCGTCATAAAATGTTATCTTCTCTGCCTCAAAAGGCCCAAGCGGCGTAAGTATATGCGTTTGATCATTGAGACAAATACTCTTCAGATTGCCACTTTCGTAAAAAGTTACAGCAGACGTATATTTACGCCTTACATGCTCCTGTTCATATTGTGGAATGAGCTTACCATAGGGTGTGATTAACTCATTAGGTTCTGTTAATATACATTCTTTTAATATATTGTTCTTATAAAATTCTGCAGATGTTATCCCTTTTAGTATGCCATATTTTGTATGCACAACATTCATTCTTTACCCCTCCATTTCATTACAACTCCTTGCGTAATAGCTTAACACTGTAGCCACCTGAACATAAGCTTTCAGCTTCCATTTTTAACTGATACTTCTGTATTTGATTTTCTAGCCAAGGCGGAATGTGTGTACAGATAATATCTAGCCTTCTAAATACTTGTTTTTCTAAAACCGGCATAATGACTTGCTTGGAAGAAATACCTGGACTTATAGTCTGCACCTGTTCTAAGTCAATTTTATAATAGCCATCATCCAGTTGTTCGATATAAGGTGGCTTTACTAATTGACTTTGCTGCTTATTTGTTTCTTGTATTTCATATTCTTTTTCTAAAATATAGTCTAAAAAGTTTTGCGGTAGGCCCTCAAATTCCCAGATACTAAATGCCATAGCTTCGAACACATTATAAGCAATACCATCAACTTTCCTACCTACAATTATTTTGCAATCATCTAGTACGCTCGCTATCTCTATGATCTTCTTACGTACACTACTTATACTCATACATAGATTGATTGATAAATCTATCTCTTGTATGATCTGCCACTCACCTCCTTTTTTTAAAAAAACTTTTATAACCCCTGATTCTGAAAAAGCAATCGTTTCATCGCCCTCTCCCATGAGTACTGCTATCTTATCCATACCTGCACCACCTTTTTAGAATAATTTTCATGCCTATAAAACGTATTATAAAAACACAAAAAGGTGCAATAGAAACATTGCACCTTTGCAAAATATTGATTCAGTTTGAGTTGTATCCTTATTTATTATGCTACTCTCTCTTAACTATACTTTCAATATTAAAATAGTTATAATTTAATAGGTTTATAACCTCTATACTTTGTTAAAAGTACCCAAATATAAAAATTCCCTATATCACTCCATATGAATGATACAGGGAATAATTTTAATACCTAAGAGCAATCATAGCATGCCCTTCTATTTTATCTATAACAAATTCAATTCTTCCATCGACATACTTAAAGTCCAAACTTCTCCCTTCTGGAACAAGCTTTATAGTTTTTACCTCATGTGAAAGCTTCATGGAAACCTTAGTTTGGTACAATGGAATCACATCTTCTATCGTATAAATCTCACTGCAGCGCTTTTCTGGAATATAATGCAGCATGTGAAGCACATACCTTTTTTCATGTGTCTGTTCATTGACACAAGCAAGCAGGCTTGTTGGTCCTTCGTATCTTAAAATAGGCTCCGCAAGTAGCATATCCAGCCCATTTCGAATAAGCAGCTTACACCATTTAGGATGTAGTTCTTGGTAAATCGTAAATAGGGGGTGGCTATAATAAATCACTTTTTCTTTTTTGATAATACCCGGATAACCATATTGATGGGAAGAAGGCGTATGTTTATGGGAGCAAAAATGCTGCCAAGTCCTATTAAAATAAGGAATGTTAACATCACTCAACACTGCAGCTCCTTGCAGTACATCGACCTGAGTACCTTGCTTATACATGACATATTCTGTTTCATGAAGGTCCTTACCCATCTCTCCTTTTGGTACAATAAAGTCTGGACTATAAGGTGCCCCACCTTTATATGTTGCACCAAACAGATCTGATGCAAATTCTGTTTTTTCTGAATTAAGACCCGATTCATAGGTTGCAAGTACTGCCCCGCCATGCTGTAAATAAGCCTCAACTTTCCTTATAAGCATTTCATCCATCACAACTTCATCTGGGAATATAATGACTTTATAGTGCGTAAAATCAGCTTCACTATCAATAATATCAAATTGATGCCCCATTTCTTCAAGCATCGTAGAAGTCCCGACTACTGACTGAGGAATCACCCCGCCACAGCCCGAGTTAAACCCTAAGGCCTCTGGTGTAAAAATCGCCATATCACATACAGCTTTAGCATCTATACACCAAGGTTCTTTCTTTTCTACCTCTTTATAGACAGAACCTATGAGTTCATAAACTTCTTTAGAAATTTTACCATCTGGATCGAGCTGGTCTCCTATAAGGCACTTTGCATTAAAAGCCAGCATACGGTAGCACTCATACTGTAGGGCTTCTTTGTTTTTAAAGGAATGAAAATCTCCCCACATCGTATGGAATTTCCCCGTCTGCCCCAGAAGATCAAGCCCTGTTGTTCTTGCAAAACGTGCACTATTTGGGAAGTGTACATAACCCCATCCCCCGCTCGGCAGAGACTCCAGCTCCCAGTGGCTATATGCTCCCAGCACACTACGCAGTGCAGGCTCAATATGTGAGGTATTATAAAAGATACTGGCATTAGGGTTAAAACTTCTTATGTAAGCTGAAATATCTCTTTTAAAATCTTCCACCATACTTTTTGCATACAGGAGCCTTTCTAAACGCTGAGTTGGGTCCTTATTTTCTTTTAACATCCCTTCTACACAAGCTTTGCATGAGCAGTCTACTACCATGACAATATCTAAAAATATACCATCCACTTCGGGTAATGATTCAAAAATATCTTTAAGATGGTCTTTGAGATAATCTCTATAAGCTGTATTGACACACAGCGTTTTATAAAATCCTGCTTCATAGACACCCCTCGATACCGGATTACAAGTATCTACCATACTACCATCTTCATTAATACATACCCATTCTGGATGTCTGGAACTGATAAAGTGATCCCACTGAACAGTGGTATAAACAGGTACCCGTATGTCTTTTTGATGACACGCCTTAATCTGATCTTCTAATAAATTTTTATACTTTAGCCCAGGGTGTATTCGCTCCGGATCATTTTTAGAATTATAATAGAGCCACCCATGATGACATCTTGCAAAACAAGTTACCGAATTAACTTTGGCTGCATCGAGTGTATCTGCAAATTCATCCTTATCAAACCGCTCGCCCACTCCATCTATATGTTCACTCGTATGAAAATCCATGTGAATCTGCCTGAATCTTAATTTATAATTTTCCATAGCTTCTCCTTATCAAAACTGAATAGTCTTATAAGCTCCTTTAAAATAAATGGACTGATTTTTCAATCTCTAAAATTCTTTCAGCATCTTACCATAAAATTCTATCATATAACTTGGTGCATAAAGTTTTATTCGTGGGTGAGTTTAGCTGCTAAATTTATAATGTTATCCGCTTCCTCTGTGGAAACTTCTTCTTTAACAATTAAATAAAGTCCTTTAGACGATAACTCTGTAAGTAGTGTCTCTATTTCATCAAGTTCTGGGTAAAGAACGAGTCCCTTCCCTGCCGCTTGGATTCTTTTAAAAGTAGAAATAAAGTGACTTGTTTTAGGCTGCCCAGCTACTGGTGTCCATTGAATCATATTTAATTTGTCCACGGATAGAATATGATCTAAGTGTCTTACTTGCTGCTCACCATCTAAATGATAGGTTGCATGATCAAGATAGTCGCAGCTTTTTACAAGTTCAGGCAGTGCAAACTCCTCATACATATCAGGTGAAATCATTACTGAAAAATCCACTTGAAGCTGTGCATGCTTTCCTTTGCTCCATGTATACATCCAGCCATGGGTACTACCATCTTGGTTGTTTTTACGGATCGCATCAAAAAACATATCACTTGTTACTTTATAAGTTTCAAAGATTTTGTCACAAGCTTGTTTAATCTCATCAGGATAATCAAAAAAGTCCATCGCAAGATCTTCACTGCCATGCAGTGCCGCCAGCCCATCAAGAATCCCGCAGTTATCCGGCATCGTCACAAAGAATTTACCCATGCCTTCATTACAAAGGTATTTTACTGTTTCTAATTCTTGTTTAAGTATATTGCTGGCTGCGTCATACTCAAGTTCATCCGTCGCAAAGTCCTTGTACACCCCGCCAATCCATACGGTATCTCTTTCAAATCTATATTTTGCACCTTTAAAATACTTAGCATGGCCCGCCGCTCCAAAATTTGACCATATACATGGATAACCGTCCCCAGCATAGTAGGTGTTTTCAAACTTTTTAATATGTCTTCTTAAAAGCCACTCTGGATCCATATAGTATTTAACTAATTCTTCTGGGGTATGTGGCGGTGCTTCATATTCAGACTTCATATCCTTCTTCCCCTGAACAGCAATACAGCATCTATCAACAATTTCGTTATGCCATAGGGCCTCAAGTCTTTTTTTCGCTACTTCCCAATCCTCTTTGTATAACATCTAATCAGTCCTTTCAAGTATTGTGTTATTCCATTTATCAACCTTTTACTGCCCCTGATGTAAGCCCTGAAATAATTTGTTTTTGGCCTATAAGATAAACAATAAGTACTGGAAGCGCCGTTAGGACAATATCTGCAAATACTAAGTTCCAATCTGATTTAAACCGGCCAAAGAAGTTATAAACAGCTAAATTCATCGGCCATAAAGCTGTTTTGTTAATGAGATAAAGTGGTGTCATAAAATCACTCCATATGCCCATAAACATCAAAATAAAAGCTGTAACCAAAACTGGCTTTAACAAGGGAAATATGACTTCGAAAAATAGCTGTACTGGATTGGCCCCATCGATAATAGCTGCTTCATCCACTTCTCTTGGTACAGTATCTACAAAACCATAAATAATGAAAGTTGAAAACGCAATATTGGCTGCAATATAAAAAAGAATAATGCCTAAACGTGTGCCATATATCCCAAACATTCTCATGATCCTAATAAGCGCAAGATAATTAACCGGCAGGAAAATACCAAGTATCATGAAGGTATAGATCCATTTATTCACCTTAGAAGCTCTTCTTGAGAGTGTAAAAGAGGCCATCCCGCAAAAGATTACAACACATATGCAAGGAACAATCGCATAAAGTAAGCTGTTAAAAAAGGATTGTACTAATTTGCCTTTTTCAATAACGATTGCATAGTTTTGCCAAATCAATTGACTTGGAAGCTGAAGTGTCATGAGTGCTGCCTCTTTGCTGCTTTTAAATGAATTAATGACAATAATGATAAAAGGCACAATAACGAGGGTGCATAAAAATAGAGCTGCCAAATGTTTAAATATAATTGTAAGTTGTTTTTTTCTTTTCATTACATCTCCACCCTCTTTTCATTCATCTTTCCTACAATTAAGATACCGATAACAGCCATAAATACAAATAGTATAGACGATAACGCAGAACCTACTCCATAGGTACCATCTGAAAATTCTTTGAAGATACCTGTTGCAACGACTTCCGTCATACGGCCTGGTCCACCGTTTGTAAGTACATAGATAATGTCGAATACTTTAAGGCCATAGGTAAGCCCAAATACTACATTAATTGTAATAGCAGGCACTAACATTGGTAAGGTAATATGTCTCAATAGTGCAAAATAGCCTGCTCCGTCAATTTTAGCTGCTTCATAATAACTCTCTGGTATAGCCTGCAGCCCCGCAATAAATATGGTCATAACATAGCCAATTCCTCGCCATGCATCTACTGCAAATATCGATCCCCATACCCACTTTGGATCTGTAAGCCATTGTTGTGCCATAAAGTCCATACTCAGCAATCTCAGGGTTTGATTAACCACACCTGTTGTGGGGTGAAGCATAGATCTAAATAAAAGTCCAATAACAAGATACGGTAATACGGATGGGAAATAAAGCACGCCTCTGTAAAAGTTTTGTCCACGGAGTCCTTCTTTTAGCATCAATGCTAAAAATAGTGCAGGAATAATTTTTACAATATTAGAAACTACCGTAAACATAAGTGTATTAAAAATGTATTTTGTATAAGCTTGATTGGATGTAAATATGTACTTATAGTTTTCAAGTCCTATAAAGTTAATTTGATCTGAATAAGAACTCCAGTCTGTAAAAGAGTAATAGATCCCTATAATGCCAGGTAATATACATAGCAAGCCATATATAATGAGTGCCGGCCAAATAAAATACATAGGATAAAATCTTCTTTCTTTCATAATAAATGCTCCTCGCCATGTCAGATAAACAAAAGAATTTGATATTTAATTATCAAATTCTTTTGCTAAAAGTTATGATATTATAGATACTTTTTATTACCAAGCTGAATCATTTTGACTCTTAGCAATTTTTGCTCTTCTCTCGTCAATATTTTCAAGTACTTGTTTCGCTGTAAGTTCTCCTAAAAACATAGAAATCATGTCTTTTCCTGTTTCCATCCATTGATCATTTGTGTATTTAGTCCCTGTCTGAAGCACAGGTGCAACCTCATATTTTGCCCTTGGAATAGTTTCTTTAAATGCTTTTTCTATATCTGTAAAGTGTTGACTCACATCTGCTGTTACATCAATATTCGTCCACTCAACAGTATTATCTAATTTGATTTGAAGATTTTCAGGTTGTGCTAAGAATGTAAAGTATTCTTTAACTACATCTACATTTTTACTTTCTTTATAACCAAAAGCCGCTGGGCCTGATGGGTTGGTTGGATAGTTTTGATTATCAATAAAAGGTACAAGGAATAAACCGTACTCATCTGTTGTTTCTGGGTACTTTTCTTTAATCGCTTCAATAAATGCAGGTCCTTCCATAACCATAGCCGCTTTTCTAGTTGCTAAACGGTCATAGGTATCTGAACCATCATTTGCCAAATAATCATCTCCATAGTAGCCATTTTGAACACATTCATTGATTTGTTCTAAAGCCGTAAGCATTGCCTTGCTGTCTGCAAATCTAATGGTGTTATTATTAAGGCCTTCATAAAGACCTGGTTCTAACTCCTCATAACGCGGTCCAATTTGGAAGAAAGGTAATTGATGATGCCAGCCTGCAGCGCCATATTCATAAACAGGTGCAATACCCATCGCTTTAATCTTTTCACAAGCGGCTTTAAACTCAGCATAAGTTTTAGGTGCTTCATTAATGCCTGCTTCTTTAAAGAGTGTTTTGTTATAGACAAAAACAAATTCTGGTGAATCATACCATATCATAAGTCCATAGAGTTTATCATTGTATGAAACCGCTGGTATCCTTGTCTTAGGCATTACATTTACCCATTCTTCCCCTGAAAAATCTATACAATATTTTTCTGGATCAACCGTTGCTGTTTTAATTTGAAATTCATTGGTTTGAGCGTAGAAAATATCTGGTCCTTCTCCGCTAGTAAGTTTAGCTTTTAGTAAATCATGATATTGATCTGCCGGCACAACTTGAAGATCTATTTTATTGCCTGTCTCTTCTTCAAACTTTTTAGCTAACATTTCTTCTGCTGGGAAAGCCCAGCCTTGTGACATCATAACTGTAAGTGTAACGCCTTTGTTTTTATCTTTTTGCTCCCCTGATGCTGTACTCGTTGATGTATTTCCTGAAGTTGTGCTTGTGCTCGGTGCATCAGTTTTTGCGCAACCCGCCAAAACTGTCAGCCCCATAGTAACCATAAGTACTGCAGATAAAAGTTTTCTCATCGTGAAATACCCCCTCATATTGTTTGTGTGCTTATAATCACCCAAAACTGAAAATTAGTTATTTGGCTGATTATTACTTTCTTTAGCAAAATTCTATCATTCTAATTTAACAATTTATATGCACTATCAGGTTATTATTTAGCACTTTTTTATAAAACCTTAGTCACTTATGGTATTTTCCCTATACTCCAATGGACTTTTCCCTACTGTTTTCTTAAAAATTCTGCTAAAGTAAGACTGATCGCTATAACCTATCATCTCTCCAATCTGCCTTACCGAAAGTTCCTTACAATGCACAAGTAAATACTTAGCTTTATTAATTTTTAAATTGAGATAGTATTTACTAGGCGTTTCTCCTATGTAATTTACAAAAAGCTTCGAAAGATAACCAGGGGTGTAGTTCAGCCTTGCGGCTATCATATTAAAATTAATATCTTTTTCAAAATGAGATCTTATGTACCATTGTGTAAACTTTACAGCCTCTTCTGGCGTTACTTGTTCTTTAATGACACCAGCTTTATCCATAAGTTCATTAAACTCATTATCCAGTTCCATCTTAAGTTTAATAAGTGTTTGTATGAGTTCATCATTTTTCACCGGTTTTAACAGATAATCAAAAGTATTAAACTTCATGGCCTTTTTAGCATATTCAAACTCTGCATAGCCACTGATAATAATTTTTTTGATATAAGGGTATTTGATATCTACTTTTCCAATAAGTTCTAACCCATCCATAAGCGGCATCTTAATGTCACTTACTATAACATCTGGGAGATTTTCTTCGATAAGTTCTATAGCCTGTTTGCCATTAATGGCTTTAGCAACCACTTCAAACCCAAGCTCCGATTGATTGATTTTCTTTACAATATTATCTAAAATCATAACCTCATCTTCACAAACAATTACTTTGTACATTACATCTTCCCCTCCTAAAATCTTATGGATAATCTATAACTTCAATAGGTTTAACCCCTATTATGATCACCGCCCCACCTTCTTTACCGTTACCAAACCAAAAATACATTGTATCTTCATAAATAAGCTTTAGTCTGCTAAATACATTGATAAACCCCATTCCGTGAATTTCTAAGTTAAGATATTCTCCAAAATCATTAATTCTATCTATTTTTTCTTGAAGTTCCCTCATTTTTTCTTCTGTAAAGCCACGTCCTCTATCTGATACTTTGATACGCCACCCGCCATCTTCCACATAGCCTTCAACTTTAATATCCCATAACATCTGTTCATTCATTCCATATTTAACAGCATTTTCAACAAGAGGCTGTACAATGTTTCGCGGGACTTGAAGATGCTCTACTATCTCGCTCATGGTCACACTATACTTTAAATATTCTTTATACCGAATTTGTGCAACACTTAGAAATTTTTTTGCACATTCAAACTCATCTTTAAACTTTACATGAGTTGGTTGTGAAACAGAAAAGTATCTAAGCATAAAAGAAACATGATCACACATTTCAACAATGCCTTCATTAAGTCCTTCTTCTGCCATAACACTAATATTAGTAAGTGTATTATAGAGGAAATGTGGATTCATTTGGGACTGCAGTGCCAGCATACGAGATTTTAATTCCTGTCTTTGAGCTTCTAACATAGCCTTGGTAGAATATTTTATATTAATTCTCATGTCACGAAAAGCCTGATCCAGTACCTCCAACTCAGTAATTTTAGTGTTGACCTGATGATATGTATCATCATCTAAATTTTTTAGTTTTGTATTTTTTAGCGTAATCAAAAGTGCTTTGATAGGACTGCTGAACTCTCTGGCGATCAAAAAGGAGGACAGTGAGGCTACGCCTATAAAAATACTGGTTATAATGATCATAAACCACGCCAACGTAACAATAGGCTGCATCACACTCTTCTCTGAACGCACTAAGACAAGGGTCCAATCTGTATACTCAGACTGATAATAATAAATATTATAATTGTTTTGATTAAGTCTTGTCTTAAAAAAACCCTCTTCAGCCCTTGGCTTATGCTGCATAAACGCCTCATAGGAGATAATCGTCTCTTCCGTTTGATTAAAGGGATAAAGCCTCTGTCCCGCCTCATCAAATATGAGCGCCGTCACACTATCCTTATAGCTTTCTTCTATTTCCCCAATACTCTTAAAAATCTGATTGCTTTTTGTGATGACTTCTAATACCCCTAAATGTTGTCCATACTTATTAAAAAGCACTCTATTAAGTGCAATATATCTTGTTCTATGATCTATCGCATCATGGATGTATGCATCTTTAGTATTACTTACTGGCGTAATATACTTTTTTCCGTCTCGCTTTAAAGTGGGTTGATACCAGCTCTTTTTGGCCAAGTCTGTTTGAATAGACCGATTTGAAAATCCCGTGCTTAAAACTTGTCCATCTAAACTATACATATTCATTTGCTGTACAGGCATAAGCGGTCCGTTAATAGCAATAAGCGCATCAATAACAGTTCTGCCCCCTTCACTTAAAGCATAAATCTTCTGCTCTTGCTGAATAAGATTTTCAAAGTTACTTTTTACAAGTTCCGAATAAGAAATATTAAGCGAAACAGTATCCATCTTTCTAATTTCCATATCTGTTTGGTTAATACCTGCTCTAAGAAGAGAATGCATCATATCACTGGTCTGGCTGGCAAGAATGCGTGAAATATACCAAAAAAGAAAAATCGCAAAAGCTATAATCAAACTTACAATAAGATTCGTATAAGAAATAAATAACTTTTCCCTAATAGTCCTTTTCTTGCCCATCAAATCACTCCCCTTAATTTACACAAAGACCTAAACATCAGAATACTTTTCTAATATTAGGTCTTAACCAATCTCATTTTACAATCAACTATTTCCCATTATTTTTAGCAATCTTGCCTATCATATAGCTCAATTTTACATGGTTTTTAAATATTTTGCCATAGGTATTCTTACTACATTCTTCCAAAATAGTCTTATACACTATCGTTTATAGGTAATATATAAGTACCAGTAATCATTCTCGCAATATGACTTTATCCTGTTTCATAATTCCCTTCATCAAATAGCAGATGAAAAAAAGGACTAGGAAAGCAATGTGCTCCTAGTCCTTAATAATAAATATATTGATTTTCAGGGGTTGGTAGTTTTGTAGCTTCTAAAATCTTAACAATTGGCATCAACATCGTTTGCCCATCCATCTCGTAATTTTCAATAGCTATTACCCCTTCAATACTTACCCACTGATCTCTTTCAAGTTCATCACTTTGAGGCCCCTTACATAACAAGCCGGTGATCTGTGCATCAGCAGCACAGCAGATCATATACATACGTGCTATTACAAACTCATCCGGTGCAAATTGTGGATCATGATATACGAACCCCTCTAATACTATGCTTTTGCCTTCATAAAGATCAGGGTTTTGTTCAATATCAGATAAAACCTTTGTATAATTATCATTGTTTAATATAACCATCTCTCTCAGATAATAGGGTTCATCCACTGTATCTTGCTGAATAACCTCAAAATCTTCTCCTTGTTGTTCCCAAGGGAGCTCATAATCATTTGCACCAAACACTTCTTGCTCGGCATTTAGTGCCGCAGATTCATCTACCCCCTCTGTACTTTCTTTAGGTTTTTCCTGGCTGCTACTGGCAGTTACGATGTTACTCTTTGCATTACCGACACTAAATCTATCTGTTTCTTTAGCTGTCAGAGTCATTACCCCGCACAGCAATATAACCCCTAAAGGTATATGCTGATTCAAGTTTATTCTTCTATTTGGTATTGTAAAGATCTTACTGCTCTCATAAATACTTAATATTAGTATCCCTGCCAAAGTCATCCACATTAAAGAAATTCTTTTAGGATTAATAAAACTTAATATACCACCGCTCCTAAGTAAATAAGTTAAATACACAGCCAGTCCAGCAAGTAAAATAAAACCTATCCATGCTTCCTTATTAAATCGTTTCATATCAAGCCTCCTAGATAAAAAGATTGGCTATAAAGCCTATCAGTGCACTTATAAGTGTAATATATACAGCTACCTTAATAACAAATCGTGTTTTAAAATGCCCCATAAGCATCAGCATGTTTTTAATATCCAGCATAGGCCCAAAAACTAAAAATGCAAGAATAGAGCCTGAAGAAAACTGCATAATAAAACTCCTCGCTATAAATGCATCTACTTCTGAACAAACTGAAAGCACAAATGCAAGTGCCATCATAAATAGAATAGCCAAATAAGAATGACTGCCGATAAACCGCATAATATCCTTATCCACATACGTCTGAAAGAGTGCAGATAACGAAGCCCCGATTACAAGATATTTGATAATATTAAGAAACTCTTTACTTGTATGTTCTAAAATGCTTCGTATGTAAGAAGGTGCCCCATAGCCTCTGTATATTTCTTGACATCCGCAGGCGCATAGCACCTCATCAGTTACTGTTTCATCTTTTAATACAGGCTTGCTTGAACCTTCACTAATGCTTATTAATACCCCAACGGCTACAGCCGCCAAAAAACCAAACCCTGCTCTTGCATAAAGCATATATAATCTGTCATTAAATGCATAATATGTGGATAATAGCACAACAGGGTTAACAATAGGAACAGCTAACATAAAAGTCATGCCCATACCTATTGGTACCCCTTTTTTTATAAGCCTTCTGGTAATAGGAATAATCGCACACTCACACACTGGAAAAACAATGCCCAACAGCGCTGCAACGATAAATCCTATCCATCTGCGTTTAGGAAGAATCTTTTCGATTAAGCTCTCAGATACGAATAAGCCAATACATGCCGAAACCAAAGCACCTAATAATACAAAAGGCATCGCTTCTAGTATAATGCTAATAAATATAATCAAAAAAGCCTTCATACACTTCCTCCTTTACAGGCAGCTAATATTTTTTTTATGTGCTTAACGGCTGTTATTCTCATTGCCTTAGGCCATCCTTTATCTAAAAGTGAGCTTTCACGTACGACTTTCTCCATATGTACCTGATCTCGTACAAAAACAATATGTGCAGTTTTATTCTCTTCCTCAAGAAGTTGGAATAGAGCCTTCTCTTCTCCAAGTTTCATTAAATGTGTTTTTGTAACAATAATCATATGACTAAGACTAAGTGCAGGCTGCAAAATAGGTTTCAAGTTTTGCCAGTATAACATAAACTGTGGTGCTTCTGCTAGATTAAACAACGTACTTATAACCGCTCTTTTTTTGATGTCAGCGCTGCTAAGTAAGGCAATAATTTCATCAATCATCTTCATCCCGTTACATTCAATAATCAATCTATCTGGCTCATATAAAACCAATAAATTTTTAAGATAAGACAATGTGAGTATCTCGCCAACTTCTGTTAGATAGACAATACCCTCTTGTTGTTTAAAAACGGAATCTAATACTTCTTGTCCTTTTTCAAGCTGCAAAACGATTATTTTTTCATCAGGCACAGCAGTTAATTTAAGCAAATGATTTATCCATGTGGTTTTACCCGCGCCAATAAAACCTGTAATAAGCTCAACTTGTGTTTTAAACATGAATATACCTACCTTATCCTTCTAAAAGTTGTTGTAAAGCTTTTTTATTTAACCGTGTCCCAATGACACAAAGTTTTCCTGTATAATAAGGCTTCGTGGCACGTACTTCACATTCTCCTGTTACATAGTCAAATTCAATCCATTTATCCTTCGTATTACAAATAATGCCTTTAGCTCTTAAAATTTCACCATATTTCGCAGTATCTTGCAACGCCTTTAGCATATAATTTATTTTATCTTCATCAAATACACTCAGCATATTGATGCCAAAGGTATCAAATACATCATGTGCGGAAGTATTTCTTACCACTCCAGCAACTTTCTTAATGCTTCGGGCGTTTTGTCTTACTTTTTTAATAAGCTCTTCTTTAAAATTTTCTTCATTTGCATTAGCAATTACGCTGGCACTTAGTTTGTCCCATGGTGTTGTCACAATAGCTACTGTATGATTTAAAGCTCTTATTTGCTTAACAACTATTTCAAGCTCAGCGTGTGTCACAAGCTGCGTACGACTAAGGACTATGGTTTTTGCATTTTGAATCTGATTTTTATAAAAAGCACTAAAATTAGTTTGATACATTTCAAAACGTGTCGTATCCACCACGGTAATCACTCTATTTAATACAAGTTTTTCTCTAAGTGCGCTTTCTTTAAAAACTTTAAGCACATCAGATAGGGCTGCAACACCCGAAGGCTCTATAATAATGCGTTTGATAGGATATTGTTCTGTGAGTTCTAAAATAGCTTGTTTAAAATCTCCAGTCACAGAGCAACATATACACCCTGACGCTATTTCTTTAATCTGTACGCCGCTTTCTTTAAGGTAGATCCCATCTATTGCAACTTCTCCAAACTCATTTTCTATAATTGCTAAATCTTTCTCATAAACCCCTTCTGAAATCATTTTCTTAATAAGCATTGTTTTTCCGGCACCTAAAAATCCTGAAAAAACATCTACTGCTATGGCCATTTTATCAACTCCTTATATTTTATTTCAGCATCTCTAGGAAATGTCAGATTATTCCTTTTTATTATATACCACTTCTTCAAATCATGCATAGGATTATTTGAAGAAGTGGTATATAATAAAATTAAGTTAACAACAGACTTTAATCAAACACTTAAGAGAAAGGATGTCAAAACATGGATAAGCCTCATAAAGATTTTCTTGCAAGTCATGGCATCAAGTCTACGTCTCAAAGAAATCTTGTATTAGATTTGCTGCATGAAACGGATCATCCAGTGTCTGCCGAAACCATTTATTTTAGAGCTTCGGAAGTACACCCCTCAGTAAATCTTTCTACTATTTACCGTATTCTAGAGCTTTTTGTCTCAAAAGATATAGTTATTAAAAATATGCTTTCAGACTCAAAAAAAACCATTTATGAACTCAACACCAATACTCATAAACATTATATGGTCTGTCTCAAATGCAAACGTATTTTTCCTTTAGAAAATTGTCCTTGTTCTTTAATTGAAAAAACTGTGTCAGAGCACAGTGATTTTGAAATTATGGATCACAAACTAGAAATAATGGGTTACTGTTCAAACTGCAAATAGCAATGCTTCATCATTTGCTCAGATTCATCGCCAGCTTAGTCAAATAGGTTACTGCAAATAGGATCCCTAATATCAGTACGATAGTAGCTCCTGTGGCAGCCCCTAAAAAATAGGATACAATCAGACCACTTAGTCCTGAAAAAACAGCTATACCAATAGATAAAAAAGTATAATTTTTGACATTATAAGTTATATTTCTAGCTGCAGCCGCTGGGAGTATAAGCATAGAACTAATAATCATAGTCCCTACCCATTTAATAGATAAGGTTACAATAACAGCAATAGTTAGTGCAAAAACATGCTCCCATACATGTACCGATATCCCTCTACTCCTTGCAAGAGACGGATTAAGACTTACCAAAAACAGCTTATTAAAAACGCTAGTCCATAAAAGAATAATAACTAAAAAAGTTATGCTGAGTAATACTATATCTTGCACAGTAATACTTAATAAATCACCAATTAAATAATAGGAGTATTTTGCAAAGCCTCCTTTATAAGATAAAATAACGATCCCCAGCGCCACAGCTGTAGAAGAAAATACGCCGATAACCGTATCTATGGAAGCTGTATTAGCATTCTTAACCTTAAGTATAGCTATGGTTAAGAAAATACTAAATGCCAGCATTGACCATATGGGATTTCCAATCCCCCACATCACTCCTAGGGCAATCCCCGTAAGCGCTGAGTGCCCTAGTGCATCAGAAAAAAATGCCATTTTATTATTAATAACCATCGTTCCTAAAAGGCCAAACATTGGTGTTACCAAAAGTATACCTAGCAGCGCATTTTTCATAAAAGTATACCGCGCCCACTCAAAAGGAATAAGATAATCTATAAGCTGATACCAAAAAGTCATATGTTATTCTCCCTTATTGTTTCCTGATAAAAATCTATGTGAAATAACAACCTCACTTCTTCACTTCCAAATACTTCTTTTGGCGTGCCACATTTTTCAATCACACCCTTATTCAAAAAGGCTACACGATCAGCATACTCCGCCACTAAATGCAAATCATGAGACACTAAAATGATAGATAAGTCATAAGCCTTACGGAGCTTGGCAACCATTTCATAAAATAGCTTAAGCCCATTTTGATCAATACCTGATACAGGCTCATCTAAGAGTAAAATGTTGGGAATAGGATCTAAAGCCAAAGCTAATAATACCCTTTGCAGCTCCCCGCCTGATAGTACCCCTAGCTTGCGGTCAATGAGATGCTCAGCCTGCACTCTTTTTAAGTTCCGAATAACACGTTCTCTTATTTTGTTCGAACTCCCAAGCCATATGGGGAAGTTCGAACAACTTGCTGCAAAAATATCCAAAACACTCATCGGAGCACTTAAATCAAAGTCTAATTTTTGAGGCACATAGCCAATAATCGGCTGCTTTGCCTTACTCTCTTTAGCGCCTAGATAAGTAACCTTTCCACCATGAGGGATTTCTCCTAACAAGGCTTTTAGAAAGGTGCTCTTGCCAGCGCCATTACTTCCTATAATAGCTGTAAGCTCCCCGCAATGTATATGCAGATCGACGTCCTTTAAAATATAATGACCGCCCCTTTTCACACTCATATGCTGTACCTTTGTACAACACAGACCATGACCCGTACACTGACTAAGGTTCAGATTTTTACAGTTTTCATACATTATTTAAGCGCCTCTTTCAATACTTCGAGATTTTTATTCATAATTTGGATATAGGCATCTGCTTCCATAGGTCCTGTAGCTGCAGGGTCAAGTATGTATACCTTCGCTCCCGTTTCAGCAGCAACCGTCTGGGCAGCTTTGCTTGGATATTGAGGTTCTGCGAACAGTGCTTTAATCCCTAATGTTTTGATTTGTTCTACCGTTTCAATAAGCTCTTTTGCACTTGGCTCTGAACCTGGTTCACGATCAATGATTCCCACAATATTAAGATCAAACTCCTGGGCAAAATACGGAAAAGCTTCATGGAATGTGACAATATCTTTTTGCGTAATATCTTTGAGTTCTCTATGCATATTTGCTCTTAGTTCTTCTAGTTTTTGAATATATGCCTGTGCATTTTTTTCATAGGCCTCACTGCGGGTTGGATCAAGTATTGAGAGTTCGTTTTGGATATTTTGCACCTGGGTAATAGCATGGGTCACACTTACCCATACGTGCGGATTAAATGTTTCTTCATGATCTTCATCCTCTTCTTCCTCTTCTTCCTCTTCATGTTCATGATCTTCTTCTAGAAGTTCAATGCCTTTAGCCGCCTCAATAATTTGAAGATGCTTCATCTGACTTACGACATCGTCCATAAACGACTCCATACCCGCGCCATTAATCACAAAGATCTGTGCATCTTCAAGCAGTTTCATATCTTTAGCTGTAACTGAATAGTCATGTAAACAGCCAGTAATAGGCGGGGTCATATTAACAACTTCCACGCCTTCAACGTCTCTTACAACATTAAGTGTTGCAATGTACATAGGATAAAAAGAAGTTACTATTGTTAAGTTATCTTTATTCTGAGCTTGTTTGCTTGTTGTCACTTTTGTTGAGGTAGTGCTACCACATGCGCTTATCATACCCACTAGCAGCATGCAAAGTCCCACACTTACTATTTTTTTAATTTTTATTTTACTCACTTTAATACCCTCCCTTTGTTGCAAATGATTTGCATCTTCATTATATGATATTTCAGGGACGTTTTCAAGTGCAATTTTCAAGAATTTGGAATATAAGTAATACTTCAGTTTCTAGTATATGTCATCTCTTTTCTTCCAAGACTTAATTTCCTTTATAAGTGAATAATAAAAAAACAGCTATTGCATAATGCAATAGCTGTTTAAAGTTTAGATATTATAATTTAACAACGTTCTCTGCTTGAGCGCCGCGATTACCTTGTGTAATATCAAAGCTTACTGCTTGACCTTCTTCAAGAGCTTTAAATCCATCTCCTTGGATTGCTGAGAAATGTACGAATACATCATCACCATCTGCTCTTTCAATAAAACCAAAACCTTTTTCTGCGTTAAACCATTTTACTGTACCTTTATTCATAATAAGGCACCTCCTATTTTTTAAAAGTGTGTATCTTCATTGAAACAAAAAATTCACACATTATTACAGATTATATTTTGAAGTATATAATCTCTAATAACATGTGAAAGTTATGGTTACATACGAAATACTTTTTTATTATAGTCTACCCAGATACAAATGTCAACCCTTTTTGTTTAAAAATATTGGGCATTTTATTTAACAGTATAGGATTTAAAAAATAGCTCGTCTATCAAATACATTAAATATCTATACTGGATCAAGGAGCTATTTTTCTCATGCTTAACTATAATTTGATAAGCAGTGTATTTATTTTTTCACTTATTTTACTTCTGCTTTCATAGACCCATTGTTCATCAAAATCAAGACCGAAATTTTTTGAAAACGAGTAGTAAAGATTGATCTTTTGGTAATAGACTTCCAGCGCTTCTAAATGCTCTTCTATAAGATGAGGTTTACAAAGAACATCCTTTCTTTTTATAAAATACTCTTTGGTATAGTGTAAAAGGCATTGCAGGAGTTCTTCCTGTTCTACGTCAAAGGGCAGTTTCATCAGCTTCCACTGATCACTTTCTTTTAATTTATATTTTTTAATATGATCAAGGATTAAAAGATAATCTCTTACATCCATCTTTCTAAAGTAGTTAAGTGACTCCTCCCTCGTACTCCAAAGTGCAAGTTTTTCCCTGAGTGGCAGCTGTGTTATTTTCAGCAGTGCTTCACTTGGTCCCACCACAGCCTCATAAATCCAGTCATCTGGTATTTCTAGATTTTCTTTTATAAAGCGATTGTTTCCTATACTCCCTGCATAACCTGTATCATAAATACCTTTTCTTCCTGCCCTGCCTGCTATTTGCTTAACTTCTTGGGAAGTTAAAAATCTGACTTCATCCCCATCAAATTTTTTAATATTCATAAAAAGTATTCTTCTTATAGGTAAATTGACTCCCATCCCTATCGCATCTGTTGCAATCAAAATACTATTTTCACCATTAATAAATGCCTGATACTGCATCCTTCTTACCTCTGGCGGCAAATCACCATAGATGATACTTGCCTTTATGCCTTGTTCTAAATAATATTTTGCGAGTTCTAAAACTCTTTTCTTAGAAAAAACAACTAAAGCATCTCCTTTTTCGATAGCTTTCAGGTGAAAGGATTTATCCATGACAACGAGCGGCGTATTGCGTACATATTCTTTGATCTCATAGTCATCATCACAATCTTTTATAATTTTTAATAATAACGCCTTAGCATTAAACGCCCCGCAAATATGAATTTCCTTACACCTTAAGCCTAATACTGCCCTTGTCCAGGCAGCCCCTCTTTGGGCGTCTCCTATCATTTGTATTTCATCGATGACAGCTACATCATAGTCCTCATTTAAATTAAGTTTTTCTACAGTTGAACTTACGTGGCAGGCATCTTCAATAAGTACTTCTTCTTCTCCTGTTCGCAAGCTACATTTAATACCTTGTTTATTAAGCCTCTCAAAAATTTCAAGTGCAAGTATTCTAAGCGGCGCCAGATAAACACCTTTCTTACTCTCTTTTAGTCTGCAAATAGCATTATAGGTTTTTCCTGTATTCGTTTCCCCAAGGTGTAAATAGATTTTTCTTTTTAGAGTTCTTGCCGCTTGATATTCATCTTTAGGGTTTTGTGGAAAATATCTTCTGAACTCATCCGCAACAAGGGCTGGAATATGACTTGTCATCAAAACGGCTATAATGCCAGAATTTAAATAATGTGCTTCTTGCCCCTTTATAATATCTTCAAAAGTATAATTAGTCTCATTTCTTTCATTATAATCTTCAAGCAGTCTTAGGGAAACATCGTCCAATAGCTCCTTATAGGCTGTATAAACCTCATGAAAATCTTTTAAATGCTTATCTTTTATCTGCATCAATGATTTAATCTTTTTTCTAAGGGCAGCCTCATGGGACCATAGATTCGCTGCTTTAGTATTATTTACAATTTCTTTGATTTGCACAAGCTGATCACTAAGAACTTTAAATTCTCTTTGTTGTTTATGATTTTTTTTCATAGTACCCCCTTTTCATCCGGTTTATAATGTGTACAATTTATAAGCTATAAGTTATTATCTGTACTCCTAATATTGATTTATTCTTCCATATCATTCCATATACTTTTATCATATATTATAAAGAATACCTATCTTAGGAGCTATTTTATGAAAAAAATTAATCCCAATAAAGTTTTTACCGAATATCTTAGCCCGCTCACTAACATATCACCTCTTAAAGGACGCAAATATACCATGACTCATTCCGATGATACAGGAGATCTTTTTGTGACTATTGGCCTTACTTATGCGGAAGATCAAATAAACCCTACACGAGATGAAGTACTTCTTGAACTTCTAAGCAAAAACAACAAACCTATTTTCTATGGAAAAGTTTTAGTAGATGACGAGAATATCAAAGACAATATACGTATTCGCAATGCTATTTTTCTAAAAGAAATGCCTACAGCCCTTCAAGCTATAAGATATGCTGATCGTGCATTGTTTGAAAAATATCCACTCCTTGACCAAGTTCCAATATATATTCAGTTTAGTTCCACTAAGCCTCAATTTAACAAGCTCCGCTATTTTGGAACCATGAAAAACTATCGCATTTAGTACTCACGCCTATAAAGATATAGATTTGTCATTGAATTTTAGAATTTTATTTAGTATAATCCAACTAGAGTTGTCCTTAAATAGCGTTTAAGGACTTTTTTTGTTATTACACATTTAGTCAATGAAAGGGGGTATTTATATTATTTATAAATCCTCAGAACACTATTTAGCTTATTTAGATACTTTAGGCTCTCATCCTGGACTTGAATCTATCCTCGAACTCTTAGACCGCCTGGATAATCCTCAGCAGATGCTTCAGTGTATTCATATAGCCGGTACCAATGGCAAAGGCTCAGTAGCTGCCTATTTAACCTCTATTCTTATGGAAGCAGATTATCAAGTGGGTACATTTACCTCTCCTGAGATTAATACGATTCGTGAGACTATTTGTATCAATACGCATTTTATTTCACCTTCTGACTTTGATACTTATCTGCAGCATATCAAATTGCATTGCGAACAGATGGTACAAAATGGACTGCGGCATCCTACACGCTTTGAAGTATTAACTGCCCTTAGCTTTCTGTATTTTAAAGATAAAGGCTGCAGTGCAGTGGTTCTAGAGGCTGGTATGGGCGGACGACTGGATGCTACAAACGTTCTGTCTGACCCGCTTTGCTGCGTTATTACTGCTGTTGCATTAGATCATATGTCGTTTTTAGGCAATACGCTAGAAGCTATAGCTTATGAGAAAAGTGGGATTATCAAGCCATATTCCCCTGTTGTCGTATACCCTGCAACAGACTCAGTCTATGAAGTATTTGAGCAGATCTGTAAACAAAACAATGCCCCGCTTACAGTTTTAGACTTAGACAGACTGAACCTCGTAAGTTATGATCTATCTGGACAAGTTTTCTCTTATAAAGATTATTCAAATATTAAAACCCCACTCCTTGGAGAACATCAAATACGCAATGCTGCACTTGCAATTGAAGTCGTAGAGGTATTAAAGCAAAGAGGAATTATGATAAGTACAGAAGCCCTATACCAAGGATTAGCTCAGGCACACTGGCCTGGAAGGTTTGAAAAAATTAATGATAACCCTTTATTTTTTATTGATGGGGCTCATAATGTGCAAGGGGCCAAAGCGCTTGCAAGAACCATTGATGCATACTGCAAAAACAAAAAAATTATTTTTATCATGGGACTGCTTCAAGATAAAGACTATGCTGCAATCAGTAAGCTTACAGCCCCCTTAGCAGATCATATTTTCCTTGTAAAACCATCAAATCCTAGAGCTATGGACCCCCATACCCTTAAGCTTGAAGTACAAAAATACTGTTCTGAGGTTACGGTTTGTGACTGTGTTGCCACAGCGGTTCATATGGCCCTTAAGTATGCCTCTTCCGAGGATGTTATTATTGCATTTGGCTCTTTATACTTTATAGGCCAAGTGCCTACAGCTCTTAAGTCTTTATAATTTATTGATAGAAAGGACTTCTCCTATGAAACAACACTTACGTACTAAAAACATAGCTATTATAGGCATGCTGATTGCATTAGATATTATTTTCACACGTTTTTGGATGATTCAAACACCTCAAATTAGGATTTCACTTGGTTTCTTTGCTATTGCTATGATTGGTATGCTCTATGGTCCCATGATAGCCGGCATCGCTGCTGGATTATCTGATATTGTAGGATGGTTTATGCATCCCTATGCACCTTTTTTTCCAGGTTTTACACTTACAGCTATTGTGACTGGAGTGATCTTTGGATACTTTCTGCATAAACCCCATACGCCTTTACGTTCTTATATTTTCAGCGCGATTTGCGTAACCTTGGTTTGTGACACACTGCTCAATACTCTATGGCTGTCACTTATACAAAATGTTCCGTTTATAAGTTTAATTATTACACGGGGTATTAAAATTGCTGTGATGTTTATTCTTTATATTGCTATCTTGCCAATTGTTTGTGAAAAAATAAAATTATTAGTAAAGACTCATGTTATTTAAAAGTACTAAGCCCTAGGCTCTCATTACAAAAGCTGCCTTGCTATTGTTATAATTTCTACAATAACAATAGCAAGGCAGCTTTAAGCATTATTTAACTAATTTTTTTCATGTTTCCCATCATGTGTCCCAATTTTATGACCACTTATAATACCTGCGTCTTCATTATCTTTAGGTGCTATCTTCCTTAGTTCTGGATTACTCTTTGGTCTGTCTTTCATTCTGTTTTTATTATTATTCATTGCAATCTTCTTCCTCTCAATTAAAATGCATACTCTGCTTATTTAGTATGAAATTAAATGGAAAAATTTATTCAATCATCTAATTTTTTGATAAAAACAACCTTTAGATAGTTTCCTTCTTTAAATGCTTCAATCGTTTTAAAGTCTTCTGGCAGTGTAAACTCTTCTAAAAGCTTATAGCGCTTCTGCATTTCCTTAAATGCGGTATCAATAAATCCCTTAAACTTATTCATATTAAAAGCACTGCAATTTGTAGAAGCAACTATGATTCCATTTAGTGCTGTAATTGCAATTGCTTCTTTTAGTAAGTCCTTATAATCTTTTTGGGCACTAAAAGTAAACTTCTTAGATCTTGCAAAACTTGGGGGATCAAGAATAACCATATCAAATTTCAACTTTTTTCTAACTGCATATTTAAAGTATTTAAAAACATCTTCCACAATAATATCTTGTGTGCCTGGATCAATAGCATTTATCGAAAATTGCTCTTCTGTTTTACTAAGGCTTCTGTTTGCAAGGTCTACACTTGTTGTTTTAACCGCACCTCCAAGTTTTGCAAAAACTGAAAAAGCTCCTGTATAAGAAAAAGTATTCAGAACCGTTCTGCTCTTTGCATAGTGATCTCGGATCAGCTTTCTAACCTCTCTTTGATCTAAAAATACGCCTACCATAGCGCCTTCATTTAAATACACCGCAAAATTTACACCATTTTCTTTTATAATGAGAGGAAAGTCTGGCTCTTCCCCATAAACAAAATCATTCTCTTCAATATATTTACCTTGTTCATCAAATCGCTTTTTCTGATAAATTCCTTTAATCGGGGTAACTTTTTTAAGACTCCTAACCACTTGCTCTTTAAACTTGTAAATACCTTCACTATACCAATTGATCACATAAAACCCATCAAAATAATCAATTGTAAGTCCCCCTATGCCATCTCCTTCTCCATTAAATACGCGAAAGGCTGTGGTTTGGTCATTATTAAAGAATGCTTTTCTTTGCCCTATAGCCCTTTTAATCTTCTGCTCAAAAAACGAATCATCTATGAGCTCACTCTCGTCTTTACTAAGTACCCAGCCATATCCTTTATTTTGTCTGCCGTAATATCCTTTAGCTATAAAATGATGCTTTACATCATAAAGGTTAATAATTGTTCCCTCTTCATGCATATCCTCAAGGTTTATAATAGCTTCCTTTGCAATAAGCGGGCAGCCTTCCTTAAACGCTCCTACAAATGACTGCTTAATTTTTAATTTGATTTCTGTTTTCATCTACTGACCTTCTTTTCTTCTGTTTGTTCTGCGTATATTATACACTATTCTCATCCATTTTCATCCTAAAACAAGTTTTCTTTCATTAATTTTTTATACGTTGATAGCATTCTATCTACTTTATAATCTAATCTCTGCATGACCTAAACTGCCTCAATATCACTTGTATAATTTCTGCCTATATGCATTGCATACCACTAACAGCAGTGGTATAATCATTACAATAAAAAAGTTATTCTACCTAAAGGAGATGAAATCTATGAGTATTAAAGAAAATGTACTAGAAGTTATGAAAAAAGCTGGTAAACCCGTAAGTGCTGGTGAGGTTGAAAAACTTTCTGGTTTAGACCGTAAAGAAATTGATAAGGCCTTCAAAGAATTAAAACAAGAAAATGCTATTATTTCGCCAGTCCGCTGCAAATGGACGCCTGCAGAATAATCTAAATAGAAAAAAGCACCCTAAACTTTAATCGAAGTCTTGGGGTGCTGTTTTATTTTAATGCTTATTTATTTTGATACTTATTTGTGTTTATCTTACCTAGGCTTCTGTATAAAGCGTTGTGGATAAATATCTTTCTCCTGTATCCGGAAGCAGAACAACAATATTTTTCCCTTTGTTTTCTGGACGTTTTGCAATTTGAGTGGCAGCATATGCCGCCGCCCCTGATGAAATCCCTACTAATAACCCTTCTGAACGAGCAAGTGCTCTAGAAGTCTCAAAAGCTTCTTCATTTTTAACTTGGAAGATCTCATCTACTACCTTTAGATTTAAGTTATCTGGTATAAATCCAGCGCCTATGCCTTGGATTTTATGTGGTCCTTTTGCACCACCAGATAAAACAGGTGAATCTGTTGGCTCAACAGCAACGATTTTAACATTAGGATTTTTTTGTTTTAAAACTTCTCCTACGCCCGTTATGGTTCCCCCTGTACCTACACCGCCGACGAAAATATCTATGTTACCTTCTGTATCTCTCCAGATTTCTTCTGCAGTTGTATTTCTATGAATTTCTGGGTTCGCAGGATTTTTAAATTGCTGAAGTAGTACTGCGTTTTCGGTTTGTGCTACAATCTCTTCGGCTTTCTTTATAGCGCCACCCATCCCTTCAGGTCCTGGTGTTAAAACAAGCTCAGCACCTAATGCTTTTAAAAGATTTCTTCTTTCAACACTAAAAGTCTCTGGTAACGTAATAATGAGTTTATAGCCTTTTGCTGCTGCAACAAAAGCAAGCGCAATCCCCGTATTCCCACTAGTTGGTTCAACAATCACTGTATCTTTATTAATAAGACCCTTATCTTCAGCATCTTTAATCATTGCATAACCTATTCTATCTTTTACACTAGAGGCTGGATTAAACGATTCTAGTTTAGCTATTATAGTTGCTTCTGTTCCTTTTTGCTCATTATAGTTACTAAGCTCTAATAAAGGGGTGTTACCAATTAAATCTGTTAAATTCTTTGCTATTTTACTCATGTGATCTCCTCCGTTTTTTTAATTGTATTTTTTTAAACCAAATGAATACATTCCTATTAGCATATGCAAGTCAGCCATCCCATACTCATTTTTTCATACTATTTTATTGCTTAGCTGCTTCCTATATATGAATATTATTGAATTATTTACTTAAGTATAACTCTAACAAATTTATTCGTCAATACATTTCCTACAATTTCTATATATTTAGTTGGTTTTAATTTTATTTTCTTCGATATCCTTTATCAGAAATATTTCCATTATAATTTTTTTCACTTTATCCCATACTATAATTGAAGTTGTTTCTCTTATAATTAAGAGTGTACTATTTGCCAAGAAAGGAATAATTCCATGAATAAAGTTCATTATAACGTGTCTGGATTACAAAACTCTCAAATTAAAACACAAGTTAAAAATGCACTTAATCAACTATCAGGTGTTCAAATGGTTAATGTAGATTTAGGTAGAGGTTCTATAGAAGTTGGCTATAATGAAGCCACTCAAGAATCCGAAATTATTCAATGTATTGAACATATTGGATGTAAAATAGATTAATTGATGTATTCAATAAAAGCCCTATTTCAGCTAACATTTCTGGAATAGGGTATTTTTTGTAGTTATCTTCTATTTAAGGGAACTTTTATTTTTCTTTTGGCGTCTAATTTCTTATCAAACTTATATAAAAGGAGAAAAATCAATGAAATTTAAAAAATTACTTACAGGCTTTTTACCAGTTGCTATTTTATCTGCTTTGGCAGTTACATCTTTCGCTTCCTTCTCAGATACAATAGTCTTAGACAATACTTCTCTCCCTATTGAATCAGCTATTCCAATAAGTGCTCCGCTTGATACCATCAAACACTCTCATTTTAATTCTTTTACTGGAGTCGTAAAAGAATTAGCTGCTTATCCAGCTATAAAAGGGTCAATAATAGTCTCTGTAGAAAACGATGAAGGAATTCCAGCAAACATTATCATCTCTGAAAACACCTATATTATTGGTGATGCAGAAATAACCAAAGGGGCAACTATTACTGGATTTTATGATGCCACAAGACCAATGATTTTAATTTACCCAGCACAGTATAATGCAGAAGTAGTTGTTGTGGGCACGCCGGAACAAACTATTAAAGTGGATGTATTTGATAAAGATCTTGTAAGTGCTGATGGCTTATTAAAACTCAATATTTCTAAGGATACGGAAATCATATCTCACGATGGAAAGCCTTTTGAAGGAGAACTTGCGAGCAGAAAGCTGGCAGTCCTTTATGGTATTTCAACCAAAAGCCTTCCTGCACAAACAACCCCTTCTAAAGTTATTGTACTTTTTGAAGAACCAGAACCTGTTTTACCCACTTCAGATGCTATTTCAGATCTTGAACTTTTAATCAATGATAAAAAGATAGCATCACCTGCTGTTTATACAAATGATCTGAATACCTTGATGGTTCCTCTTCGTGCAATTAGTGAAGCGGTTGGTTTTGAAGTCTCTTGGGAAGAACGTTCAAAGACCATCAGGGTTGGTAAAGGTATTTCTTTAGCAATAGATGAAGACTATTATACTTATATGAAAACTGCTCCTATTCAATTAGGTACTGCGCCTGAACTCGTGGAGAATACCACCTTTGTTCCGTTAAGTTTCTTTAAAGATGTGATGCGCTTAGATCATGCAGATATTTTCGGTTCACAGGTTGTAATCAGTGGTAAAATTATAAATTAAATTATCGATAAACACTTAAAAGGTGTATTTGACAACTTAGTATACTACTTGTCAAATACACCTTACTTTTAATCCATCACTTCTACTTCAAAGGTCTTTAAGTTAGCCAGCTTATCATAAGGCATCCATAATTTATTTTGCTGCATCTGAGTGTCATAGATACACTCTTCACATCTATCATTTACTTTAAAGGTGCGTCCTTCTCTGTGCATATTCGTATATTTTATTATCACCCTACAGCCTCGTAGAGTCATTTCCACCTCCATACTTTCAAAAGGAATGTCTTTTGAGGGCTGTATCCATATCCCCGCGTATTCAGGCTGTATCCCAAATATATACTTGATAAATGTTTTAAGTATAACGTTTGAGCTGCCTGTCTGCCAATCCTGCATGGATTCTCCATCTATCTTCTTTTCTTCATTATACCCATAGGAATTTGGCACAACATAAGGCGATACCGAAAGCCTCTCATGAGTGAAAGGTAATGCTTTAGCAAGTTCTTCCCACGCACTATGTGATTCTCCCATTTTAAAGAGAGACATAATGCCAAAGGCTGAGGCATGAATATAAACTGCTCCATTTTCAGCTGTTCCTTTTGGAAGATTAGGTATACGGCCCACGCCGTGCGTTCCTTTTTCAAAGTGAGGACAGAATGTCTTAAGTCCGTATTTGGAATCAAGCCGCCTATAGGCATCTAGTATGGCTGCTTTGATACTTACATCCTTACTATACATATCAGATAGCACCCAAAAAGCATTGGAGGTAATACCGTCCCGTGCCTTACCATCAGGATCATTAAAACTGCCTACTAAGTAGCTTCTCTCATCTCCCCAGCCATGGACAATCTTTTTCTCCCCTTTTTCATTCTGTATAACAGCATACTTAAGAAGACCTTCTTCAAGTTGCTGTCTAGCGCTTCTATAGCCTTCTATCTTTTCTTGATAATACTCTTTATCTAAGTACTCAAGAAGCTCTATCATCTCCTGACAATTTTGATACACTTGAAGTGTTGCCATTATCGAGACTCCCGTACCAAATGCCTTATCTTTGTTTGTGCTGACCCCCAGTCCATCTAGTGCATCATTCCAATCTCCATACAGTGCATAAATACAGCCTGTAGCGCCAGTATCTCTATTTTTAAGTAAGAAATTCATAATATCAAACATATGCTGAAGCACTGAACTCTTTTGGTCAAGCTTTTTTGCAGTATGTGCTTTTTCATCCACAAACTCATAGTAGCCACACATTTCATTTAAGAAATCGAAGTCTCCAGTATATTTCAAATAGGTGCTGATAGTTGAAATAATCCATACCCCTTGGTCAATAAAAGCTCTTAGATCCATAGCAGGAGAAGCACCTTCAAATGCTGGCAGGGAATATTGCCTTGGCGCACGACCATCAGGCTGAATAAAGTTAAGGCCTTCCAGCATCTTAGCTCTTGCAGTTTCAGGCTGCCAGGCAATTAACCCCTCCATCGCTTGATAAACATCTCTTATCCCAATAAGTGAGAAATTTGATAATTGAACATAGCCTTTAATAACCGCACAAAACTCGACTTGCTTTTTGAGATGCTCAAAGAATGCGTTAAGGACTTCTTCTTTAATCTCCGCTTTTAATCTTTTGCCAAACTTAACTTTAAGGGCCTCTTGACGTGCTTTATCTTGTGCAATAAGCGCGCTTTCTAGTGCATCGATCATTTGCGGTGAAGGACTGCTTGAAATGGCAGTGTCTTTTTGTTCTTCTTCTAGTACACAGCTCATCTTCGTATCTATTCTTATATCACTGTAAGGCTTTAATGCTAAATGAAATATATCTCCTGCTATGCCAATCTCTGTAAAAGATGTGACTTTCTTCGTCTGTCCAAAAGTGCCTTTATAAAGAGCCTTTGGCGTATGAAGTGAACTGATCGTTCCCCCCACATAATCATTTCTCGAAGTCGTTTCTTCAATGCTTATTATTTCAGCTCCCTGGGATGCTTCTATATGTCTTGTAAAAACAGCATAATTCGGCATCATAGCGCCTCTATCTCTTTCTTCATAAACTTCTATTAAGAAGCTGTCAAGATTCTGCTCCCCCTTTTTAGGAACTACAGAAGCTTGTCTAAACCAGCGATTTTCTGCGCCTTCCATCACTGCATTTTTAAGAAAGGGATTAAAATAAGAAGCTACAAAAAACTTCTTATTTTCATGGCTTAGATTTTCTGCAGTTAAACTCCAATAAGTGTTTCTAGCCACATCTACAAAAACTCTGACGGCAAATCTTACCCCATTTGTCTCTGTTATATAATAAGCACTTTTTGTTGTAAATATTGTGTAACGTTCTACGCATTCTTTTGCTAGAATAACTGGAACTGACAATAGCGGTACCACCTCATATTGACCGTCTTTTTCAAATCCTGCAAAAAAAGCTATTTTAGGCTCCTGCCCCTCTGAAGCTCTTAAGTACTGAGAAAATAAACCTTCATTGCTATGCATATAACCTGATGCATAGACCCAATAGTTAAACCCATCTTGTCCCAAAGGGTATCTGCTGTCCCCATTTTCTCTTGGTAAACATAATATGTCATTATTTTCTATAAAATAAACTTGGCCAGGCATTTCCTTTTCCAGCGCCTCGGCTGGGTAATCATTTAGTCTTTGATAAGCCTTTTGATAGGTGTTAACTTTATCTTTGAGTTTCATAGATCACCTCTTCTTTTGCCTCATTGAAATCAAATTTCCCATCTCCAAATAAAGTCTCTGCCAGGGCGCTTAGGGTGACCTGCGTAAGACCTCCTGTTATGATCACATAGTCACAGTACTTAGCGAGTATTTTTGCATCTTCTGGACTTCTTGTTGCTATACCCATAATCTTTTTATGAGGGCAAAACTGTCTGATGTACTCAATCGTTTCTACCTGTTCTCTAAAACAATAGGCATTAACTGTTGTAAAAATAACAAAATCTGAAATAATAGCAATGTCTCCTACAGATACCATCTCCATATGCGTGGGACGCCATGGCATGATGACTTCTTTTATATTATGATGATAGCCGTCGTTTCTAATGGTATCTTCTAATGAAAGCTTATCGTAGAGATTAATCGCATCACTCATCACAAGCCTTGCTGGATTTCCAAATATAATACCTAGTTTTTGCTCTTTATCCAGTTTAATTGGAAAATCTTGTGAGTTTCCTTTGTACAGAATAAGTGATTTTTTAGCTATATTGTAAGCTATACGACTGCCTTCACTTTTACAAAAACCTTTTTCTTCTGGAATGGGTTCGCTCGCATATTTTGCTTTATACTCTAGTACTTTAAAGCAGGCCTCGTTAATACGTTCTTCTGAGATGCTTCCCTCTTTAACGCACATTTCTATAAAATCCACATACCAAGGACCGGCACACGTCGAGATAATAAGATCACTGCCTGCATTCAGGGCATAAATCAAAGCATCTTTTTCACCATAAGCATTAAGTATAGCCTGCATTACGAGATCATCTGTTACAATAAGTCCCTTAAAGCCTAACTTGTGACGCAGATAATCAATAACCGCTTTGGATAAAGAAGCTGGTTTCTCACTGTCTATTGCTGTAAATATGCCATGATGCATCATGATACAATCCAGCCCATCTGCTATAGCCTCTTTAAACGGCAAGAGCTCTACGGATTCAAGTCTTTCTATATCGCCTGGATGAACATCCATTTTAAAGTGCGTATCCTCTTGTGTCAGCCGCATCCCCGGAAAATGTTTGCCACATGCCATAACACGCTCTTCTTGGAGTCCTCTTATAAACCCTTTCCCCATATCAGCTACCACACAAGGATTACTTGAGTAAATTCTATTATCTACTACTGGTATGCCGTTTACTCTGTCATAGCTTACGTCAAGTACAGGTGCATAGCATAAATCTATCCCTGCATATTTAAGCTCCTTAGCAACGTGTTTTCCCTGCCGATAGGCCATAGCCTGATCATTTGCAAAACCCATTGCCATATTGCCTGGAAACATAACCGTTCCTTTATGTATTGCAGTCAGCTGTCCGCCTTCTTGGTCAATACTTAAAAGAATAGGAATCTTGAATCTGTTTTCTTTAGCATGTGCTTTAATATTTTTGCTCATTGCATGAAGCTGCTCAATGTCCCTTACATTATTGCCAGAAAAAAATATAATACCACCAAGCTCCGTCCTCTTATTCATTGCTATTAAATTTTCTGGCATATCTTCGTAGCCTTGATAATATTGAAGAAAAGTCTGCCCGATTTTTTCGCGTAATGTCATCTCTTTAAAAACTTGTTGTATATCAAACATAGGCGCCTCCGCATATTAATGAATGGATACTGGGGAAATAATAAACTTGCCAAATTGATTGGGCAAATGAAAATTAGGCCGTGGTGCGGTAATCGCATTCCAACAAGCATACTGCTGATCTTGTTTACCACCGCATCTATAGAAGTTTGCATACCATACTTCCTTATCTATTGGTGCCTCCTGCATCGTTTCTAATACACTTAGAGGAATAGCTAGATCCAATGTCCAGTACGTTTCATGCAGCTCTGAATGTATCTTAATCTGATCGATCAGCTCTTTAGGAGCAAACTTTTTATCCTTTGTGTTATCTCTATACGCCATATAAATGGTACCATTACAGCTTACTTCAATATTAAAATAGCTTTCACCCTTTTTATTCACTGGGGTTACAAACCACTCAAAGCAGCTGTCTTCGCACACTGCTTCGTTAGTTACCTTTGCTTCGGCCCGTATATTATGGTCTATACTGTGTGTTTTGATATGTATAACGCCTTGACTTATCGCACACTGAACAGTAGTAGGCTGCTTCTCCCCTCCAGTGTACCACGGGTACTCCTCTATCTTAAGTTTAGGAACTTGTGCCCAATTAACAGGCTCACTTTGAAAATCATAAATAATAGCTTGCTTTTCCATAACTATACCTCCAAAAATGTTAACATCTTTTGACTCGTTTTCTGTGCTTCTTCTCTTGTACTCATCTCAGCAAATATTCTTATCAGAGGCTCTGTACCTGAAAAACGTGCTATAATCCAGCCTCCATTTTCAAAGTAAACTTTAACCCCATCTTCATAGCTTATCCGGCTGACTCGTGTATCAAAAACAGGAAGCTGCTTCTCTTCAAATAAAAGATGTGTTACTCTCATTTTCTCAGCTTGTGAAAATCTCCTGTCAAACTCCAGCATAACAAACTTGCCAAATTCCTGATGAATTTCATCCAGCATTTCTGCTAAGTGCTTACCCGTTACACAAATCATTTCTACTAAAAGGCCTGCCGCAAAAATACCATCTTTCCCTTTGATATGTCCTCTTATCGTAAGCCCTCCGCTGCTTTCTCCGCCTATTAAAGCATTTGTCTCATCCATCTTTGCTGAAATATGTTTAAAGCCAACGGGTACCTCATAACACACTTCTCCAAAACGCTCAGCTATGGCATCTAAAAGATGGGTCGTTGCAATATTACGGACAACAGGACCTCTCCAGCCTTTATACTTTAAGAGATAATAATATAAAAGTGCCATAATATCATTAGGATGTATAAATGCTCCTTTTTCATCTATAATGCCTAATCTATCTGCATCGCCATCTGTCCCAATACCTATATCATATTCTTTTTCAACTACCATGTTTGCAAGCCGCATAAGTGTATTAGCACTAGGTGAGGGCAGTCGCCCGCCAAAGGTAGTATCATGTCTTTCATGAATGACATCCACTTCACATCTGCAGCTTATAAGTAAAGCTTGCAGTGCATTTTTAGAAACGCCAAACATAGGATCGACTAAGATTTTAAGATCCTTTTTTCTAATAGCCTCTCTGTCTAATAACTTAAGCAGCGTATCTATATAGTCATTAAAAGGATTAATTTCTTCAATAAGTCCTTGCGCTTTAGCCTCATCATACTCTATTGTTTGAATATCTTGAGAAGTTAAAGAGGCTATAATGCACTCTACTCTTTGGGTTATATCCTCTGCAGCATCTCTCCCGCCTTTTGTAAAAATCTTAATACCATTATATTCTGCAGGATTGTGGCTTGCTGTAACAGCTATGCCATAGTGACTTCTATAAGTTTTGATATAATGCATAATCAGCGGCGTCGGAGCCATTTTATTAATGAATTGAACAGGAATACCATTACCAGCTGCCACTTCACTGATCCATTTAGCTGCCTTAACCGATAAAAAACGCCTATCATAGCCTATAACCAATCCTTGATCTGTGACCGCGTCTTCTTTCATCATCTGAGCTACTGCTTGTGCCACAAGTATTATATTACTTTTAATAAATTCATCTCCTATAATAGCCCGCCATCCGCCTGTTCCAAATGCAATCATCTTCCCATCTCCTTTTATTAGCCCCTGGTTAACCTTTGACTGCGCCTGCCGTCAGGCCTTTAATAATATGTTTTTGTAAAAACAAATAAACAATAAATACAGGAATTACAACTAAAGTTACTGCAGCATTCATAAGCCCATAATCTGTACCATATTCTGAACTTATTTTATTGAGCAGTGCAGAAACAGGCAAATACTCATTTTTACGTATAATAATCATCTGCATAAATAAATCATTATAAGACCAGAGGAAGGTAAATATAGCTACTGTTGCAAAAGAAGGCTTTGAAATGGGCACGACAATCTTAGTAAATATTTGAAAAGGGCCGCTTCCTTCCACTACTGCCGCTTCCTCCAGTTCTAGAGGAATACTCTCCATAAACCCCACCATAATAATAATTGCAAAAGGCAGGTTGCCTGCAATCTGAGGCAGAATAACCCCCAGATGTTTATTGACTAAATCTAATTGATAAAGTCCCATAAATACTGGAACAATTGTCGCAAATGCAGGAAAGAGTACCGCACTTATAAGTGCGCCATATATGAAGTTTCTCCCTCTAAACTTATATCTGGCTAATATATACGCTGCAAGTCCTCCAAAACACATTACTCCAATGACAACCGTTGATGATATGATAAAACTATTTAAATATGCTCTTGCTATATTCATTCTGCTAAAAGCTGTTATATAATTTTCAAAAGTAAATGTACTTGCATTTGTTAAACTAAAAGAGTCTTTTAAAATGATTGTGCGGTCTTTAAAAGAGTTATTTAACACCCATAGCATTGGGAATATAGTCAGCAGTGACCATAGCCCCAGCAAAGTATGTATTGCCGTTTTGCTTAATGCCCCTCTGCTTTTTGGGGAGCTTCCCTTCCTATTTTCTATTTTATATTTTTTTATAATAGCTTCCATGTTTCGCACCTCTCCTCTATATGTCTTCTTGTTTTAAGAGCTTATTAACAGCAGTTGAGACAATGACGCCTACAATAACTATAAAAACAGCTATTGTACATCCATATCCTACACGTGAAGCTTCATAAACCGTTTTATATTGATAAGTTCCAAGAAGATAGGTTGTTTCGTTCGGCATTCCTCTAGGTGCAATGGTCCATGGTAAGTCAAAGACTTTAAGTGTACCTGTTATAACCAGTATAAGACACGTCCTTATAACCCCCTTAATAAGCGGCAGTGTAATATATCTCACCTTCTGAAAACCTGTGGCCCCTTCTAGGTAAGCTGACTCATAAATATCCTCTGGTATAGAGGCTATGCCAGTTAATACAATCACGAAATAAAAGCCTATGTATTGCCATATGACAGGCAATGAAAGCATTCCTAATGCCCTTTTTTCATCCAGCCACAATACAGGTTTACTTCCAAATTTAATCAGTATTTGGTTAAATAATCCAATGTTATAATCATAGAATAAGATAAACATAAGCCCAATTGCTGTAGCCGATATAACAACAGGGAAAAAGAATACTGTTCTGTAAAAGCGTTGCGTTTTGCCAACACTATCCACTAACAGTGCTAAAACTACTGCAAACCCTACCTCAAAAATGACTGTGAGCATCATCATCATAAAAGTATTTTTGACAGCAGTTATAACAACAGAGTCTGTTAGTAACTCTTCATAATTTTTTATACCTATAAATGTTTTTCCGAGCCCAGCTAAGTTAGAAATATCAAATAAACTGTTAAATAGGCTTACTAAAAAGGGTAAGTACAAAAAAAGTGAAACAAAAACTAGCGTAGGAAGAAGAAATATCCAGATTATTTTTTTATTCTTATAGATCATTGCAGTCACTCCCTTCATCCATTTTATTGCCACGATTTTTAAGAAAAGAATAACAGCTGATGTCACTTTGACTTTCAACTGTTATCCTTAACATCGCATTAATATTATTTACTTGAATTTTCTATTTCAATGACCTTATCAACAACTGCTGCTGCATCTTCTTTGCCTACTGCGATAACAGGTACTTTACTTAACAGATAGTCCCAAGCCTGCTTGCTTAACCAGCCATCTACAGCGCCATCTACTCCAGTGGCTTCCCCAGCTATTTTAGAACCAGATGCTGCCAGTTTGCTCAGCCCCTCAACTGCTCCAATATCCGCAGCTGGTGCCCCGCCGCCTGCTGCCACTACGAACTCTTTAATTAAAGGTGTTGTTGTCATGGCTTGAACAAATTTGACAGCCGCATCTCGTTTTGCTGGATCATCCCATGCCTTTTTAGTAATATAGTATCCGCTTGAGAAACCAGCTATAATTTCAGATGGATCTTTTTTGCCATTTCCTGTACTTGGCATAGGCACAATAACTGTATTATCTTGATCTGCCATGCCGCCTATCGCCCAGCTTCCATCTAAAAACATTGCGGCTTTACCATCATTAAAAGCTTGTTGCTGCAATTCATGCTTTGATGTTGCTGTATCAATAGGAAAAGCTCCCATATCCGCGAATGTCTTAAGTAAGCCAAGGCCAGTTACCCATGTTTCTTTAACTGCTGCAATATCTTTATTGCTATGTTCTCTCACACCACCTTCAGCCAGTAATAAATGTTCAATAAAATAGTGTGGTACATGTCCTAAGGCTGCTGCAAAAGGCGTAATATTATTTTCACTGAATGTTGTAATAGCCTTCTCTAAATTCTCCCAAGTTGTTGGCAGCTCAAGGCCATATTGATCAAATAAAGTTTTATTGCAGAATATACCTTCATAGTAGCCACGAACCGGAACAGCGTAGTTTTTACCATTACCAGCATACTTGGCTGATTCCAAAGCTGCTTGTGTAATATTAGAGGCATAATCTGGATACTGAGATTTAATTTCATCTATGGCTACTACTTTATTTTGGTCTACCAGAGACTGTGCATTCACGTCTGTAAAGAAAAAGATAACATCCGGTTCATTACCAGCTGCAAAGTCTATGAGAACTTTAGACTTCCACTGTTCATCAGATGTCGCTGACTCATCTTCTACTTTAATTTGTGGGTTATCCTTCATAAATGTTTCAATTGAAGCATTATAGATACCTGCCATTGGGTCAGTTCCCCCAAACATAGATACCGTACGAAGCGTGATAGGCTCAGCTGGTATCGCGGTCTCTTTTGGAGTTTCTACTGGTGTAGGCGTTTGTGCTGTTTGTGTTGCAGCTTTGTCGCTGCATCCTGCTAAAGATGTTACAATCATTATCCCCGTTAATCCTGCAGCAAAAAATTTTGAAAGCTTTTTCATTGTTTTTTCCCCCTTAGTTTTAATAAGTAAGACTGATATGTATCAGCACTATTGCTACTCTATATTGATTGTAACACCAAAAATAACCAATAAAAATATACCTATATTGGTGTTTGTTGGCCATTTTTGCTATATTTGTTTTTAAAAATAAGATGTATTAAGAAAGAACCCTAATCTCTCCTAATACATCTTATTTCTATATTCATTCGGTGTAACGCGGACGAACTTCTTAAAGGTTTTTGAAAAATAAGCAGCATCTACATAGCCTACTTCTTCTGCTATTTCATAAACTCTTAAAGTAGACTGCAGAAGAAGTGTTTTTGCTTTTTCTATTCTTACTCTATTTACGATATCAATAAAGTTATCTCCTGTTTGCTTTTTAAGTAGCTTGCAAAGATGCCATGTACTTACATAAAGGGCATCTGCGACAGTTTGGAGATCTAATTTAGTATTATAGTACCTATTAATATAATCAAGCGCTTTATTCACAATAAACTGCGGTTTCTCTTTTTCAGTCTGCCCTTCTTTCATTGGCGTTACTCTTCTTGACGGACAGCTGGCTATAAGGTCTAAATTGCTGACTGCCTGCTCAACTGTTTCTTTAATTTCACTCATTTTAGAAGGCTTAAGCAAAAATCTAAGTACGCCTAACTTTACAGCTTCTTGGGCATACTCAAACTCTCTATGTCCAGTCAAAATAATAATCTGCATATCCTTATTAATGGATTTAACTTCTGCTATCATATCAAGGCCATTCTTCTTAGGCATTCTAATATCTGCAAAAATAATATCTGGTTTAAGTTTTATAATTTTATCTATACCTTCTTCACCATTTTCTGCTTCCCCTGCGATTTCACAGCCATATTGGTGCCACGGTATAATACTTTGCATGCCAGCTCTTATAAAGTGTTCATCATCAATAATGAGTACCTTATACACCACGCCGCCCCCTTTTTACTCTATTTCCCCCCGAGTTGTGGCTGGGAGTATTACTGTTATAAGTGTCCCCTGATTTGGTCTGCTTATCAGCGTCAATCCATAGTCCTCTCCATAAAGTAGCTTGATTCTTTTATGTACATTAATAATGCCTACTTTGCCTATCCCTTTTGTGCCACTTGCCATCTCTTGGTGAAGCTCTGCCAGCACCTTCTCTTCTATGCCTCCCCCATTATCCTGCACTGTAATAACGAGCTTATCTTCCTGTACTTTGACCCCTAACTGAATCGTCCCACGCCCCACTGGCTCAATACCATGGGTAATAGCATTTTCCACCAGCGGCTGAAGAATAATTCTTGGTATTTTATAACAATAGCTATTAGGATCCACCTCTTTTACAAAAACTACTTTTTCGCCAAAACGCTTTTGCATAAGCAGTATATAATTATCCAGATATTTCATCTCTTCCTCTATCGTAAGAAACGGTATTTTTCTTCTGTCAATATTGACTTCCATAATTCCTGAAAGCGCTTCTATCATTTCGGAAGCCTCAAAATCTCCCGACATCCTCACTTTCCAATTAATCATTTCAAGTGTATTATAAAGAAAATGCGGATTAATTTGATCTTGAAGCAGCTTAATTTCTGCATTTTTGAGTGCGATTTCTTCTTTATAGACAATATTAACTAAGTATTGAATACGTTTACTCATCTTATTAAATGTACTGAATAAATAGCCTAGCTCATCTTTTCTGTCACTGCTCATAACAACACCCATATCGCCATTTTCTATCTGCTGCATCTTTCCGCTTAATATGTAGATAGGATAAATAACTTCTTTATAAAGTCTGGCGGCAAACAGTAAAAAAATCGGTAGGATACAAACGCATATTAAAATAACATTGTTTGAAAGTTGTCTTATATTTTCTAAAAGTACATCCTTTGAAATAAAAATGCCGCTTAGCATGGATAGATTAAGTGAACTAATCTTTGCATAGAGTACAGCCTGCTGTTTATCTTCTGTTATATAGAGATTGCCATCCCTGGGCCTCATATTAAAAAAAGCCTGCATCTGCTCCCACTTATTATCTGGTAAATTCCCTTTACTTAAAATTTCTTTTCCACCGTTTTCTACTACATAAATACCCTCAGTAGAATCTTTTACAACTCTGCTGTACTTGCCTACTAGATAATCTTTTTTAATTTTAAAGACAATAATACCTACTTCTTTGAACGTATTTCTGTCAAATATTTTTTCCCCTATATAAATATTACTGGCTTCATCTATGTGGTATGCAAACACCTCATCCTGATCTAAAAGTTTTTCATGAAGATGACTGAAAATATTACTTTCTCTAAACGCTTGTTCTTCTTGATAGGATTTCTTTTTGCTGACTATATAGTGTGTGCTTTTATCACTAAACTGATAGCCACCAACATCTATTTCAGGTTTAGACAGCACAATGGATCTTAAATACCCCTCTACCATCATGCCTAGTTCATAATCGCCTATACCACTGTAACTTGTGGATACCCTCTCATCAAAATAGTCTTTTCTTTTTTTCTCTTCTATTACAGCATAGTACCTTTGGTTAAAATTATGAATGGCCTCATCATATTTGAGCTCTGCTACAAATTCTTCTAGCTGCTTAATATTTTCTTGCGTATCTTCTAGAATTAAAAGAATTTCCTTTTGTACAGATTCTATAAAATGTGTCGTAATTACTTTTTCATATTGCGTATAACCAATATACCCCATGAAGAGAATAGGATAAGAAACTAATATACAAATAAATATACTCCATTTTACTTTAATGGGTATTTTATAATATAAACGCTGCAGGCGCTGCCTCATATATGAGTTCCTCCCTATCTCTTTTTCTATTATTTTAACACAATAAGTGCTTTCAGACACCGTTTAAACTATACGGACTTAAGTTAAATAAGCTGCCCTGCAAGCTGATCTACAATCACTGTTACATGAGGATGTGCCTGAAGAAGTGATGCCGGAATATAAGTGTCAATTTTATCTTCTAATAATCTAGAAATAATATCTGCTTTGGTAATACCGCTGGCAAGTAATATGACTTCCCTGGCTTTCATAATATCCCCAATCCCCATTGTAATAGCCTGAGTTGGTACTTCCTCCCTTGTACTAAAAAATCTTGAGTTCGCTTCTATTGTACCTTGAGCAAGCTCTGTCACATGGGTACCAACGGTTAAAGCGCTACCCGGCTCATTAAAACCAATATGTCCGTTATTACCTATTCCCAGCACTTGGATATCAATCCCCCCATGACCTCTAAGCATCTCATCATAAGCTTCACATTCTGCCTGAATATCTTTTGCCATGCCATTTGGCACATGGGTCTTTTGATAGTCGATATTAATATGATTAAATAAGTGATAATCCATAAAGTATCTATAGCTTTGAGTGTGACTGGCAGGTATACCTATATATTCATCTAAATTAAAGGTTGTTACCCTAGAAAAGTCAATTAAGTTCTCTTTATTATACGTCACCAACTTTTTATATAGTCCTATCGGTGTACTTCCTGTAGCAAGTCCAAGAACTGCATTAGGCTTATTCTTAATAACTTCTGCAATCCTATTTGCTGCGGTTTCACTCAATACTTCGTAATTTGCTGTAACTATAATATTCATTTTAAGTATCCCTCTCTTCTTGCTACATTAACTTGGAACATATATTTATCTGATCTATAAACAGACTCTTCTACAAATATTAATGCCCCCTCATCCGAGTAATTTTTGCTGGTTACTTGAATCAGCGGTAGATGCTGTGTCACTCCGAAGGTTTCATAATACGTTTCATTCATTAGTACAGCTTGAATAGAGGCATCTGACTCATAAACAGATAATCCCTTTTCATCTAAATATTTATAAAAAGAACTTTGTATATCTGATTTTTTAAGGTCCGGCAGTAAACTACTGGGTATATAAATAGTCTCTTCACCTATAACAACTCCTTTAACGATTCTGAGTCTTTTTATGAGATAAACTTCCTCATCTTCAAAAGGTAAAAACATATCTTCCTCAGGGTATATCTTATCGAAGCAGATCACCTCAGTCGTAAAGTCTATTCCTAAACCTTGCATCATTTCAGTAAAGCTCATAATATTCCTTTGTTTAATACTTTTCTCACACACAAAGGTTCCTTTGCCCTTTTCTCTGACTAAGATTCCCTTTTGTACAAGTTCACCAAGTGCCTGCCGTACTGTCATACGACTGAGTTGATAGGTTTCTGCTAAACTTCTTTCACTGGGTATACAATATCCTGGCAGCCATACATGCGCATCTATTTTTTGCTCAATCTCTGTAGCTAACTGATAATACGCAGGAATAGGACTTTTTTTATCCATCAATATACTCATCTCCTCATCTATTATCCAATTTATTTTTGTATTTTGTATTGAATATCTTTTTATTTCTTATATAATATATTATATGATATATACATATAGATGTCTATACCAGTTCGGATAATTTATTCTATCTTTGGAGGGATTCTGATGTTAATTAAAAATTGTAAGATTATCTATACTGATCGTATTGAAGATGGTTCTGTTTTACTAAAGAACGGTAAAATAGCCAAGGTTAATCCTGAACTAACCACTTATGATGAAGTGATAGATGCTAAAGGACTTTATTTATCTCCTGGATTTATTGACGTTCACATCCATGGTGCCGGCGGACATGATACTATGGAAGGAACCTATCACTCACTTAATGAAATTTCTAAAGCTATTGTGAAACACGGTACCACTTCTTTTCTTGCAACGACAATGACTTGCCCTACTGAGGAAATCAAGCAAGCTGTTTATGCTGTTTACGATGCGATGCTTAGGGGTACTAAAGGCGCAAATATACTAGGCATACATCTTGAAGGCCCATTTATCAGCCCTTTCATGATTGGTGCTCAAAATCCGCTATACCTCCAGAAACCTTCTATCGAAGCATTTGAAAATATTGTCGGCCCTTATAGGTCTATTATAAAATCCGTTACACTTGCTCCTGAAATTGAAGGTGCCGATGAGCTCATTCGATTTTTGAGCCAGCACCAAATCGTTGCCTCTATTGGACACTCAAAAGCGACTTACCGAGAAGCTATGCATGGTATTAATGAAGGTATGTCACATATTACGCATCTTTATAATGCTATGACTGGACTTCATCATAGGGATGCTGGTGTTATAGGGGCTGCTTTTTTGTCTGATGTAACTGCCGAAACCATATGTGACGGCATTCATATTGATTATCCTGCACTTTGTATTGCTTTTAAACAAAAATCTATTGATAACATACTGCTTGTCTCGGATGCTATGATGGCTTGCTGTATGCCTCCTGGTTCATACGTATTGGGTGGTCAGAATGTAATTGCCAAAGACGGATCTGTGCACTTAGAAAACGGTGCTCTTGCAGGTTCTGTACTCACCCTTAATAAAGCTATCAAAAATGTTTGGACTCATACAAATTATACACTTTTTGAAGTTGTTCAAATGGCTACTTATAACCCTGCTAAACACGCCCAGGTCCATGATAAAAAAGGTCTGATTGCTGAGGGTTTTGATGCTGATCTTGTTTTATTTGATGAAAATATTGAAGTGCAGACCGTAATTGTTGGGGGTAACATTATTGCGTAGCTTAAAAAGTGCTGTTTCAAATTTTTTTGAAGCAGCACTTTTTAAGCTTTTTATTATGAGTCTAATAGTTCCTCACACTTTTCACTATATTTTTTAATAAGCTCGTAAGTCATCTTTTCATCTACTGCTGTCCCAAAACCGGTTGTCTTAAAAAAGCGTTTTGGGAGACGCAAGCTTTTTAGATGGTATCCGAGCATTTTTTTTATTCTTAGTTTTGTTTTAAAAATCTCTTTGGCTGTCTTATCTAATGCATCCGCTTCCATATCAACATCTACGGTCTTAAGTGCACTCAGTATCGTGGCCTTATCATATATTTTTCTTGCAAATAAACAGGCAATAAGTGAATTGAGAATACATCTGTCTAACTCCTCATCATATATCTTTTCCAGTATCTCTTCTGGGGGCACTTTATCCCCTTGGTCAAAAGAATAGCCGCCATTACATAGATGTGAATGTCTTGCACCAACTGCTGAGCCTAAAACAGAACCATACCCCGTATGATAGCCTGACATTTCATTGCCATTAAAGTGCATTGCATAGTCCGCTCCGCCATAGATTGAACTGGCATGGTTGCAGCCTTTACCTAAATCAAAATAAAATGCATTGGTTCTTTTAGCCATATGTTTTAACGCCAAAAGATAATTTTTTTGATTGCCAAATTCTAAGGGTATAAGACATTCCTCTACTGTAAATAGGTTATTCTGATAAGCTTCTGTGGCCCAGCCTAATACCACACCAGCAGATATGGCATCCATCCCATAATCTTCAACTGCTTCTATTAACTCAAGTACCTCATCGCTGCTATTAATGCCAAGGAAAGTGCCTAAGCTAAAAATAAGTTCATAGTCGTAACCAACACTTATAGCTTCAAATTCATAACCTTTACCAAATTCCCGCCTAAATTGTCCAATATGGATACAGCCTACAGGACATCCCGCACAAGCTGTCTTTCTCACCAAGTTTTTCTCTGCAAAACTTTCACCTGAAAGATCTTCAATGTCTTCTGCCTGTGAAGCCTGCAGATTCAAAATAGGTATCCCGCCTTTTTCATTCATTAGATTAACTCCCATAGCAGTTCCTAAATCATGGTATTTCTTCATAGCATCTGTTGTAATGACTTTCTTATGAAGCTCTTTATAGACATTAAAGTATTCTTTTTGGTTTTTAATAGGAAGTTCTCCATTTCCCCAAATTGAAATAGCTTTAAGCTTTTTACTGCCCATAACAGCACCTAGTCCCATACGCCCAAAGTGCCGGTAAGTATCTACACATACACTGGCAAAACTGAGTTGATTTTCCCCAGCCTCACCAATACGAATAATACTGCGTTTTCCTGCCCCCTCTTCTCTTTCTCTTATGATGCGACCAATGTCCTCTGCAGGCATCCCCCATAGAGCAGAAGCATCTCTAAATGCAACATTATGGCTTTCTATAGCAAGGTAAATAGGTAGTGTGCTTTTGCCTGTGATTACAATGGCATCATAGTGTGCCATCAGCATCGTCATGGCCATTCTGCCCCCGGCGTAGCTTTCTCCAAGTTCTTTAGTAAGGGGTGACCAGAACATTGCAACCGTTTTAGTGATAACTGGAAAAATAGTTGAAATAGCGCCGATAGCAAAAACTATGCATTGTGATGGATCCAAAATATCTGCATCTGGTTTAATATTTTCTTCTAATAATTTAGATGCAACGCCAACGCCGCCTAAATATTGCTTTAGATCTTCCCTATGTTCAATCGTGTAGGTCTCATCTGTTAGGTTAATGGACAAAACACGAATATAATTTGTATACAACACCCTATTCTACCTCCTCCAGATATAAACAATTATGCGGACAGTACTTCGTACATGTCCCACATTGCCGGCATATGATCGGATGGTCCAGATTATCACTATAATGAATGGCACGAGTAGTGCATGAGCTAATACATTCTTTACAACCAATACACTTACTCTTATCTAAGACAACCCCTCCCCCAGTGCGCGCTTTTAATGCCCCCGTCTTGCAGGCTTCCATACAAGAAATATTTTCAGTACACCCTGAACAAACGACACAAACAAATTTCCCTTGTAATCCTCCCTTTGTTTTTATGTTAATGGCGCTTGCTCCTAAAGAGTGATAACCACTTAGTGCTGAACAGACTAAAGAGCATGTGTGGCATCCTAAACATGCATTCATATCATATCTTAACCGCTTTGCCAAATCACTTACCTCCAATAAAAACATTTTGTTTTCTTTATCATATCTTCTGTCACCCAAGCCCTATTTATTCTAACCCCCAAAAAAAAGCCTGACATCTTATAAGTAGTAGATGTTCAGACCTTTGTTTTTAATTAAAAGTATTTAAAAATTGTCTTATTCTCGTATTGGGTGATTCATTGAGTTTCTCATAAGTTCCCTGCTCTATAATCTCACCTTGATCTATAAATACAATATTATCGCCTACGTCTCTCGCAAAGGACATTTTATGGGTTACGATCACAATTGTATAATTTTCCTCGGCCAACTCTTTGATAAGACTTAAGACCTCGATCTCAAGCTCCGGGTCTAATGCACTTGTGGGCTCATCAAATAAAAGAATCTCTGGTTTCATGCTTAATGCTCTTGCAATAGCAATACGCTGCTGCTGCCCTCCGGATAATTCATGAGGATAACTGTCTTTCTTATCCTCTAAACCTATTTTTTTAAGCAGCTTCATAGCCTGTGCTACGGCTTCTTCTTTAGGTTGTTTGAGAACAGTTATAGGCCCTTCTATTATATTTCCTAGAGCTGTTTTATGGGGAAATAAATTAAAGCTTTGAAACACCATCCCAGTTTTCTTTCTTAAGTTCAAAATATCTTTTTTATTTACCTTTGTACCGTTAAAACCTAGTACTTCACCGTTTATATTCAACTCACCTGCATTTGGCAGCTCAAGAAGATTAATACACCGGAGCAATGTCGTTTTGCCAGAACCTGATGGTCCTATTATTACCGTCGTACGATTAGGCATAATGGTTAAATTAATATTTTTAAGTATTCTATTTTCCCCAAAGCTTTTAGCTAAATTATTAATGCTAAACATAAACTCACCTCCTATATCCTTTGTCCTCTGCTTAATTTCACTTCTGCTTTTTGCTGCACCTTACTTAATACAGTACAAAACATAAGATAAATAAAAGCTACTTCACAATACAATATCAAAGGTTCATAGGTTTTAGCTGCTATTCTTTGTGTTACCATAAACATTTCTGCCACTGTTATATTAGCTGCCAGCGAGGTATCTTTGACCAAGCCAATAAAAGCATTAAATAACGGGGGAACAGCCACCCTAGTAGCCTGTGGGATAATAATTCTGCTTAACACTTGAAAATAATTCATCCCAAGAGACTCCCCAGCTTCCCATTGTCCTTTATGAATCGATAATATAGCGGCTCTTATGGTTTCTGAACTATACGCTCCGACATTTAAAGAAAAGGCTATAATAGAAGCTAAAAAAGGCTCTAAGGTAATACCCGCACTGGGCAGTCCATAAAATATAATGAAAATCTGTACCAAAAGAGGTGTACCTCTAATAATCCATACATAAAAACCTGTAACTAATTTTAAGACTTTCAAATGAGAGATTTGAATAAGTGCTACTGCTATGGCAATAACGAGTCCAATCGCAAATGAAATAAGCGTCAGTGGTATCGTATAAATAAGCCCGGGTTTTAAAATAGTCCAAAATGAATTGATAACTAAGTCTATAATGCGCTCATTAATCTGCATATTAATAAACTTCCTTTCTGCCTACTTAGAGATATCAGCCCCAAAGTACTTTTCAGAAATGGCTTTAATCGTCCCATCAGCTTGTAATTTTTCTAGCGCTTCATTAACAGCTTTAACAAAAGTATCATTGCCTTTTCTAATAAGAACAGCACTTTTAGAAGCATCCTCTTCAGACGCTACAATCTTAATTTGTGCATCTGGCTTTTGTTTAAGATAGTCATAGAAAGTGACATCATCGTTAATCGTTGCATCTGCCCTCTTACTGATTACAAGTTCAATTGATTGGTTAAATCCATCCGTCCCAACAAGCTCTGCACCATACTTTTCTGCCGTCTTAGCAAAGTTACTGGTAAGTGACTGTGCTGATTTTTTACCTGCTAACGTTTCAAAGCTATTAATAGCTTCCTCCTCAGCGCGAACAATTAAAACGGCCTTTGAAATTGTATAAGGTATAGAAAAATCATACTTTTGCTGTCTTTCTTCTGTGATACTTACTTGGTTAACAACAATGTCATAACGCTTGGCATCTAATCCAGCTATCATAGCATCCCATTTGGTTTCTACGAATTCAACTTCTACGCCCAATGCTTCTCCAATGGCTTGCGCTATTTCCACATCATATCCTACTAAATTGTCTGCATCATCATGGTATGTAAAAGGTGGATAGGTTCCTTCTGTACCAACTTTTAAAACACCATTTTCCTTAATGGTTTCTAAGAAATCTTTTTCCGCTACTGGCGCTGTTGTTTCTGCTGATTTTGCACAACCTGCAGCGCTGATCATAATAATTGCTGATATCATCCATAAACCTAGTTTTTTAATTTTGCTCATAATAGCCTCCGTTTTTAATTCCTACTTAATTTATATGTTTACTATGTTTTATAGTGTATATTAACTTTTTACTTTTGTCAATCTCCTAAAATCTTTTTCATAAATAAAAAACCCATGAATTCTAAATTTTTTTAGAATCTCATGGGTTTCATACTTTCTCTTTAGCACTATCCTCCTTATTTAAATAATTTCCATTATAAAAACTGCTGCTAGTATTCATACTATTTATGAATACTTTAAAGGAGGTGCTTAATATGGCTAGTTATACCGGCATTGTTAAGTGGTACAATAATGAAAAAGGTTATGGTTTTATCTCTGCGAATGCTGGGAATGATGTTTTTGTGCATCATTCTCAGGTTAAAGAAAAGGGAAATGACAAAGATCTGCATGAAGGTGAAGAAGTTAGTTTTGATGTTATTCAAGATCAAAAAGGTCCATCTGCTATAAATGTACAAAAACTCTAAATGTGCAGATAAATCCTTAGACATCCATTTCTAATGTCTAAGGATTTCTTATTTTTCTTCTAAAGCAGCTCTTGTGCTATATAATTTTTTAAAAAAGTTATAATATAACTTAGGGTACTAAACCCTTTATCTAAATTTTTAGCTGCAAGTTCAAGCCCCTTTATAAGCGTCTCTTCATCAAAGTTTTCTAATAGTACTAGAATGCTGAGTGCATTAATTGCCCCTTCTTTCGTATCTAAAACACGTGATGCTTTTATATAATCATTCTTCATTGCCTCTTTAACTGCATTTTCAAGCTTTTCACTTAAGTTTAAGGACGGCATCTCATCAAAAATCCTAACATCCGCATTCTTTAAATTGAGATTAACAGCTTTTGTGACGTCCGTAGCTAAAAATATTGTGTTTTTAAATGTTGCCCCATTAAAATCTACGCCATCTAAATTTACCGATTCAAACAGTGTGTTCTCAAATCTAGCCTTTTTAAACTTACTCTTTTTAAGATTAGTTCCAACAAACTCTGCTGATTTAAAAGTACATTCAAAAAAATTACAAGATTTTAAATGTGCACCCCTAAAGCTTGCATAATCAAAATTCGAACCTGAGAAGTCAGTATCATAGCAATGACTTCTTTTAAGATCTTTATACATAAAATTCTTATTAAGCTTTTTCATATTCTTATAGTTAAAACTATTTGCAGTGTTTTTATTAACAGCCATTTGTCCTCCAACTAAAATAGTACTATTTTAGCGCATCATCTATTTATATTACTTCCTACATACTATATAAGATAGTACTGAAAGTCAATACTCACTTTCTTTTCCTGACCCTGTTTCCCCACTGAGGTAACTTCGATTTAAATAACCTCATCATTTGATTTGCATTTTTCTCTGACCATAATGTGATTGCAGCAATCTGAATAAACATAGGGCTCCCGCCCTAAAATAGCACTTCCACTCTTAAAAAGTTCATCTGCATCCTTTTCATCTGCTACCAGGCAATATGTCTCATCCATCCTATCACCACTTTCAGAACTCATTTCTTCTTTGTAAGTTGTAAGAAATAGTCTTCCATAAAGATCTATAGTTAAAAAAACTTTCTCATGGGCTGTGTTACTATATGTTTTTATTTTTTTAGCTGAACTTAAAATAAAGTATGAATAATCATTTCCTAAAAATTTGAAAGTGTTTGTTGTATTTGAAATTGTAACAACGTATTTCTCGCCCTCATATGTTGTCATGAATTCCATAGCATTACCATTCTTTAGTTTAATCATACTCTTATACTCCTTTTAATACTATTCAATAATATTAAGTCTTCTCCCGACCTTAACATTTTCACCGAAGTATGCGGCTATTTCTTTCTCGTTAAAAACATGCTTCATTTCCCTTTCCTACATCGTAAAATCTCTGCACATCTCTTCAAGTGCCCTGCCTATCTTCTGATTATTATATTTGATCATTTCGCAAAAAGGCTCCCCTTTATTAACTGAAAGATTAACAGTTTTTTCTTCCTCTGGAATAAGCGCAAAAATGCCATCTTTAAATACTTCTTCTACATCTTTTCTGTTAATGCCATAATGCGTTGTATATCTGTTTATAATCAGTTTAACCTTGTTCTTATCATAGCCTAGAGATTTCATTATTCTCATACCAAGCTTCGTATTTTTTAGAGCTGCACTTTCCATCGTAGAAACAAAAAATATTTTATCTGCATAGTCCAAAAGATACAGATTATGATCATTAAAATTAACACCGGTATCTACTATAATCACATCATACTCTTTTTTAAATAAACGCATGACTTTCTGAATACTATCTTTGGTTATATATTCTGCCTCTTCTAGTTTACCCGGTGCAAAAAGCATGTCTATGTTTTCACTATACTTATATAAATAGGGCTTTATACGCTCGTAAGTATCTACTTGAACATCATCTACTATATCCAGAATAGTCCTCTGATTATGCCTATTAGTGAGTATAGATATGTCTCCAAACTGTAAATCCATATCTACAAGAAGTATTTTCTTCTTCTCATTTTTACTAAGTATAATAGCTGTATTTAAGGCGAGAAACGATTTTCCAACCCCTCCCTTAGAACTAAAAAAGGTTATTACCTTACCAGCCCTATTTTCATGTTCTATCAGCTTTATGGGTCTGTTTTTATATTTTTCATAGGTTAATTTAATCGTCTCAGTTAAGCTTTTATAGTTAAATGGCTTAATAATGTATTCCTTAGCACCATGAAACATAGCGCGCTTTAAATATTCATTTTCGGCCTGAACAGACATAATAATGACAATAACTGAGGGATGCTCATTTGTTATTCTTTCTGTAGCCTCAAGACCATTTAATACAGGCATATTAATATCCATTAAAACTACGTCTGGCTTTATTTTAGGTATAAGCTTTAGTGCGTCTTCTCCATTATCTGCTTCACCTACAACTTCTAGGAGATTATCCTCTAAGCTTATGATCTTTTTAAGCACACCCCTAGTTTCTTCAATATCATCTGCTATAAGTATCCTTATCTTATTCATAACGCGCCTCCTCCCTTTATTTTTACTTAGCCATATTTTAAATGCTCTAATCAGAGTTATACTTGATTAGAGCATTTAAAAGAGGTTTAGTCTTCAGATGTTTTTTTGATTCTTCTGATTAGAGTATCTATTATTTCTTGGAATTTTCAACTAATAGGTGGCACAAATAGTATGAGTGCTCCAATAACAACTATTGCAATAAGCCCTATCAGTAGTGCATACTCAACCATCTCCTGCCCTTTTTTATTATTTAGCCTTGAGAGCACATATGTATCAAATAGTTGTAACATAGCCATTCCTCCCTTAAATAAATATTTCTGTTTCGTTAATAGTATTATATCCTTTTCTCCTTTCTCTTTGAAGATTACAAAGGTCCTATTCAATAGGTAAAAAAGTCATAAAAAAACAGGGACTAAAGTCCCTACTCATCGCCATGTTTTATTTTATAATAATCTTCAATATTATTTTGTAGTGCGACAAGCGTCGCCTGAACACGATCATATACATTAATCTTCCTAAAAAGTGCTGTCGCATAATTCTTAACTGTTTTTTCTGATAGGTAAAGCTGTTCTCCTATTTCCTTATTACTTAATCCTTTAGCAATTTTAAAAAGAACCTCAAGTTCTCGCTTAGTAAGTGGATCTAAGGGACTCACTTCTTTTTTATCTTTATCTCTCATATCTAGAAATAAAAAGGATATTAAGGATTTATCGATATATTTTTCACCCTTATAGACCATTTTAATTGCACTGACTATTTCTTTTCCAGCCGAATCTTTTAACATATAGCCATCAGCGCCGATATCAATAGCCGTACGAATTGTTTTTCTATCATTTTCAATGGTTAGCATAATAATTTTAATATCTGTATTTTTCTCTTTTACAAGTTTTAGGACCTCAATACCATTTTTTAGCGGCATATTGCAATCTAGCAGGATCACATCAGGTGTACATTCTGCTATAAGCGCTAAGGCCTTATCACCATCTGGTGCCTCTCCAATGATACATAACTCCTCCTCAAAACTTATAATGCGCCTAAGTCCCTGCCTAATGATATCATGATCATCTGCAATGAATACCTTAATGACCTCTTTTTTCATCACTAATCACCTCTCGATTAATAGGAAGTTTAACGGTATAAGTCGTCCCTGCTCCCTGTGAAGATTTTATTTCAATTTTACCCTGCAATTGATTAACACGATCAATTATACCAATAAGTCCATAGGAGGAGGCTCTATTTTTTACATGTTTCAAAGTTTCTTCCACATTAAAGCCAACGCCGTCATCGGATAGGATAAGCATCAGATATTTTGTGCCAAAATCTAACTTTACCGCTACATTTTTTGCCCTGGCATGCTTTTTTATATTATTAAATACCTCCTGGATAATACGATATACTGCCACTTGAATAATAGGTTCTATCTCTTCTTGGATAGGCTTTAATAAGAGCTTAACATCCATCTTAGATTCTTTGGTAATTGACTTAATCATTTCTCTTATGGTTTGGTTAAGTCCTAAATCATCAAGAGACATTGGTCTTAAGTCAAAAATAATATTTCTAACTTCTTTAAGCGCTATCTTAACACTTTCTTTTAAACTTGCAAGTTCCTTAAGTCCTTCTGTTAGATCCTTTTGAATAACCATATCACAAATATCAACCTTCATGATTGCATTAGCCATATGCTGTGCAGGACCATCATGGATATCTCTTACTATTCTTCTACGCTCATCCTCCTGAGCTTCTAAGATCTTTATACCCAGATACATTTCTGAGTTTTTATCTGTTCCGCCTAAAGCCGATAGCATATCTCCTTCTAGATAGCTTAGTGCAACACTTATTTGCCCGACTATCTTCTCGGCACTATCTATATTCTGCATTGACTTTTTCAATGCAATCTCTAGCTGTGTTCTTTTCTCTCTTAACATTTTTTCTTGATTTTGTTTTGTATAGAATTTAACTCTTGTATCAGCAGCTTTTTCATAAGCCTCCTTAACATCTTCTTCTGTATATTTATGAAAATTCTCTGATACTTCTGCGAGCCTTTTTCTCATTGCCTTGTCCTTTTTTTCCAGCTCATCTGCTTCACAAATAGTCTGTATAACCTCATTTTTAATCTGATCTAGCTGTATTTTTAAACTTTCCTGCTCGCTTCTTATATTATCAATTATATCAAGTATTTGCTCTCGGCTTGTACTTATTTCTCCTATTATCTTTTTATTTATTTTACTAATAGTACTAATATCTAAGGTTAATTTCGTCATTATAGTGTCCCTCCAGTTAAAAATCTAGTTATAAGAACATTAGATTATCAAAGCAATAAAACTGCCTAACGCTAAAAATGGTGCAAAAGGGATGTAGTCTTTACGCCCTTTTATCTTAATGAGTAGCAGAAAGATACTCACTATAGCTGATACTGCAAACGCCAGCAAGATTGCCCATAATGTTTTATAAGGTCCTAGAAAAGCACCAAGGCCAAACATTAATTTAATATCTCCTCCACCAAGCGTATCGGGTATAAGTCCTAAAACCAAAAGGATCAGTCCACCAGTAAGCATGCCAAATAAACTGCTTAAAAAAGACAGCTTGTCCGCCCAAACAAATATTAATCCGCTTATTAAAGAGATTATCCATAACTTATCAGGAATCACTTGATACCTCACGTCTATAAAAGAAACCCCAATTAAAATGGCACCCATCACTATACCTTTTATGAATTTTATAGTTACTCCAAATCTTAAAAATAATATTGTGAATACTATACCACTTATACAAACTATCATAAAATTTACTGAACACGTTTTCTTTCTATAAAGATCATAGGAGATTCTATTCACTGCAAGATCTAGTAATAATCCATACATTATACCTAAACAAAATATACTTATAAACATATAAACCCTCTTGAAAAGTCATTTTTTTATGATTTATTTAGCTTTATTATAGCCCACACTAAGACATATTACAATTTTTTTAAACCAAGTCTTTTTTTATCTGTATTTGTCACCTCTTGGTAAGGCATCCTAAAATTAATACGGTCAATCTCATTATAGCGTTTTTGTTACGTTTATGATATTATACTTTGATGAAGTATAATTTGTGAATATATTAGGTGATTAATATGAATACAGTCTATTATGAAGAGATTGATACGACTTTGGATTCTTTCCAAATATACAAGTTGTTTTTCCAAGAAAAATACAGCTTCTTTTTAGATAGTGGCATGGACCCTGGCAGATTAGGACGGTATTCTTTTATTGGAGCGAATCCATTTTTAAGAATAACGTCCAAAAGGGAAAAAATAAAAATTTGGGAAAACGGACACGAAACAGTTTTAGAGGGTAATCCTTTTCATGTGTTAAAAAAATTATTGCAAAGATATACTATTAAAAATAGTACTGACTTGCCATTTATAGGAGGCGCAGTTGGCTATATGGCCTATGATTTATGCCATCATATTGAAAAGCTGCCCCAAAGAGCATATGATGATATAGACTTACCCGAAATGATTATGGGCTTTTATGATGGCATTATAGTTATTGACCATTTAGAAAAAAGAAACTATGCAGTATCAGCTGGTCTGCCTCATTTTAGTGAAGAACACGCCAAAGCAAAAGTAACATACCTGAAACAATTTATAGAAGGGCGTAGTGAAGTTCAAAGTGATTTATATCTTGATGAACCCTATAAAAATAACCCTACACATTTGGAATCTAACTTTACACAGCAAAACTATTATAAAGCCATCACTAAAGCGAAAGAATATATTCGTCAAGGCGACATCTATCAGATGAATATGACGCAGAGATTTACCACGCCTATCAATAGACATCCTTTAAATATATATGGCACACTTCGAAAAATAAACCCTGCTCCATTTGCTTCATTTCTTGAGTTTGGGGATTTTCAGATAGTAAGCAGTTCCCCTGAGCGCTTTTTGCAAATAAGAAAGGGAATGATTGAAACAAGACCCATTAAAGGCACAATGCCAAGAGGACGAAATCTTAAAGAAGATAAAGCAAACAGCGCAACTTTAAAAAATAGTACTAAAGATATGGCCGAAAATCTTATGATTGTCGACTTAATGAGAAATGATATTGGCAAGGTGTGCAAATTGGGTACGGTTAAAGTTCCGGAGTTGTTTAGTATTGAAAAATATGCAACTGTTTTTCATCTAGTATCTACTGTAACAGGAGAATTACGCTCTAGCTGTGATGCAGTTGATTGTATTGAAGCTACTTTCCCCGGAGGGTCCATAACCGGCGCACCTAAGATACGGGCTATGGAGATCATTGATGAGCTTGAGCCAACTTGTAGACATATCTATACGGGTTCTGTAGGCTATATTAGTTTTGATGGAGATATGGATATCAATATCGTTATCCGTACTATTTTGATTAAAGGAGACAAGGCCTATTACCAAGTAGGTGGAGGTATCGTCTGGGATTCAGTTCCTGAAAAAGAATATCAGGAAACTTTAGATAAAGGTGCGGCATTAAAAAAAGCACTGCTTAATATATTAACTTAAGCATTGTATCATTACAGTACAGTGCTTTTTTGTAAGATAAACAGGAGGCGATAAAATGGTTCTTCTAATCGATAATTATGATTCATTTACCTATAACCTGTATCAATATATTGGTGAAATTAGGACAGATATAACAGTTTATAGAAATGACCAGCTAACGCTTGAAGCTATTGAAAACCTAAAACCAGATTGCATTATCATTTCACCAGGCCCCGGAAGGCCTGAGCAAGCTGGCCTAATCATTGCTATTATTAAAAAGTTTAATGGCGTTATCCCTATACTAGGTATTTGCCTTGGTCATCAGGCCATTGGACTTGCTATGGGAGGCCATATTGACCTCGCACCAGATGTTGTACATGGGAAACAGTCCGTAGTTATAACGGATCAAAAAGGCATATTTAATAATATTCCCAAAAAGTTTAAGGTGGTTAGATACCATTCACTTTGCCTAAGACATGAAAATTTACCTGATTGTCTTGAAGTTCAGGCCTATACTACAGATGGTATTATCATGGGAATAAGACATAAAGTATTTTTAACAGTCGGCGTACAGTTTCATCCAGAATCTATTTTGTCTGAATATGGCAAAGAACTTTTAAAAAACTTTTTTGATAGGGTTAATGTTGAGACTCTAGATAACTCAAAATGCTAAATAGTAAACATAGGGGGTAGTATAAATGCAAAAAAATTATATTTATATAAACGGGCAGATCATTGATGAAGATCTGGCTGCTATCCAAGCAAAGGATCAAGGGCTCTTATTTGGCTATGGCGTATTTGAAACAATACGTATTTACAATGGTATGCCACTTATGTTGATGAAGCATTTAGAAAGACTTACCGCTGCTTTATGCATCATGGAAATAAATATCCCGTCCCTACCTATTTTAGAAGCTGAAGTGACTAGATTTATACACCATATTAAGTTATGTAATGGTGTATTAAGAATTACTGTAACCAAAGGTTTTAAAGAAGCAACCATTCTGTTTACCCATCGTGAAACAGGCTATGATGCCGAAAGCTACAAGAAGGGTTTTTCCTTAAAAACTTCAGCCATCAAGCGTAATGCCACTTCACCCCTATCCTATCTTAAAACCCTTAATTACATGGATAGTCTTATTGCAAAAAGAGAATCCCTAAGAGCTGGCTATGATGAAGCGCTATTTATTAATACAGATAATAGGGTCAGTGAATGCAGTTCCAGTAATATTTTCTTTATCCACGACCAAAAATTATATACACCAGCTATTACGTGTGGCTTATTAAATGGCATAGTAAGAGCGCTGATCCTAAGTGATATTGTCAAAGAGCTTAACCTAACGGTGACAGAAGGTGAATACGTGCTTGATACCTTATATCAAGCTGATGAAATCTTTATCACTAACTCTGTCATTCAAATAATGCCCATCATAAAGGTTGATAATCAAATAATCGGAAATGGTTTGCCTGGAAGTACTACAAAAAAAATTATGGAGCAGTATTCAAAACATATAGCAAAATTGTTACCAAATTAAATAGTATAAAATAAAGCAAATAAAAAGAAGCAATTCATATTGCTTCTTTTTATTTGTTCATTTTAAATTATTTTTAGCTCGATTAATCTTTGAACTTATCTACAATTACAGCACAAGTTGCATCCCCTGTAACGTTAACTGCTGTTCTTAACATATCAAATAATCTATCAACTCCGAAGAGTAATGGTAAACCTAGAACTGGAATATTAGCTGCAAGAAGTACCGCAACAACAAGTAGTGATGGACCTGGAACCCCAGCTTGACCTATTGAACCAATAGTTGCAGTAATAATGATCGCTATATACTGTGGCATACCTAGTGGAACACCAAAAAGCTGTGCAAAGAAACATGCTGCTAATGCATAATATATTGCATTACCATCCATATTGATTGTAGCGCCAAGTGGCAGTACAAAAGAAGCTGTTTCTTTTGAAACGCCTAGTTCTTCTTCACAAGTTTCCATATTAACTCCTAGTGTTGCCATTGATGAAGATGTTGAGAGCGCTACTGCCTGCACCTTATAAATTTTCTTAAAGAAATGAAGTGGTGAAATCTTTGAAAAGAATTTGAGTGCTAAAGCATATATACCAAATGTATGAATAATAAGCACTACTACATAAACAATAAATAGTTTTAATACAAGTACTAAAATACTAAATCCAAAAGTACCTGTCGCATCAGCCATAAGTGCAAAAACCCCGATTGGTGCTATGTACATAATTTTTAAAATGATAAATATAAGTGCATCATTAAGTGCATCTAAAAAGTTAACAAGGTATGCCTTTCGTTCTTCTTTCAATGAAGATATTCCAAATCCAAGGAATAAACTGAAAAATAAAATTTGAAGAATATTGCCATCTACTATTGCCTTAATTGGATTTGCTGGAACGATACCGATTAAAGTTTCCCAGAAGGTTGGTAAAGCACCTTGATCTACATATTCATTAGAAAACATTGAATTAATAGAATCTACTGAAATCCCTACACCTGGTTTAAATATTTCTCCTGCTATAAGTCCTAAAATAACTGCTATTGCTGTTGTACCAAGATAGAATGCAAAGGTAGAAATACCAATTTTTCCTGCAGATTTCCCATTACCGAGTGATGCTGCACCACTTATTATGGAAACTGCTACAAGTGGAATTACAACCATTCTAATGAGTTGAACAAATAAATCTCCAATGGGTCTGAATATCCCTGCACTATCACCCATTATTGCGCCTACAATTATACCAATAATCATGGCTATAATTATAACGCTCCCCAAGTTTTTAAATAACCCTTTGCCTTTTTTCATTATTTTACCTCCTTATAATATATGCATTAAGTATACGTGAAAAACTGTTTAATTTCAATAATTATCTCTATAAAAGGTATTTATTTTTAGCTAATTATTTTTCTACAGTAAGTTCATACTTGTTAACATAAATCATTAAGATCATCCTACTATTTTACTATAGCATGAAAGGTTGCATTATAATAAATTCATTTTACTAATAATTGGTACGTATATACTTTATTTTTCTACCTCCTAACACTTTATTTTAGTCTTAAATTAATTGTTGGATTTTATCAAATAACCTTTATTTATGTAAATACTACATTGCTCTTTTATAACTATTTTTTTGCAACTATTCATAAATACTTAAAAAAGTATTCACACAATATCCATTTTACCATCACATAATCTACATTTCCATGCATTACAATGAAACTGTAAACAAGACATTTCTTAATTTTATATAACCCTTCCTCATAAAAAGCTACTCCTCCCCAGTAGCTTTTTAATTTGGATAAAAATATATTTTTAATATGTACTTTCTACTCTTATAATTTCATCATACAATCTTTGATTAACAGGTGTTGGCACATTATGCTTTTGGCCTAGTTTTAAGACCTCCCCCGCAAAGAGTTCTACTTCACTACAACGCTTTGCTTCCATATCCTGGCGCATAGACGGCTTCCCCTTAGGACTTAATGTACCTAGAACTTTAAGCCAATAATCTATATCCTGCTGTGTTAAATAGATCCCTTCTTTTTCAGATAAGAGAACTACTTCTTTCATTGCTGCAATCATCGTGTCCCTTGCTTTTCCAGCTGCTTGAACACCACCATAGTTCGTTTCATAAACAGCAACTGTTTGATTGACTCCTACATTTAGCATAAACTTACCCCATAATCTTTTATACATATCCGTTTCAACCTCAAAGGGTATTGCCATTCTTTTAAAAAAGTCTGAAACCTGTGTTACTTTTTCTGAGATAACCCCGGGTACGCGTTCTCCAAAACAGATCATTCCCATATGTTCATAAGTCAACCTATTATCTACTTTAACTGCGTCCATCCCTTGTGCAACGCAATATAAGAGTTTATGAGCCCCATAAGTTTCTCCAATCAGTGTTTCACTAGTTATTCCATTTAATAAAGATAAAATAATAGTTTTTTCACCTACTTGATTGCTTACAGCTTGAATCGCTTTATTTAAGTCGTTATATTTAACTGCAAAAATAACTAAGTCAGCTGGAGTACACGCCTCCTCCGGCGTAATATAGTTGAAATGGCAGCGTTCACCGTTGCAGTACACATGATTACCTTTGTATTTTGATATTCTATCTTGTTCAGCAATAATTCTTAAATCTTCTTTTGGCATTCTCTTTGATAAATGATTGCCAAACAAGATGCCAAGTGCCCCTAATCCAATAATCGATACTGTCTTTATCTCCACAATAATTTAACTCCTTTGATCTCATTTTCGTATTACCTTTTATTAACTTTTTTAGCATCTCCTATATGCGTCCTAACTATTACATTCTTCTTTTATATTATCATAAAGGATGGTATTCAGGTAGATGTAACAACAGACAATTAAATGAGAAATCGATTAATAAAAGGTTAATCTCTGCTTATCCTCGTTATTTTAAGCACAAAAAAAGCCCTAGATTAATTTGATAATCTAAAGCCTTATATCTCTAAATATAAAAAACTCCGCAATTTGCAGAGATTGTTTTTATGTAATTTGGCAGCCACCTACTCTCGAGAATAAGTATCCTCCAGTCTTCCGACTCCGTCTTGCTACAAATCTAAACAGCTTTCTTTGAATGAACGGTCGAAACTCGCATGCGCTCAAACAGTCTCCCTAAGTACCATTCAAATAAACCTGTAAGATTTGCTACGCAATACTACGTAGTCAGACTTCCGGATACTTATTCTCTCTAGCGTAGAAACAATGGCTTATCTTAGCTTTTGGATAATAATAAGTGTCACCTACGTAGTAAGTGACAAGAGATAACAAAAGAGCTATGATATATTCAACTTGGAAAGCTGACGTTCTACCATTGAACTTTCACCCTAAATATAAAAAAACTCCGCATTTTTGCAGAGGTTGTTTTTTATGTAATTTGGCAGCCACCTACTCTTCCGGCTCGTCTCCAAGCAAGTACCATCGGCCGACTAGGTCTTAACCTACGTGTTCGGTATGGGAACGGGTGTGTCCCCTAGTCGCATCGCCACCAAAAATATTAGATTGTAAGAATATAAAATTTGCATTTCAAATTTTATGTTCTTTGTACTCTCAAAAACAAATACTACGATGTATTTTATGATAGTGTTTTTTACTATCTTTTAACCTTGTTTTTTTAGGTCAAACCCTCGAACCGTTAGTATTGGTCACCTACATGTATTACTACACTTACAGCTCCAACCTATCAACCTCATAGTCTCTAAGGGGTCTTACTCCATTTCTGGATGGGAAGTCTTATC